>CAZYSJ010000082.1:0-21140 GCA_964649875.1 uncultured Caldilineaceae bacterium
CAGTCGTTCCCACACGCCCGGTTGGCGGATGGCGCGCAGCGTGACCGCACCCGCGGTCATGGCCAAAGGGTTGCCGGAGAGCGTGCCCGCCTGGTACATCGGCCCAGCCGGCGCCACCAGTTCCATGATGTCGCGGCGCCCGCCATACGCCCCGACCGGCAGCCCCCCGCCGATGACCTTGCCAAGCGTCGTGATGTCTGGCGTTATGTCAAGTAATGCCTGCGCCCCGCCCGGATGCACGCGGAACCCGGTCATCACTTCGTCGAAGATCAGCAAAGCGTCGTGCGCTGCCGTGAGTTCGCGCAGCCCCGCCAGGAACCCCGGAGCGGGCGGAACCATGCCCATGTTGCCCGCCACCGGTTCGACGATCACGGCCGCGATTTCCTGCGGGAACGAGTCAAACAAACGTCCTACTGAATCGAGGTCGTTATAGCGCGCCGACAGCGTATCCGCCACGGTCGACGGCGGCACGCCCGGCGAGTCGGGCAGACCAAGCGTCGCTACGCCGGAGCCGGCCTGGACGAGAAGCATGTCGGCATGGCCGTGGTAGTTGCCCTGGAACTTGACGATCTTCGTGCGTCCGGTGAAGGCGCGCGCCAGCCGCAGCGCGCTCATGGTCGCCTCTGTGCCGGAATTGACGAAGCGCACCACCTCGACGCTGGGCATCATCTCCGTCACCAGCCTAGCCAGTTCCACTTCTTGCGGACAAGGCGCGCCGTAACTCGTCCCTTGAGCGATAGCGTCTCGGAGCGCTGCAACCACTTCGGGATGCGCGTGCCCCAGGAGCAACGGCCCCCACGACAGGACGTAATCCACGTAGCGATTGCCGTCGACATCCACCAGGTAAGCGCCTTCGCCGCGCTCGATGAAAAGCGGATGGCCGCCTACAGCCTTGAAGGCGCGCACGGGTGAGTTCACCCCGCCAGGCAACAGGCGCACGGCTTCTGCGAAAAGCTGCTGCGACCGGCTCGTGTTCAGCATCGACTTGCCTCCTTGGTCATCCGGTTTGGACAGAATAAGCCGTCTCTGCGCCTTCCCACTGCGCCGTCCGCTCCTCGATGAGGTCAACCAGCGTCTGGATGTAGAGCGGGTCCGTGTTGAGCGCCGGCGGGCGCACGAGACGCATCCCCAGCCAGCGCGCCTCCTCTTGCGCCTGGATGTCGATGTCGAACAGAATCTCGACGTGGTCGGCCACGAAGCCGACGGGGATGCTGACGACGTTCCTGACGCCCCGCGCGGCGAGGTCTTGTAAGTGCTCGCCCAGTTGCGGGCCAAG
The DNA here is from genome assembly GCA_964649875.1 of uncultured Caldilineaceae bacterium. Lineage (GTDB taxonomy): Bacteria > Chloroflexota > Anaerolineae > Caldilineales > Caldilineaceae > JASGTU01. The sequence goes on from CAZYSJ010000082.1 coordinate 1,277, forward strand.
CCACGGTTCGGGGCTGCGGCCGGCGGACTGATAGCTCCAAGACCAGCGATCCGGCTCCAACCCGGCGCGGGCTGCAACCAAGCTCGCCGTCTCTCGCAGTTGCGCGTCGTATGGATCGCCCATCTGCATAATGCGCACGGGCAGACTGTGCGCGCTGAAGATCACATGGACCGACTGCTGTTCGTCAGGCGGGAATTGCGCAATGCCCTCCGCCACCCGGTTGGCCAACGCCTGTATGTAGAGCGGCGCGTCGTGGTAGCTGGCGATATGCTCGAACTCGATGCGGCCGTGCACCATGTCCAGCCCATCCGCGATCTTGGCCTGGTACTTGGCGACGCTGAGCTTGCTGTAGTGCGGCGCAAGCACTAGGCTGATGGCATGGGTGATGCCGTCCTCGACCATCTGTGCCACGACCTCTTCGATCCATGGGGACCAGTGGCGCATGCCCAGGTAACAACGAAAGCGTTGAGGGTCCAGCTTTTCCGCCACGGCTGCCACCTGCTGCCGGGCGATTCCGAGCAGGGGAGAGCTGCCGCCGATCATCCGGTAATTGTGGGTGATTTCTTCCAGTACGGCGGGCGTGGTAGGCCGCCCGCTGCGGATGTCGGACAGATAGCCGGGCAGTTCGTCGAGCGAGTTGGGGCCTCCATAGGCCATGATGAGCACGCCCAGCGGGTAACGAATTTGCGTCATGTCGCAGCCTTTCGGGAATGGGTTGCGGTGTCGGGCTTAGCCTTTTCGAGCGGCGGCCTCATGCACGTAATCCACGAGGTGCGCCACGTTGTCGACAGGCGTCTGGGGCAGAATGCCGTGGCCCAAGTTGAAGATGTGTCCGGGTCGCCCGTTCGCCTCGACAAGTACGCGGTCGATCTGGCGCCTAAGTTCGCGCCACGGCGCCAGCAGAGCGACCGGGTCGAGGTTGCCTTGTATAGGCCGATCGTAGCCGACTTGCTGCCAGCACCAGCCGAGGGGCATGCGCCAGTCAACGCCGAGCACGTCGCCGCCGGCCTCGGCAACGTCAGCCAAGTAAGCGCTCGTACCGGTGCTGAAATTGATGACCGGCGCGCCGCCGCGCTGCAAAGCGGTGAAGAGCATCCGGTTGTACGGCTGTACAAACCGTACGTAATCCTCCCGGCCAAGGGCAAGGCCGGCCCAAGAGTCGAAAACCTGGAGCGCCGCCGCGCCGACCTTGACCTGCTTGAGCAGATAATCGGCCTGTACGGTGACCAACTTGGTCATCAGCCGCTTCCATGCCGCCGGCTCGCCGTACATCAGCGCTTTGACGCGCGCATAGTTCTTTGAGCCGCCGCCTTCTACGGCATAGCTGGCGAGCGTGAACGGCGCGCCCGCAAAACCGATCAACGGAATGTCACGCTGCGCCAATTCAGCGGAAACGAGTCGAATGGCTTCCAGCGTCGGGCCGAGGTGTTCTTCGGCCGGCGGCGTCGCCAACATGTCGATGTCGTAGTTCGTGCGCAGCGGGTTCTCGATGGTCGGACCGGCGCCCTTGACGAAATCGAGCTTCAGCCCCATCCCGATCAGGGGCGGCAGGATATCTGCGAAAATGATCGCGGCGTCGAAGCCAAAGCGGTCGATTGGTTGCAGCGTCACTTCAGCGGCTAGTTCGGGCGTGCGAATCACGTCCAACATGCTGTGCCGGGCGCGTACGGCCTGGTATTCCGCCATATAGCGGCCCGCCTGTCGCATTAGCCAAATGGGCGTGCGCTCAACCGGCAGACCGCGACAGGCGCGCAGAAACGGCGCAGTCGGTTCCGCGACTACGGCTTCGGCTGCGGAGGCGCGGCGTTGTCCCTCTCTCATTGCATGCGGTTTGCTCAATTGCCGGCCCCCTGCTCAACCTGCGCTTGCCAGGCGACCCGTCCGATAAAGAACGGTCCAAGCCGATCGAGATGCAGCGATGTCTGCTGCGTCTTGCGCATGCGCTGCACAATCATCGACAGCGGATGAAGCTCCGGCCCCACCAGGCCGACGACGAAATCGTTGTCGTTTTTGTCCATGCCGTGGCAGGCCAGGCGGATGTCGTAGCCAAGGCCCGCCTTGCCGAACGCCCGCCCGATCCCGCCGTGTTCCATTAGGATCACGTTCTGTTCCTGCGCGCTCAACCGTTCGAATGAACCGGAGCGGCGCAGCGGATACCAGACAGCCCAGGGCAGTTCCGGATCGCACACGCGGCGCCGCGGCCGGCCTACCAATGTTTCGTCCAAGTCAGGCTCATAGCCGAGCGAATAGGTGCGCCCAAGCATTGTGTATTCGGGTTTAGGCGTCAGGCCGGCAAAGGGCGGCGCAGTCAGAAAGCGGCGCGTCTCGTCGAGGAAGTAATCGGGTGACTCGCTGAACGTCAGCAGCCCAACCCCCGTCGGGTCGTTAATGTCTTCGTAGAGCACGCCGTGGATGCCGGAGGCGCGCAGCGCGTCGATGAGCGTTGCGGTATCCTTGCAACCGCCGAAAGCCAGAAACTGCATGTACAGCCGGCGATTTGAGGTCAGCGTCTCACCGCTCGGCGACCGGCCTTTCTCGGTGAGGTCAACCGATTCCAGCACGTTCTGGGCCGGCCGATCCTGGATGGCAAGCGGAGTTGGTTTGGGCATGGTTTCTCTTCCTATCTGATACTCGTGTTTTCGCGAAGCCAGCGCGCTGCGTCGCGCGCGTGGTAGGTGATGATTAAGTCGGCGCCGGCGCGTTTCATGCTTGTGAGGGTTTCCATGACGATGGCTCTCTCGTCCAGCCAACCGTTGGCTGCCGCGGCTTTGATCATGGCGAATTCCCCGCTCACGTTATACGCTACAAGCGGCAGTTCCGGAAAACGACCTCGCACCGCAGCGACCACATCCAAATAGGCCAGGGCCGGCTTGACGATCAGGAAATCGGCGCCTTCGGCCACGTCCAGCGCGGCCTCGCGCAGCGCCTCGCGTACGTTAGCCGGGTCCATCTGGTGGGTTTTGCGGTCGCCGAAGCGAGGCGCTCCCTCCGCCGCCTCGCGAAAGGGGCCGTAGTAGGATGAGGCGTACTTGACGGCATAGGACATGATGGGCACGTGCGCAAAATCGCCCGCGTCCAGCGCGCCGCGGATGGCCGCGACCATGCCGTCGATCATGCCGCTAGGCGCAACGATATCTGCGCCCGCCTGCGCGTGGGATAGCGCCGCTCTGCACAATATATCCAGCGTCTCGTCGTTCAGCACATAGCCTTCGGGCAAGTTCGCATGGTAATGCGGCGCGCCCGCAGCGTTCAACAGCCCGCAATGCCCGTGGTCGGTGTACTCGCACAGGCAGACGTCGGTAATCACGATCAGATCGGGCAGCGCATGCTTCAGCGCGCGGATTGTCTGCTGGACGATGCCGTCAGCAGCGAAGTTTTCCAGGCCGACCGGGTCCTTTTGCGCGGGGATGCCGAAGAGGAGCACGGCGCGCACGCCTTCAGCCATCGCCGCGCTTGCCTCGCGTACCGCTTCGTCGACCGATAGCTGAAAGACGCCCGGCATCGAGGCGATGGGATGCCGAACGTCGCGGCCGTGAGTCACGAAGAGGGGCAGAATGAGATCGTCCGCCCGCAGATGCGTTTCGCGCACCAGGGCGCGCATGGCAGGAGAAGTGCGCAACCGCCGCGGTCGCGCAGATGCAGACGCGATAGCATGAGGAAATATCTCCGACGCAGGCGTAGCGCCGGATTCGCGGCTGACGATTTGATTCATCTCGCTTTACCCCGATAGTGGTCGATGAGCGCTTCGATCAGTCCCTCTTCTGTATGCACATCCGCCGTCAGGTGGGAAGTGTAACCGAGTTGCCGTACAGCTTCTGCGGTCTTGGGTCCAATGCAGACGATTGTACAGCGCTCGAGCAGGTCCGACAATCCTGATTGCATCAACGCCGCGGCGAAGCTGCGCGCCGTCGAACCGCTGGTGAAGATCACGGCGTCGACGCCGCGCTTCAATTCGGCTATAGAAACATCGGTTAGTTCGACCGGTTGAGTCCGGTAGATGGCAATATCGTCCACGACAGCGCCGCGCGCCGACAGGATCGCCGGCAGTTCGCTCCCGCCCTGGGCGGCACGCGGCAGCAGCACGCGCTCGCCCGGCTTCACGTCCAACCCGCGGGCAACGGCATCGCCCAGAAAACGATCCGGCACGTAGTCGGCTTGAAGGTCCGCGGCGAGTAAGGCAGCCTCAGTCGCCGGGCCGACCGCCGCGATACGACAGGCAAGAGCGGCGTTCGCGGGCAGTCCCTCTTCCTGTAGGGCGGCGAGGAAGATCCGAACCGCGTTCGCGCTCGTGAACACGATCCATCGATAGTCGTCAAGACGCCGCAGGGTTTGGCGCAGCGGCGCCGGATCATCGACGGGCGCGATCTCGATAGCCGGAGATGTGATCACTTCAGCGCCAAGCTCGGTGAGTCTGTCACGCAGCGTTTGCGCCTGCTGTTGGCGGCGCGTCACGACGATGCGTTTGCCGGTCAGCGGTTTGTCGCGGCTTCCCTCGCAGGCAAGAACGCGCTCCGCTAGCGTCGCCGCCAAGGCCATTGGATCCGCGCCGGACGCTGCCCTCCGCACGGGGACGGCGCTTTCCAACGCAGCAAACACGGTTAGCGTGAACATGCTGTCCGTATTGCGCTGCGCCAGCGCGGCGATAGGAGCGGCGCAACCGCCGCCTAACAATTGGAGAAAACGTCGCTCGGCCGAAGTCGCCAGGCGCGTGTCAGAGTCGTCGATCTCGGCCAGGAGCGAGAGGAGCGCGTCATCGTCGGCTCGGCACTGCACGGCCAGCGCGCCCTGCCCCGGCGCGGGCAACAACACATCGGCAGACAGCCACTCTGTGACCAGACTCTCCAGCCCTAAGCGTTCAACGCCGGCCGCGGCTAGAATCACCGCGTCATACTCGCCCTCCAGCGCTTTGCGCGCCCGCGTCTCGACATTGCCGCGCACGGAGCGAATGTTCAGATCGGAACGCATGGCTTCGAGCTGGGCGCGGCGGCGCGGACTGCTTGTGCCCACGACTGCGCCTGCCGGCAACGTTTCCAGCGTCCAGCCATGCTTGGCTATCACGCAATCGCGCACATCCCCGCGCCGGACGACGGCGCCCAAGGTCAAGCCGGGCGGCTGTTCCACCGGCAGATCCTTTAGGGAATGTACGGCCAGGTCGATGTCGCCGCCCAGCAACGCCTGTTCCAACTCCGCGGTGAATAGACCCTTGCCGCCGATCGCGGGCAAGGGCTGATCGAGCGTCTTGTCGCCTTGAGTGACGAACGGCTGTAGTCTAGTTCGCAAGCCGGGCTGCACCCTTGCCAGAAGGCCAGCGACATGTTCTGACTGCCACAGCGCCAGCCGAGAGGTGCGCGTGCCGATGGTTACCGCTTCAATCACGACTATTCATCCTTGGATCAGAAGCGGGAAGCGGCGTTTTCGAGACCGAATAACTCGCGAGCTGCAGCCGCGGACTCGGCTGCCGACCTCTCGCGGGCCATCCGCTTCAGGCGCACAGTAGGCTGGTGCAATAGCTTGTTGACGAGGGCGCGCGTAAGGTGGTGCAGATGCTCACGCGTCTCCGGATCGACGTCGCCCAGGAAACGGAGCGTGCGTTGCAGCTCCTGCTCGCGTATAGATTCCGCTCTCTGGCGCAGCTCGACGACGAGAGGTCTAACCGCCAGCTCGCGCAGGTGTGAATGGAAGCGCGCCAGTTCTTCCGCGACGATCTGTCGGGCGTCTCCGGCAGCGGAGGCGCGCTGCGCTAGGGCGGCGGCCATATGGCGCTGAATCTCGTCAAGGTCGACGAGCGTCACGCCGGGGAGAGGCGCGCCGCCCAAGTCTACATCGCGCGGCAGCGCCAGATCGATGACCAACAGCGGATCCGCAGACGGCTTGGCTGCCGTGCTTTTACGGCTCTGCACAACTTGAACGAGCATCTCGCGCCGGATGACGGGATGCGGGGCGCCGGTTGCCGTGATAATCAGGTCCGCGCCGTCTAGGGCTGAGGCCAGCTTTTCCAGCGGATAGGCTTTCCAACCCGGCTCCGCAGCGGCCTGCGCGCGTGCAAACGTGCGATTCACTATCGACACGCGGCGTATACCGCGCGCCTTTGCAATCTTGAGGATAATGCCGCCGATCTCGCCCACGCCTACGACTGTCACCCGCCGATCGCGTAAATCGCCCAACTGCGCTGCCGCCAGTTCTAGAGCGATGGAGCTGACGCTGGCGGGGTTGCGACCGAGCGCGGTTTCGGACCGCACGCGCTTGCCTGTGCGAATGGCGGCGCGGAACAGCCCTCGCAGCACGGGGCCGATTGTGCCGCGTTCCACTGCCTGCAGATACGACTTGACGACCTGGCCGAGGATTTGGCTTTCACCCAGAACCATAGAATCGAGGCCTGCCGCCACAGAAAGTAGATGCTCTGTCGTTTCGTTCCCGGCGAAGATGTAGATCATCTCCGCCAGTTCACCATCGCTGAGACCGGTAACCGCGGCTGTACAGCGCCGCAGTTCGGCGGCCAAGTCTGCGGGCGCGCCCTCGACCGCCAGGTAGAGTTCGATGCGGTTACAGGTTGATAGCAGCGCCCATTCGGTTCCACGCGGGCATGCCTGCAAACAGTGTTCCGCCCAAAGATCGACTGCGTTTGCCAAACACTCGCGCTGCTGCACCGTAGAGGATCTGTGACTCAGCCCGACGCAGATAAGGCCGTTGTTCGTCGTATGCTTTTCAGCCCTGTTGTCGTGCATCTGTAAGCAGGCCTGTGTGTGAATGTGAACCGTCACGAAAATCTCATGAAATCTAAGGGACGCTGGCAAGTTTACCGAATCTAACTCAAGGCGTCAAATGAAGTTAACACCGGGGGGAGCTTAGTGTGGCCTATTAACTGCAGACCGTTTGGTCCGGTTACTTGGTGTCTGGTAGACTTATGCGGCTGTCTTCGCCGGGCCGCCGTCGTCACGGGTCCGAAGCGTCCGACGGCGTTGGCCTATTCTTCGTATCCAATGAACCAGAACGACGATCTTTCTATGACCGAGCCGAACAAGCCAAACAACGCTCCTCCTCTGCTCGCCTCCGATCTCGAAGGCGTTTTTCTGCCGGAAATATGGATCGCAGTAGCGGACGCGACCGGCATACCCGAATTGCGATTGACAACCCGAGATGTTGCCGATTACGACGAATTGATGCAAATGCGCTTGGGCATTCTGCGCCGCCACGGGCTGCGTTTGCAGGATATTCAGGCGGTGATTGCCGGCTTGGATCTGCTGCCGGGCGCGCGCTCGTTTTTGGACGAAGTTCGTCGCATCGTCCCCTTGATCATCATTACCGACAGTTTTTATGAGTTCGTGAACCCAGTGTTGCCCAAGCTGGGTCTCTCCACGGTCTTCGCCCATGCGCTAGAAGTGGACGAGGCGGGGATGATCGCCGGCTACCGGTTGCGCGTGCCGCACGCCAAGCGCCGTTCCCTGGCCGCCTTCCACGATTTGGGGTTCCGTACGCTAGCGGTGGGCGACTCGTACAACGACATCGCCATGCTGCTGCAAGCTACGCAGCGCGTGCTCTACCGTCCCCCCGCCAACGTGTGCGCAGATTACCCCGACATTCCGGCGGTATACGCTTACGATGAGCTATTGCAGCACGTTCGTGTGTTCGTAAGCGCCAACCACAACGCATAGCGCTCATCAGCGGAATGCGTGGCGTTCTTACAGATGCGCGGCGTAGAATCCGCTTGAATAAGATGATTGCGTTGGTTCAGTATTCTGTTCAGGCATTATGAGTGATGACGGCACAGACGGATGTGAAAAGCAAGCAGGCGGATTCGCTCTGGGAAAGCGCGGTTAGCCCGGCAGGATATATTCTGGCGATTTCTTACCCGGTGCTGGCTTTGTCGACCGGCGCGCGTGCCGCCTATCAGTTATTTATCCGCCAGGATATCGTCGATTACCTGCCGGTCGCATTGAGCGCGCTGGCGGCGCTTTGCTACCTGACGGCTACGCTCGGCTTCGCCTATCGCCGGTCGTGGACTTGGCGGCTATCCGTCGCCGTTCTTGTCTTCGAGACGCTGATGACGATCGTTGTAGGCGTATGGAGTTTGGTCGATCCTGCCGCTGTCGGCAGCACGGTGTGGAGGCATTTTGGTGAGGACTACGGTTATTTCCCGCTCGTCCAGCCGATCATCGGCTTGGTCTGGCTCGTGTGGCCGCTGACTATCCGCGCTTATGGCGTGCGTCCCACGGCGCTGACGATCACGAAGTAGGCAAGGAGACATATGCGCGGGCAGGCGCGTAACGCGTTGCCCGCTACAACATATGATGAATGAGCGCACCATCGCCCCAATGACGCCGCGCCTGCGAGCTGACGTATCGACAGGTCGCATCGCTCTCTACATTATCACGGGCGCCATCGCCTTGCTCATGTTGCTGCCGCCGGCGTATCTGGCGGTACGCGCCGGTTCGGCAGGCGTCGCACAAGCCATCGAGATTCTGGTAAGCGAGCGCACTGGGCGCGTCGTCCTCAACAGTCTCATACTTGTCGCACTGGTGACCATCGCCTCCTGGCTGATCGGCATCCCCTTGGCGTGGTTGACTGTTCGCACCGACCTGCCGTGGCGCAGGTGGTGGACGGTCCTGGGTGCGTTGCCGCTGGTGATCCCCAGCTATGTCGGCGCCTATTCGCTTGTCGCTATGATGGGGCCTAGAGGCTTCGTCCAAAGTTGGCTAGAGCCGCTTGGCGTTGAGAGATTGCCCTCCATCTACGGGCTTCCCGGAGCGGTGTGGGCGTTGACCCTCTTCACTTACCCGTACCTTTTTTTAAGCGTCAGAGCGGGGCTGCAAAACCTCGATCCGGCCATCGACGAGGCGGCGCGCAGCCTGGGCTACGGGCCGTGGCAAACTTTTCGCCGCGTGACGCTGCCAAGTCTGCGTCCCTCGATCGCCGCCGGTTCATTGCTGGTGGCGCTCTATGTGCTCAGTGATTTTGGAGCCGTATCAATCCTTCGCTTCAATAGCTTCACGCGCGCCATCTACCTACAGTACCTAAGCAGCTTCGACCGCACGCTGGCGTCTGTGTTGGCGCTCGTTCTTGTCTTTCTGACTATCCTGCTTTTGGTGAGCGCTCAGCGTCTACAGGGGACGATGCGCGAATACCAGCGCGCCGGCGTAGGCGCGGCGCGGCGGCGGCAAATCGTTCATCTTGGCGCATGGCGCTGGCCTGCCCTGCTCTTCTGCGCCGCCGTAGTGATCGCCTGCCTCGTGTTGCCTGCCGGCGTAGTCGTCTTTTGGCTCGTGCGCGGGCTGACGGCCGGCGAGTCGTTGCTGCCCGTTTGGACGGCCACAGCCAACAGCCTCCGCGCTGCAAGCGGCGCCGCTGCGATTGCCGTAGCGTTGGCGCTTCCTGTCGCTTATCTGGCCGTCCGTTTCCCAAGCCGCTATAGCGCTTGGGTCTATCGTGCCGCCTATCTGGGCAACGGCTTGCCCGGCATCGTGATAGCGCTCAGTCTCGTCTTTTTCGGCGCCAACTACGCGCCATTCATCTACCAGACGCTGATCATGTTGCTCTTTGCGTATGTCATCCGCTTCTTGCCGGAAGCCGCCGGGACGATCCGCTCCGGTTTGCTCCAGATCAGCCCGCGCCTGGAGGAAGCGGCGCGCAGCTTGGGCCTAAACCGTCGCCAGACGATATGGCGCGTGACCTTGCCGCTGCTTCGGCCGGGCATCTGGGCAGGCGTTGCCCTTGTATTCCTCAGCGCCATGAAGGAACTGCCCGCCACCTTGTTGCTCGGCCCGACCGGCTTCACTACCTTGGCCACTCAGATCTGGTCGGCAACGGGCGAGGCGTTCTTCACCCGCGCTGCAGCGCCGGCGCTGATCCTTCTGGCTGTGTCCGCGTTGAGCGTGGCCTTCATTTTGCGACAGGAAGAGATGACCGGTTGATGATGCGGGCGAGTACGGAGTTGGGGCAACGACTGACCGCGAGCGATTGCGAACTGGGCGTGCGCGTGCGCGGCGCTGTGAAACGCTTCGGTCGCGTCGGCGCCGCCAACGGCATTACCTTCGATTTGGCAAGCGGCGAACTGATGGCGTTGCTCGGCCCAAGCGGATGCGGCAAGACTACCACGCTGCGCCTGATCGCCGGCTTTGAGCGGCTCGATGCCGGCGAAATCGAGATCGGCGGCAACTTGGCGGCCGGCCCCGGTTTGCACGTGCCGCCGGAGCAACGGCGTATCGGCATGGTGTTCCAGGAGTACGCCCTTTTTCCGCATCTTAATGTGATCGACAATGTGCGCTTTGGCTTGCACAGCTATGCGGGCGACGCTGACCGGCGTGTGGCGACGGTGCTGGAGATGGTCGGGCTGGGCGGTATGGAGCGCCGCCACCCGCACGAGTTAAGCGGCGGACAGCAGCAGCGCGTGGCGTTGGCGCGCGCCTTGGCCCCGGAACCCGCTGTCGTCCTGCTCGACGAGCCTTTCAGCAACCTCGACGCCGGTCTGCGCGTGCGCGTGCGCGCTGAGGTGCGGTCTATTCTGCGGCAGGCCGGCGCAACCGCCATCTTCGTGACCCACGATCAGGAGGAAGCGCTTAGCCTAGTCGATCGCGTGGCGGTCCTCATCGACGGCGTCGTGCGCCAGGTGGCCCCGCCCCAACAACTCTATCGTCAGCCGGCAGACCGGGATGTCGCATCCTTCGTAGGCGACGCCAATTTCCTGCCCGGCATAGCCCGCGGGCGTACGGTCGAATGCGAACTAGGCGTTTTGGAACTGGTGAGCGAGCGCAATGGCGAAGTTGAGGCGCTTCTGCGGCCGGAGAACATCTCTGTCATGCCGGCGGGGGCGGATGCAGGCGCCCGTGTACGGGCGGTTCTCTTCTTCGGCCATGATCAGTTGGTGTCGATCCAACTGCCGTCGGGCCGAATCGTTGACGCACGGCTGGGTCCGATGTATCATTTTGCGATCGGGCAGCCTGTACAAGTCAAGGCGTCTGGGCCTGTCATGGCCTACACGCATCGCCAATCAGGCGCTGCAGCGAGCGGCTAACCGGGCGCAACCAGCGTCGCCCTATTGGAAGCCAACCAAGGAGACAGTTATGCGCGTTGCGATCGGCAATGATCATGTCGGACTATCGTTGAAGCCTGCCGTTATGGCGGAACTGGAAAAGCTTGGCGTCGAGGTCATCAATGCCGGGGTGGACCGGCCGGAGCGCGTCGACTACCCGGACTATGCCGCCAAAGTTGGCCGGCTTGTGCAATCCGGTGCGGCGGACCGCGGTATTCTGATCTGCGGCAGCGGCGTGGGCATGTGTATCGCCGTCAATAAGTTGCACGGCATTCGGGCCAGCGTGGCGCACGATGTATACAGCGCCCACCAGGGCGTCGAGCACGACGACATGAACGTCTTGTGCCTCGGCAGCCAGACGACCGGCGCCGCCGTGGCCGGAGAACTCGTCAGCGCTTTTGTTTCGGCGCAGTTCAACCAAGTAGAACGCTTTGCTCTGCGCATCCGCAAGATCGCGGAACTGGAGCAGAGCGGCGCCCCGCTAGAAAGGGCGGATCATGAAACGAATTGAAGAGCCGATCTTGCTAATCGTTTTCGGCGCCTCGGGCGACCTTGCCAAGCGCAAGCTCATCCCCGCGTTATATCATCTCGCCTATCAGAATTTGCTGCCGCGCGATTTCATCGTCCTCGGTTTTGCCCGCAGCAAGCATACGGACGAGGATTTTCGGGAGTCGGCCAAAGAGGGGGTGCGCGAGTTCTCGACCGTCGGCTTTGACGAGCGCCTATGGAACTCCTTCGCACGCGGGCTATTCTATGAGAGCGGCGGATACGACGATGCCGAGAGCTTCGAGCGGCTGGCGAAACGCGTCGCCGAGTTGGATGCGGAGCGCAACATCGGGGGCAACCACCTCTTCTATCTGGCGACGCCGCCGTCAGTATTCAAACCGATAACGACGCTCATCCATGATTCGGGCTTATGTTCCAGCGAATGCATGGGCCGCATTATCATCGAAAAGCCGTTCGGCCACGACCTTGCCAGCGCCCATGATCTCAACGAGCACTTGCTCGAACTATTCTCCGAGGAACAGATCTACCGCATCGACCATTATCTGGGCAAGGAGACTGTCCAGAACATCATGGTCTTTCGCTTTGGCAACGGCATTTTCGAGCCGATCTGGAATCGCAACTATATCGACCAGGTTCAAATTACGGTCGCAGAGACGTTGGGTATCGGCGACCGCGGCGGATACTACGACAAATCCGGCGCCATCCGCGATATGTTGCAGAACCACATGATGCAGCTCACTGCATTGACCGCTATGGAGCCGCCCGTCGCCTTCGACCCGGAGGCTGTGCGCAGCCAGAAGGTCAACGTGCTGCGTTCGATCCGCCCCATCGATCCGGAGAGCGTGGCCGACTGGGTGGTGCGCGCCCAATACGGCCGCGGCGTCAGCGCAGGTAAGGAGATCCCCGACTATACGGAAGAAAAGGGCGTGCCGGAGAACTCGGTAACCGAGACGTATGTGGCCTGGAAGCTGGAGATCGACAACTGGCGCTGGCAGGGCGTGCCGTTCTATCTGCGCACAGGCAAAGCCCTTGCCGCCAAGACGACCGAGATCAACATTGTTTTTCGCAAGCCCCCGCTGCTCCTCTTCGAAACGTTGAACAGCGAAGAGATCCCCCCCAGTAACGTGCTTACGTTGCGCATCCAACCGGACGAGGAGATCCGGCTCTCCTTCGACGCCAAGCGACCAGGACCGGCCGTCAATATCGAGCGGGTGGCGATGGACTTCACTTACCGAGAATACTTCGGCAGCCAGCCGTCGGCGGACGCCTATGAGCGTCTGCTGCTCGACGCCATTTTGGGCGATACGACGCTTTTCATCCGCCGCGATGAGATTGAACTAGCCTGGGATCGCGTCACGCGCGTGATTGAAGGCTGGCGGCTGGAGCAGGAGCGAGCGGAAGCCAAGAAGGGCGGCAAGCTTAGTCTGCCCAGATACGCCGCCGGCACATGGGGGCCCAAAGAGGCCGATGAGCTGCTCACGCGTGACGGAAGATACTGGCGCAATCCGGTAAGTATGACGCAGGTGCGCTAAGTGAACCGCATAGACAGATGACATCGAGAGGCATAACTCGACATGAAGATCATATCCACGTTATCCATACTGCCCAGACTACCGAGTGAATTGGCGCGGTTGGAAGAACTTGCCTACAACCTATGGTGGAGTTGGCATCCTGAAGCGCAAGAACTCTACGGACGCATTAATCCCGAATTGTGGGAGGCCGTCAACCACAACCCGGTCAAATTGCTGCATCGCGCGGCGCAGGCCGATATGGACCGCGTTGCCGCCGATCCGGAGTACGTAGCGGTCTATACGCGGGTGATGGCCGCGTTTGACGCCTATATGAACCCGGATGCCGGCACTTGGTTCAAGGACGCTTACCCGGAACGCACCGGCCATCATATCGCCTATTTCAGCGCCGAGTTCGGCTTGCACGAAGCGCTGCCCATCTACAGCGGCGGCCTGGGCATTTTGAGCGGCGACCATTGTAAGGCGGCCAGCGATCTGGGCGTGCCGCTTATCGGCGTCGGCTTTCTCTATCCGCAAGGGTATTTCACCCAGCGCATCGACGCCGCCGGCCAACAAATCGCGGAATACGAGCGGATCGATTTTGCCGAGGCGCCCGCCACGCCTGCAGTGGACGAGCAAGGCCGCCAGGCGCTGATCAGCGTAGACCTGCCCGGCCGCGTCGTCTACGCCAGGGTATGGCGCGTTCAGGTGGGGCGTGTCCCCATTTACTTGATGGACACCGATGTTGAACGCAATGCGCCGCAAGATCGCGAACTCAGCGCCCGGCTGTATGGCGGCGACCGCGAAATGCGCATCAGCCAGGAGATCGTGCTCGGCATCGGCGGCGTACGCGCGGTTCGCGCCCTCGGCTACAAGCCGGACGCTTGGCACATGAACGAAGGCCACAGCGCCTTCCTCGGCCTGGAACGCGTGCGCGAAATGGTGCAGGAACAGGGATTGTCCTTCGACGAGGCGGTCGAAGCGGTGCGCTCGAATACGCTGTTCACGACGCACACGCCGGTGCCCGCAGGCAACGACGCTTTCGGCTTTGAACTGATCGACAAGTTCTTCTGGCAGTACTGGGGCCAGTTGGGCGTTGACCGTGAGCGCTTCATCGCCTTCGCTCGACAGGAACTGGAATGGGGCCCGCAGTACAGCATGACTGTACTGGCCTTGCGTTTGAGCGGACGTCACAACGGCGTCAGCAAACTGCACGGGCGCGTCAGCCGCGATATGTGGAAATTCCTTTGGCCGGATACGCCCGTCGACGAAGTGCCGATTGGCCACATCACCAACGGCGTACACACGACAACCTGGCTAGCCCCGGAACTGCGCGACCTCTACACACAGCATCTGCCGGACGGCTGGCTCGATCGCGTTCACGACGAGTCTGTATGGGCGGATATCGACGGCCTCCCCAGCGGCGAGCTATGGCAAGCGCATCAGGTGCGCAAACAGGCGCTGATCGAAATGGTGCGCCGCCGTGTCCGACGGCAATATCTGCGGCATGGCGAAGGAGCGCAGGTGCTGGATTCGGTCGACGGCGTGCTTAATCCCGGCGCGTTGACTATCGGCTTCGCTCGCCGCTTCGCCACCTACAAGCGGGCCAACCTCATATTCCGTGACGTGGCGCGCATCCGCCGCCTGCTCGACGACGAAAAGCGGCCTATCCAGATCATCTTCGCCGGCAAGGCCCACCCTGCAGATGAACCGGGGAAGGCTTTGATCCGCGAGATCTACGGCCTTAGCCAACAGCCCGAATACGCCGGCAAGATCGTGTTTGTCGAAGACTACGACATGAACCTTGCCCGCGCCCTGGTGTCCGGCGTTGACCTTTGGATGAACACGCCGCGACGCCCGCGAGAAGCCAGCGGGACCAGCGGGCAAAAAGCGGCGCTGTGCGGCGCGCCCAACTTCTCCATACTCGACGGTTGGTGGGTGGAAGGCTACAACGGCAAGAACGGTTGGGTAATCGGCGAGAACCGCGAGTACAAGGACGCGCAGACGCAGGACGAGGCCGACGCCTTGAGCCTGTACCGGACGCTCGAAGAGGAAATCATTCCGCTCTACTACGACCGGAACGCAGAGGGTGTGCCGGAGGGGTGGGTCGATGTCATGAAGCAGTCGATCGCCAGTTGTGCGCCGATCTACAGCACGCAGCGCATGGTCATCGATTACTGCGAGAAGTACTATATGCCCGCCGCTGCCGGCGGGGCCGCCTTTACCGCGGACGACTATTCGTCCGCGCGGATGCTCGTGGCTTGGAAGCGACGAATCGGCCAGAACTGGCACGAGGTGCGGCTTGAGGCGGCGCCGATCGACGGAACGACGCTTCATGTCGGCGATACGGTCAACTTACAGGCTAGGCTTTGGCTTCCTGCCCCAGTCAGTCCGCAAGACGTACGGGTAGAAGCGGTCTATGGAGAACCGCAAGGCGAAGGCGGGATTTCACTTCCTGCCGCCGTAGCTTTGGAAGAGGCCGGCCAAGAGGACGGCGCTGTTCTGTACCGCGGGACTATCACGCCTGCCGCGAGCGGAAAGCTGGCGCTAGGCGTGCGCGTTCGGCCATACCATCCGCTTATGACGAACCCGCTAGACTTTGATCGCATGCATTGGGCGCAGCGCCAGGCATAGCAGCAAGTAGGAGGGTCGCCGGTCAGTGCCAGCGGCCCTCTCCGTCTCTCTCTTCAACGAAGACATGCGCCCCGACCGGCGAGCCCATCAGGAAACCGCGCTCGAACTGCTGCACGAAAGCGCTGTAACCTTGCTCCCTGTCGAGCGCCCACCCCAGTCGCTCCTGAACCTCCTCCTCCGTGCGCCATAGCTTGCCGAAACCGCGCATCGGCTGTTGGAGTCCATCGGGCGCGCTCAAAGCAACGTCGAATTCCGGTTCTCCTTCTTCCCACGTGTCCGGGTAAGCCTTCCAACTGCCGTCGTCGAATAGAGCGATTATGGAGAGGTTATCTCCGCGCCAGATCAACGCGCCGTGCTCAAACGATTGGTAGGCCGCAGGGGCGCTCTCGGCTGTCTCTTGCAGGGCATATCCCAGTTCGCTCCTGGTCTGATCGCTTGCTTCCCAAAGAGAGGCCAGCGGCCCGATCGGGCGAAAAGCGCCGTCCGGCGGTTCTTCTGGGAGAGCTTGCGGCGCAGGCGCTTCGTCTTGCTCGGCAGGGGGCGGCGCCGGCGTAGCGGTCGGAGAAGGGAGCGTCTCTGCTGCCGGGGCGTCTTCGCGTGGGCCAGCCGTTGCCGTCTCTGCCGGTTTAAGCGCCCAGAACTCGCCGGAGAAGCTGCCCACAAACAGCTTGTGGCTTCCGTCCGGCAGCGCCGGCGAAACCGCGAGCGCCGAAAGCGCGTTCTCAAAGGTGCGATTCTGCAGACGCGGGTCGTCCCAACGCTGCCAGGAAACGCCGCGGTCGGTGGTTCGCCACAGGCCGGATTCGCCTAGGACATAAAGCGTACCGTCCGTTTCATAGGCGGGCGACGGCGCGATAGCGCGGAAAATTTGGTTCTCCGGTTGCCCTAGGTCCAGCGCCTCCCACGCGTCGGCGCCCTCCGGTTTTACCTCAAGTGTCTGGCCGTATCCGGCAAGGCGCACCGGCAAATCGGGCTCGGTCGACCAAACGCTTGCCGCCTGCATGGCGAGTTCGCTTTCGCTGGCAGCGGTCATGACCTGCGTCCACAACAGCCCGCGATCCGTAGACTCCCACAGGCTGACGCCTGCTTCCCACGGCGAGATGCGCTGATAGCGCGCAAGCGCGTGAATCCGCCCGTTGGCTGCAAAATCCGGTGAAATGCGCAGATCGTAGACGCGCAAATGCTCCAGCCCTTGCCACAACGGCTCCCATGTATCGCCTGCATCTGTAGATCGGAGGACGCCCTCTCCCTGGAAATCGTACACAAAGCCGCCGGCGTAAATCGTGCGATCCGCAGCAAAATTGGGGGAGAGGCTCAGCGTTAGCGTTAGGTTGTCGTGCAGCGGAAGCCCGCCCTGGATTCGTACCCAAGAAAGCCCGTCGTCCTCTGTACGGTACACGCGGCCGCCTTCCAGCAGCACGAAAATGGTCGGGTCGGCAGGGTAGCCCGGCGAGATAAGGATGTCAAGCACCGATACAGCCGGCAGCGCATCCGGTTCAGTCGGCGGCGGCGCTAGCGGCGTGCCGCCGGTCTCGTCGATCACCAACAGATCGCCCTCGGCCCGTCCATAGATGCGGCCTTGCGCTTCGTCGACCGCAAGCGGGCAGAATTCAGGCATCCGGCCCGCCGGCGTCAAAGACGCCAGGTCGAGGACGTAACCCTGCGTTACGTACGCCTGTGCAGTGCGCGGGTTGACGTACGGCGCGAAAAGCCCGTCTCGCCATGCGATCTCTTCGCCGTCCAACCCATGCACGGTGAAGTTGCGATAGACCAGGTAGCGGATGAAATACGGCTGGCGAAGGATGCGCCCTTCGACCGGCGGCAGCATCAACGGTTGGCTGCCGCAAGAAAACTGGAGGGGCGGGCGGCGCTCAAACTCCTCCAGCGGCTGTAGCGTCGCGGCGTCAAAGTAGAGCGGCTCCGGGTAGATCCCCGCGCCGGCTCCTGTAGCAACCTTGCTCCGTTCGACGACGAGAAGACCTTCTGCATCAAACACATGCGCGGCCTCGGCCATTTCACAGCCGTTACACCACGCGAACGGTTGCTCTTGCAGATGGGGCAGCAAGTCCATGCGCACATCGCCATTGTCCGGATCGACGGCGTAGACGGTATAGGCGATGACCAGCAGTTCATCGCGCAGCGGATTGTATACAGGTACGCCCGGCTGGTCGATCTGCCCGATCTCCTCGAGCGTTTCCAGGTCGTAGATGGCGATGTCCTGCTGGTCGCTTTCCTCGCCATATGAGGTCAGCGGCGAACCGGTGAAGATGCGGCGACCTTCCACGTCGAGCGATAGAAAACGACCGCCCTCCAGCGCGCCGATCTCCGTCAGCGAGTCCGCGTCGACGACGTGTATGATCGGCGATTCTCCTTCCGGCACGTAGCTTTCGCCCGGCGCTGCGTAGAGCCGGCGGTTGGCGGCATCCAGCGTCAGATCGCCGCCGAAGGCGAAGCGCGCCACTTCTCGGAATTCGGATGCGTCGAGGACGATCAACCAATCATCCGATGTCGTCACGAAGACGCGGTTCGACGGTCCGTCATAACGCAGATCGCGCAGGATGGCGGGCGGTTCGGCCAGGCGCGCCCGCGTCACGATGCGGGGAAGTGCGCCTGTATTCGCATCGGACGGTTCTGCAATCTTCTCTGCCGGCGCTTCGGGTGGCGGCGCTGTTTCGGCTGCGACCGCCTCCTGCGGCGCCACTGCCGGCGCAGTCGCCGCATCTGTCGTGGCCACGGGGTAGGCGGTTGCTTCCGCTGCAGGCTCCGCGGCCGGCATAACCTCAGTCCTCGCCGCCTCTGCTACAGGCTCGGCGGTTGGCGCGTCTTCCATTCCGTTATTGCCGCATCCGACCAGGATGAGCGTCGCCGCCAGTAGAAACGCAATATGCAGCGCCATACGACGCCCGAAGGTTGTATTCATGAATCACCTGTCTTCCCCATGCATGGTCTTGCTGCGTCTTTGCAAGCTGCATTCAATAAGTCCACGTATGCAGCTTGTCACAACTCGGGCTTCAATAGAAGATAACGCTTGCAAGCCCTTTACGGTTTCATCCGCTATAGCGTGCATACACAGGGGATGGGTATTTCGTTTGAGGAGAGATAATCAGACGGAAACGGAGACCCGCTTAGACTGGAGCCAGATACGCGGCAGGCGCAATACTTTGCCTATCGTTGAGGTGTGGGCGCGGCGAGAAAACACATCGTAATCGTTCGCCTCCACCCCGTCGAGGATGGCGCGGTAGAGATCTGCTGCTGCGGCGATGGCAAAGCGTCCGTCCGCATCCAGCAGGGCTATGCCCGGCAGCGCTTCGGCGTAGAGCTGGCGATTGCGCTCGATCTGGCTGCGCATGAAGCGACGCCAGTTCGACGTGACCCTGCCCGCAGCAATGTCCTCTGCGGACAGCCCGAAACGGCGCAAATCTTCGGCCGGCAGATATACCCGACCTCGCCGCCAGTCTTCACCGACGTCGCGCAGGATATTGGTCATCTGTAGCGCAACGCCTAGCTTGATGGCGTAGCGAATCGCTTCAGGAGACGAAAAGCCGATGATGTGCATGCTCATCAATCCGACGGTAGAGGCGACGCCATAGCTGTAGGCGGCGAGTTCGTCGAACGATTCGTATCGCGTCTTGTGGAGGTCCTGCGCAACGCCGGCGATCAACTGCTCAGCGTAGCGCTGCGGGACATTGAATTTCGCCCGCGCATCGGCCCAGGCGAGCGCCACGAGATCATCGTGCGACGGCCAGGTTGCGGCGGTACGCGCCTGCCAGGCCGCCAGAACGCTGGCCGCGTCCGCGTCGCCGCTGTCGACGATATCATCCGTCACACGGCAAAACGCATACAAGGCGCGCACGGCCCGCCTCTTTTCCCTGGGGAGGAGACCGGAGGCCACATAGAAAGAACGACTGTGCAGCGCAGTGAGCGCATCGCAATGCTCGTAGGCGCGGTCTAGGTCGCGACGGTCAACCTCAACCTGCGCCATCCCTTCGCGATGGGCTGCGTGCGCCTCATGAGCCATCGAGAGAAGCATCGGTTCCCAAGCATGGATTTGCGCTTGCATTCTTCAATACTCTCCCCGAATTACATCTGCCGTCGCCGGCAGCCTCGTTCAGCCGGCCCCGTCATTTTCGACTCCCATTTTCCTGTACCATGCGAGCAACCTTAACACAGAGACCGGCATACGTCAAGG
>CAZYSJ010000083.1:0-20505 GCA_964649875.1 uncultured Caldilineaceae bacterium
CTGCCCCAACGGGTCTTGAGCGGAGACAATGACCACTGGGATGTCGGATATGTCCAAGTTGCAGTTCTTGAGATCAAGGAAATGCCAACCGTCGTAGTTTGGCATGACAATGTCGAGGAATATCAGATCGGGGGCTTGGTCGCGAAGGAAGTGCAGGGCTTGCTCCCCGTTTTGCGCTTCCATCACTTGCATAGCAGGGGCAAGGGTGCTAAGCATGCGCACAAGCAGCGAACGGAAATCCTGATCGTCGTCAACGACAAGGACGCGCGCTGGCGCTCTCTCAAGCCCAGCTAATACGGCCCGCAAATCGGCGCGGGTGATCGGCTTGATTAGATATTTAAACACGCCGTACACCCGTGCCAGGTCAATCGAATGTGGCAGTGTGTAACTGAAGATTGGGGTGTCGGGCAGATTGCGGCGCGCGTCATCGATGGCGCTCCACATACGATCCATAGATGCCGTATTCAGAATAAGCGCATGGGCCGGACACTCATCTATAGCGGTAATCGCCGCCTTCAGGTTTTCTGTGTTGACGATTTCAACCGCTTGGGCAGATTCAACCGCCAGGCTGCTCAACTCGCCGGTCTCGTCGCACAGGACGATACGCCGACGATAAGGAAGCTGCGGGATATCGGGTCGTTCGGTGCGTTCCACCCACATCCATTCTTCATTAATCCATCTTGCTGTCGAAGCCGCAGGAGAGGGAAATGGTGAGACGGGCAGCCGAAAAGCAAACATGCTTCCGCTGCCAGGCGTGCTCTCCGCCCATATCCGTCCGCCGTGAAGTTCTATGAACTGCCGGCTAATGGCCAGGCCCAACCCGTTGCCTGCGTTCTCACGCCACACTTTGCCTGTTCGCTGGTAGAACGGTTCGAATATCAACTCCAGATCTTGAGGGTCGATACCCGGTCCCGTGTCGGTAATGCTTACCGTGATAGTTGGGCCGTTTATTACGACCTCGACAACGATAGTCCCCCGTTCGGTATAGCGAGCGGCGTTGCTGATCAGGTTCAGTATCACCTGGCGAATACGCGTCTGATCGCAGTAGACATCAGGCAAAGTCGTGGGAATGCGCACATGGAGCGCAAGTCCCTTCTTCTCAACGAGCGGGGCGACGACGGCTATGGCCGATTCTATCTCGGCGTCCAGGTCCACCCACTCGCGATGCAATGAGAGGCGGCCTGCCTCCATCTGGCTAATGGCAAGAACGTCGTTGATCATACTTGTTAAGTGCATGCAGTTACGATGGACGATCTGCAAGTCCTCAAGCAGTGCAGCCGGCAAGGCGTCGCCGTAAACGTCCGGCGTCTCGATAAGTAAATCGGTCAGCCCGATGATCATATTAAGAGGCGTACGAAATTCGTGGCTGACCTTGGCCGCGAAGACGGATTTAGCTTTCTGCGCCTCCTCCGCCATAAGCCTAGCTGATGCCAGCCGTTCGTTCATGAGATCGAGTTGACGGTTGGCATGCATGAGTTCGTCCAGTATCTGTTCTTGATCTAGCATGCGCTCGCGTGCATCTTCCAGCAGACGCTGTTGGCGTTGGGTGCTGTACAAAGACCAATCAGCGATTCTGCGCGCCGAGGAATATAGAACGACCAGCAGGAATAAGGTAAGCCACAAAGACACCTGCACGATGAGGAGATTGCCAATTCCCATAGGCCAATGTTGATAGGCAAATATCAGGCATATGCTCTGAGTAAGAGTAACAACTAACGCAGACGGAAAGCCGACCAACAATATGGCCACCACAATGGGGATTGGCAGTAGAGCGAGAAACGCCATACTCTGCAATACGCTTAGCCCGCCGGTCACCACTGCCACCAAGAGGAAACATAACAACCAACGAACTGCTTCTGGATAGCGCTGATAGAGCAGCAGCGCCGTCAGAGCCGAGAAATAGGAAAAGGCGGCGAAGAGCAGATACGTGAAGCGAATTCCTGTGTCCGCCTGCCTGTCGCTGACCAAAACAGCCATAAAACCTGCCAACGTCAGCGCCCCGATGATCGGATGGGGCGTCAACAGAAAGTCTTTGTCGACAGGCGTTTTCCAGGTATCGGAAGCGTTCATAGTGAACCTTTTACTTCGCTAGAGGAAACGTGTTCGGCCCACTCTCCAGGAGCATTTATTTATCGCCCGTTTCTACAACAGGTTACTAAACAGTACCCTGCACGGTATGAAACCCACCCGTTTCACGGTCCACATACGAGAATGAGGTCAGGGCGAATTCCTTGCTGTCAATCTCATGAAGCTGCAACCGCACGCGCAGCCGCAGTTCCAAAGCCATTTCCAACAACATGCGGGCGTCTTCTTTCTGCATTTCGCCGCACGGAAAGATAAGCTTAGCCAAGCCGGAAAAGGTGCGCACAATGCTGCGCCGATCACGCTCGCTCCATTCGCCTTCAGGCCGTTCAAACCAACGTTCCCACAGCGTGCCATAATTGCCGGCATGACGCAGCTCGCGGTGGAACAACTCGGCGATGTAGTCAAGGATGAAGCCGACATGCGACGTCAGCATCTCCGGCTTGATGGGCGGCATCTCCCAACCGGGCAGATAAGCGGCCCAGCGATCGTGGAAGGCGGCATCGTCGCTCACAGTCATGGGCAGCGGCTTGAAGAGGTGCTCGGCCTGCATGTTCTCGCGCGGGTCGAAATTGATATTGCCATTGAACACAAAACCCGCCTCACCGGTTACGGTGATTGTGCCGCGGCTGATCTGGCCGCTCTCCATGTAGTTCTTGTACAGGTTCTTGTCATCGTCCTTGTTGAAGGTGCTGCCCGCGATCTCATCAAAGCCAATAGCGTCCTGCGAACGGATCAGCCCAGGAGCGGACCGGCCCGCGGTGGTGACGAAGAGCTTGGGCACAGTCACTGCGCCGCCGGCTAAGAGCGTGCCATAGGGACTGAGTTCCGTGAAGCAGAAGGACTTGCCCGTCTGGCGCGGCCCCAGCTCGATCATGTGGTAGTTGGCCTCAACCAGCGGGATCATGCGCACCAGGTAGAGCAGCTTCACGCGTTGGGTAAGCGCCGGATGGGTGGGCTCATAACCCATCGTACGAAGCAACGCGTCGATCCATTGATCCCTCGTGAACTGGGCGCGGCCGGCGCAATACTCCTGCAGGTCGACACGCCCTACCTGGACCGGTTCGAGTCGCTGGATCACAAACGGGTAGGTCTGGTTGCGATAGCGATAGGTATCGTCATAGCTCACTAACAAATTACACCAAACGCCGGCGGTCAACAGGCGGTTGTACTGCTCCACGGTCTTATCGCTGATGTTCACATTGTGGATGTTGGCCGTAACCAGGCTGGCCCAGTAGACGCCGCTGTCTAGGCGCTCGTCTAAATGCACCTGAACGAGATCGATCAGGCGTCTGGGGGGACGCTGGCGGATTGACGCCTTAATCACCTCAGTTTCATCTCCGCGAGGGATATAGCGCGCTACTTCTTCTTGTACAAGTTCCAACCCTTCGCGTACAGCCTCATCATCAAAGAGATCGGCGCAGTATTTTCCCAGCATGAACTCCAACACATAGCTGGGCGCCTTGCTCATGCCGCGCAGTTTTTGCGTTAGGTCTTTGCGCATCACTAATCCGGGAAAGGCGGAAAAGAGAAGTCGATCCAGATCATCAGGCTGGAAATTATTGTGCGTGGTTTCCATGGGTGGCGTCTACCATCCTCCCAATTCAATCATGAGGGTGCATTCTATTTCAGCCAACACAGCTTCAGTGCGCGCGTCGCGCGCCTGGATGCGCAGCGGCGTGTTGCGCTCGGCGCTGACGCCCTCGACCGCATGAACGGCTACCTCTAGCTGCGCTTCTTCTCCCGTCGCCGTTAACTTTTGAGACCGGAACAGGATCGTGTGGGTAGCGGCGTTGCGGATGACGATCTCGATTTGGCGGGGAATGCTATCCTCGCGCAGAAGACTGCCGGTCGTGACACCCAGCGTGATCTTAGGTCGTTTGCTCAAGATGTGGTCAACCGGCGCAATCTCCACACCGACCGGCTGCGCAGTCTGCGGCCACTCCGCCACAACACACGGGATAATCCACTCCTGGAGCGATGCGCCGCCGTGGAAGTATCCGAGGCCGCCATACGTGCGAAAACAGGACACGCCGTGCGGGAACGCGATGCGCCACTTGCCGCCAGGGGCAAGGGCTTGCGGTCCGTCTAGCGACGTCCCGGCCGGGTAGGCCGCCGCCCGGCGGGATTGGTAGGCGGGTTCGGGCTGTGGGAAGGGGACATGATGCTCATGTATGCCCGACCAGCGGATGAAGCCGTGATCCGTGACGACCAGGACACGCCGCCAACCGCGATCGCGCAGCCGCTCGGTGGCGTCCAGATAGCGCTCGAGGACAGCACGGCTTCCCTGAAAGGCCAACTGGTCGTCATGACCCATGCGGTCGATGACGGCGTCATATACGATCAGCCGCCTGACATTTGCTGCCGGCTGCGGACAGTCGCTGTCCAAGACCGCCGCCAATCCATCGATCACCACGGTCTTGCCCTGGCGCGACCACCAATCGCGCCGCGTTTGAGCACTGCTCAGATTGTCTGTCGAGCCGGTCCGATAGAGCTGCCACTTGCCATCCGGCAAATCCGCCTCCAACTGCTCCTCGGATAACGGCAGAGCGGCGCCCATGCCGAGGGCTGTAACCGAAGGCAGGCAAGCCCTGGCGGCATATACCCTGGCACGCTCGACGCCTTCCTGGTGGTTCAGCCGTTCGACCAGCCCAGCCCCCAGGTCAAAGCGCAGCGCGTCCGCCGTCAATACAGCCGTCGGAACGGAAGCGTCTTCCAGCATCTCTTTGAGCCACTCGCCGGCTGTTCCCATCTGTTCCGGCAGGGGGCATCCGGCCTGTACCCAGCACTGCGACCAGCGGATAGCTGTTTCCTCCCAACGCGCTCGATAAGCTTGCCGCAGCGGCGCGATCAATGCAGTCAGTTCCGGAACAGCCGCCTCCAGATCGCGCTCGATCTCTTCGCCGGCATGATCCATCCTCCAGCCGCCGCCCACATACCATTCGACGGCGTCGTGGGGAGCCGGCCATTCAGCCGCCGGCGTTGCCGCCAACAACTCATCTGCTGCGGCGCAAAGGCGGCCCAACTCACCCCAAGAGATAGCCCATGTATTGCCGGCCATGCGGTGACCCCACAGGCCGCGCTCGTGGCGTTCAACATCTTCGCACAGATCAGCCAGCGCTTCCAGCAAATCGCGCCCGTCCAACTGCGCCAAACGCTTACACGCGTTGGCAAAACACGCGTACTCGAGGGTGCGGGAGACAAAGGGGCCATGATTGGCGTCAACCGCAGGCAGGATGCCGTCAAAACCCGCCACGACATCTGCGTCCCCAATGGCGTCCGGCAGGCGCTCGGCCAGACGATGGCTATCCGCCCAGCGTTCAATTAACTCCAGAGCTAGGGCGCGCTCGGGGCCGGAGATGACTCCTTCGTGCGCTTCCGGCACGACATCGGGAGCCTGGCGGTGGGCGTGGGTCACAAGCAGCATCGCCAAGCAACGGCGACGCCAACCCGCCAAATCCTCGTCCTCTAGGGCGGGCAGGCCGGCCTGTTCCACCGCGAGGTCAAGCGCCAGCCGGGATTCGGCGTCGGGCTCCCGCCAACCGCTCAATACCTCGAGCAGTTGATCCAGGTCCGGCTGCAACCCTCCAGAACCCCACTCGGCTGGGTCCTCCTGCAGATTGGCGCGCGCCAGCGCAGCCACCTCATCGTCGCTGACGGTCAGGCTGTGGGGATGCCAACCCCATTCCATGAGCCGGGTGCGCAGGGGCGTGTCCACGATGGCCTCCGCCAGCAGGGCCTGGCCCCACAGCCAGCCCAGGGCCGCCCGCTCTGCAGGCACGTGCAGCACAAAGGGTTCGCGGGCATCGATGCGCTGCTGCAGCTCGCGCCGCGTCACCGGCCCGCCCATGGCGCCGGCTGTCTGCTCCGTCACCTCGACCAGCGTGAACCCGCCCATGCGCCGGTCGCCGGCCACGCGGCGCAGCAAAGGCAGCCAATCGCCGCGCGGGTCGCACCAAACCAGCCAAGCGCCCTCGCCGGCCGCGAAGTACTGGCTTACCAGCGTATGGATACGTTTCTGCAGCGTTTCGCCCATAGTAGGCTCATCGTTCCATATGTAAATATTGGCATCGAAATGGATATTAGAACCGCACTATATCCACGGATCATCATAGACAAGACGCCCGTTGCCTCTAGCTCACTACGTCGATAATCGGTGCGGCCAAGTAGCGGCGATTACGCTGACGATCTCCGATCTGGGTCACAATTCCTTGTTCTTCCAGTTGGCGCAGAATCCGCATGGCCGTCTGATGGGAAACATCCAGTCTTTCGATCAAGTCCTGTGCAGCTATCACGGGATTCTCAAAGAGAAGGTCGACGGCCCCGTGCATGCGGCCTGTGGCCGACTCATTAATCCGGATAGTACCATCCCTCATCGTTGGAACGCGCCATAGATTCGTTATAGTCGTCCAGATCCTCCAGGATGAGCGCCAATTCCTCTGCCCCGTCGTCCAGAAGCCAATCATCCTCCGCCGGCCAACCGTCTTCAGTGCTCCCCTCAAACTGTAAATAATCATCGTCGTCATAGAACTCGTCCTCGAAATCAGTAAGCAGGTGCACAGAACGCGGCTGTACCCTAGAGATCGCTGCAACCTGCGGTATCTCCAGCAGGATCAGGTTTCTCCGTTCCCGTCTGCTCTGCTCACATAGGCGACAGCTAGCAGCGGGAAGTCCGTGCGAGCATAAGCCATTCTGCAGGATAAGTTGCGGCCACGACCGCAGCAATAGCGGCACGGTCGCAGTACGCTTGCACTTGGGGCACACGCACGTCATGATCTCGCCGGTATGCAGTACCAACGGCACGTCGCAATAGCGGCAACGCTGCTTAAGGGGCAGAAAACGGCTGGTGAATCGACAGTCCGGATAACGCGTGCATCCGACGAACGTAAACACATTGCGCTCGCGCCGAATATGCCGTATGGCCAATCGGCCCTTTTTGCACTGCGGGCATTCTAAACCAATATCCTCTTCAAAGTAGCCGGGCTTCCAAAGCGGACATCCCCGCAACGGGGAACGGAGGTAGAGACGGATCAGGTGGCGCGTATCGCCATTTGTATACGTGCAGCCACCCCACACGGTTTCCGGCATACCCGCCGCGGCCAGCGGCCTACCGATGTATCGCCTCTCAGCGGCGGAAAAGCGCAAATAGTATTTGCATCCGAAACAGGACCCGGGAGTAGCCTTCGCCATAACATTGCCTTTCCGGAATAAATACTCTTATGATTCAGCCTGAAAGATTTGCCCAAAGTGGTCCTCAGCGACCAATCTAGCCTTCCTGCCCCAACTCCGCCAACACCCTCTGCCGTTTCTCCTCCAGCCTCATGCGCTCGGCCTCGCGCTGCGGCGCGAGCTCCGTCCACTGCGGGCTTTCCGGCACGGACTCGTCCATCCAGCCGCAGCGGGGCAGCTTGCCGGCGCGCACCCAGCGCCGCTCGTCGGAGCGCCAGCGCGCCCGGTCGGCGATGGCCTTGGACACGTCCTTCTTCGCCAGCACATCGCTCGCCAAGAGACCGGCTTTTTGCATGGGGGCGATATTGACGCGCACGCCGTCGTTGATGTCCACCTGCCACGCCCGCTCCTGCGCAACCAACTCCT
Source organism: uncultured Caldilineaceae bacterium (assembly GCA_964649875.1). Lineage (GTDB taxonomy): Bacteria > Chloroflexota > Anaerolineae > Caldilineales > Caldilineaceae > JASGTU01. The sequence goes on from CAZYSJ010000083.1 coordinate 7,678, forward strand.
GCGGCGACGCCGGCGGGAAAACGCCGTCGCCCGCCCAACGGTCCAGCGGCTCATCCGCCAGGTACTTGTCCAGCTCGGCGCAGACGAAGCCCTCCTCCTCCACGCCGCGCAGACGGCGGGCGAAGTCCTCCAACTCCTGGATCAGCGCTTGCGCCGCGGCCGCGCCGGCATCGTCGTTCTCGCCGCGAGCACGCGCCAGATCGCGCTGCGCCGGGGCCAGCAGCCTGTCCACGTATTGGGTGCGGATGCGGGCCAATACATCCGTATCCGTGGCATGGTAGTAAACCATGCACTCGAAGGCCGGCTGTGCGCTCTTCTTGCGCCCGGCGGCCGTAGGGTCGCTCGCCAGATGCCAGGCGACGGGCCGCTTCTTGAACTGGCTGACATGGCGCTTGAAGAACTCCCTGCGCAGCCACTCTTCCAGCGACCGGCCGGTCAGCTCGTGCAGCAGCGTCTCGACCTGCTGTGCGCCCAGGTCGCCGTCCTCGGCGCGCAGACGGGCGCGCACGCGGTCCGCCAGCGTAGGCTCGCCCGTGCCCGCGCTCAGGGGGATGACGCCGTCGCGGTCGGCCCAGGGAGGCACAGGTTCGCTCGCCTCGATCTGCTTGGGCCAGCGGTGGCCGAGCAGGCGCAGGATGATCACGGTCAGCCGGTCCTCCAGCAGACGCCGCTCCTCCGGCTTGCAGCGCACGCCTTCGGCGCGCAGTTCCTCCAGCAGCCAGTAGACGCTGATGGGGTGAAGCTGCAGCTTGACGCTCAACTCCTCCAGGAACGTCTCGGTGGGGATGGGGATGTAGGCCCCGGATGCGCCTTCCTCCTCGTCGTTGGCATGCTCCAGGTCTTCGAGGTCGAGATCGTCGGTCTTGGCCCCCGGCCCGGCTTCATAGAGCGCGGTGAGGTTGGCTTTGATGGCCGCCATTTCGTCGGCGCCGGGGCGGATGCGCTCGTGCCGGGCCAGGTAGTCGATCACCTCCTGGGGCAGCGGCGGCAGGTCGACGGCTTGCCCTGAGCCTGCCGAAGGGCCGGCGGGCAGGCCGGGCAGCGCGTCGTATCCGGCAATGAGTGGGTGCCAGCCACCGGGCGTGCCAGTTTCACCGGTGACTTCTTGTCTAGCAACCTGGGTCAGGTCATATTGGCGAAAAGCGTGTTCGTTGTTGTATGCCTCGTAGACTGCCAACAAGACAGAAAGCGCATGGTAATGAATCTCCCGGCTCGCGGCGCAGTCGGGAACGAACTCCAGTTCTGTCATGTCCTCCTGGGAGATCATCAGTTTGGCGGCATAGGGTTCCTCAAAGAGGAATCCCTGAAAGCCCTGCCTTGGAAGGGGAAGAAGCTCCGTGTATCCTGCGTGGATTTTCAAATCCTGAGTCAAGACTCTCAGGAGATATGAGGCAATATTCGTGTTCAGAAGCGCGCACACTCTCGCATCGCCGTTTTTGGGAAACACGGCGATGCTTGCAACATCAAAGACCCGCGAAGGCTGCATGATACGACAGCCAAGCGAGCCTCTGGCCATGAGCGTGTACGTAAACCCCTCAGCAAAAAACCAGTCATGATTCCGGATGTTCCTTGACCAGTGATCGCCTGTCCGTTGATTGTACTCCTTTATCCGCGTCCCACTCGACTCCCAGTCGATCTTGAACGTGTGCAACCCATGCCAGCGTCGGAAACCTCCCCCCTTGGCGAAATTGACCCAACGCGAATCTGTACACTCGTTGGTTTCCCAGCTCCATCGGACAAAGCGCAAGTTGTCACTTGTCTGTAACCCTGGCCTCGCTGCCGCCTCACTGCCAAGGCGGTGCTTCGTCTGCAACAGATTAGTTAGCTCATCCGGAAGCCAGTAGGCCAAGGGCGAATTGGGGATCAAGAGTAGCCTAAGCTGATTCGCACCACAGGATGGAGCAGCGCTCAAGTCCCTGTTTCGCAACGCATCTACCTTTGCCTGCGGACTGGGTTCACCTGTGATCCTAAACGCCACCAGCCGGTGCCCCGCGTCCGGCGCGCGCTTGCCCAGCGTGAACATGGCGGACTGCACCACCTCGCCGCTGATCTCCTCAAACGCGTTCGGCCCCAAGTGCGCCAGCCCCTCGATGCACGTCTCACGCAGCAGGCCGGTGAACTCGCCGCGCTGCTTCGCCTTGGCCAACCCCTCCTCCGGCAAGGCGCGCAGCGCCGCAAAGCTCTTGAGGAACATCCAGCTTTGCTGCGTCACCATCGCCACGCGGCCGCCATAGTGCGCCAACTCCAGACAGCGCAGGATAAAGGCGGCATAGAGGTCGCGCTTGCCCGGCTTGTAGTGCGCCTCCACATACTTGCGCAGCGGCGCGTCCATGTTGCCGCTGCCCATGTAGGGCGGATTGGTGGCGACAACGGCGTATTTGCGCCCCAGCAGTTGCAGCAGGTGCACGCCCTCGCCCGCCTCGCGGCCCAGCAACTGCGCGGCCACATCGCTCTCCCTGGCCTCGCGGCCGAAGCTGCGCGCCACCCGCTCCAGCAGCAGCCGCTTCAGCTCGGCCGGGTCGTGCCGCGCCAGCTCCGCCAGCAGCCGGTTGGCCGTCTCGTCCTCAGCCAGCAGGCCCGTCTGCCCGCCGCGGCGCGCCTGGCGGAACTCCTGGATGGCCGCGTCCAGGTGCTCTTCCGGCTTGATCAGGCTGCCCAGGATGGGGGCCTGTTCCAACGCGGCAAACACGCCCTGCAGGATGGGCCGGTAGACCTCATCCTCGGGGTAGCGCTGCAAGTGCCGTTCCATCCCGCCTGCGTCCAAACGGGCGGGCGTGGCGGCCAGGTTCAGCGCCGGCGGCGGGAAGCCCTCTAGGCCCCGCCCGTCCCCCGCCGTCTCCCAAGCGCGCAGCAGCAGCGTAATGGCGCTGAGCTGCACCGCGCGCGGGTCGATGTCCACGCCGTGCAGGTGATGCGACAGGATGCGGCCGGCGGCGGCGCGGGCGTCCATCTGCGGATGCCGCTCGCGGTACATGGCGAAGAGCATGTCGAACGCCTCGCGCAGGAAATGCCCCGAACCGGCGCACGGGTCCATGAACGTCAACTCGTCCAGCGTGAAGAGGGGACGCCTCTCGGTCTCGGCTTGGTCCGCCTCGCCGTCACCGTCCTGCTCGGCCAGAATCTTCTCGCGGTCGATGTAGTACTCCCACGTCTGCGGCAAGGCCGAGTCCGGGTAGGCTTCGGCGTAGCTGCGGCCCAGGCTGTTCTGCAGCAGCCACTTGACCATGTACGGCTCGGTGAACAACTGCGTCGCCGCCGCGATTTCGGCCCGATTCTCGATCTTGCCGCCGCGGCCCAGCTTGGCATAGACGCGCGCCTTGGCCTCCTCCTGGTAGAACTGGTAGGCCCAGCCGAGCGCGTCCGGGTCGGCCAGAACGTCGTCCAACTCCGGCTTGCCCACCGCCTGCACGCAGCGCAGCAGCGCCGGCGCCGAAGGTCGCAGCGCGGCGTTGGGGTCGTCCAGGTCAAACAGCCCGGGCAGCGCCTTGGCCTGGGCTGCGCAGGCGTCTTCGATCACGGCGCGCCAGCCGCCGTCCGGCCCGGCTGTACGCTGCGGCTGTTCAAAGCGCAGCAGATAGAGCGCCTCAGAGACGCCCTCATAGGCCGGATTGGCGCGCAACGTCTCCTCAATCAGCCCGCGCGCTTCCATGGCGCGCAGCGCCAGCAGCCGGTTGATCCACGTATAGGCGGCGCGCTCCACGATCTCAGCGCGCACAGCTTGCCCTTGCGCCGCGCGAAGGGCTTGCCCTTGAGCGGAGCGAAGGGCCGCCCGCTCCTCCTTGAGTGCAGCGGCAAGCTGCGCCGCGGCCACGCGGTGCGCGCGCTCGTCGTGGGGCGTGCGGTTGGGCAGCGCGTCCAGCGGCGTAACGGCGCCGTCGGGCGCAATGCCGATGCGCTCCAGCTCGCGGTCGAGGTCGCCGCGGATGCGCGTGCGCCCATCAGGCGCGGCCTCGTCATAAGCGCCGTCCAACGTGTGGCGCAGGTCGGCAACAAGCGTGCGCAACAAGTCTTTGTGTTGTTTGAGCATGGCATCAACTCTCAGAGGGAATTTAAGTCGCCATTATTCAAAGTTTACTGGATGATGACCGTCTTGCCGTCATCGAGATAGCCTGCCACGCGAGCGCGCACCCCTTCCAGCCAGGCATCAAGGTCCTCGGCGGACGCAATATGCACCGGCTCCGGCGCCAGATCGCGCCAGGTCAACGCCTTCACGTCGACCGGCGGCTGCGGCGCATAGCGCGCCCGCAACTCGCGCAGCGCTTCGTTCTTGCGCTCTTCGCTCTCGTACAGAACCGCAAGCAGGGAGCGCGTCTCGCCAAAGGTGCGGGCATCGCGCTCCAGGCGGCTGCGCACGTCGTCATAGAGGGCGGAGAGCGCGGCCGCCTCATCACGCACTTGCTCGCCGGGCACGTCCGCGGTGCGCACGGCCTCCTCCAACTCGGCGCTCAAGGCGGCCAACCGCCCCTGCACCTGGCTGCGCCATGCCTCAATCTGCCCCGTGACGGCGGCTTGTGCGGCCTGATAGGACTGAGCCAGCTCGTTCCAGCGCTCCGGCTCCGTGAGCGTACGCTGCTGCTCAAGCGTGCGGTAATCGCGCAGGAAGGTGCGCACCTCGTTCAGGTCAGCGCCGGCGTTGACCATGCCGGTGTAGAAGTCACGCACCCGGCGGAAAAGCGTATCGTGATCGTTCCTGAACGTCTCCAGCCGCTGGAGCAGGCCGGCAAATCGGTCCAACAGGTCGCGCTTGTCGCGGAAAGCGATCAGCCGACGTTCGGCCGCGCCGATGTTGAGCAGTTCCTGCACCGTGTCCCTCCCGGCCAGGAAGTCTTGCGGCACGGGACATTGGGCTGTACTCGCCCATTGATTGACGGCCTCCCCGCGCCCGGCCAGGTCTTCCAGTTTCTCCTGAAGAGCGCCGTTCAGCGCCGCCGCGATCACGGCGACGCGAGCAGGAATGGCGAACAAATGGCGCATGTGGTCGCGGATGTCACGCAGCTCAAGCGGCGTCAACTGCGAGCGCACGCCCTGGACGCGCACATTGCGAAAGCGGGCGTCGTTGGTGAGGATGCGCTCGGCTTCGTCGCTGCCCGGGTCCGTGATCAGGACGCCGTTTTCGATGAAGCGGCATTCGGCGGCGCGCAGCAGCAGGGCCAGGCCCGCCTTGACGCAGTTGCCATCCCAGCCGTAGGGCGGGGCCTCGAAACGGCGGCGCAGGTCTCCGGCGTTGACCGGCTCCTGGTCCTGCTCGGCGGAGGGGAGCTGTGTGCGCAGCGCGGCCAGCAGCGCGTGGCTTTGGTTAAGCTCGCCGTCGGCGCGATAGACGTCCAGGGCGTGCAGATCGGGGTTGCTGGTGTTGTGGTTCAGCGCCGCACGCACGGCGGCCTGCTCATTGGCAATGCGGTGGGTGACCTCGCCGTAGCGCGGGTAAATATTGGGCAGTATCTGGGCTAACGTGTTGACCACGGCCTCGCCGGGACCATCTCCCGCTGCAAGCTGGTAGATTGTGCCGCGGAAGAAAACAACGCCCCCGCGCATGGACTGGCTGATCATGCGGCGCGCCTGTGTCTGCAGCTCGGGCAGGTCGATCTGCCGGGCTTGTCGCGCCACTTCCGCCTCACCGCCTGCGGCGGCCGACTGCAGCACGCCATCGGCGATCTCCTTCGTCGCCGCGGCTAGGGCCAGCCCGGCGCGCAGCCCCTGCACTTCGCCCATACGCAAGAACACGGCGTCGGGCTGCTGGGCGGAGCGCTGGCGCATGGCCGCATCATCGCCGATCTGCGGATCGAGGCCGCGCTGCATCGGGCTGAAGACGTAGACAGTCACCTGTGCGCCCGAGGGGTTGCGGATCGTGCGCCCGTCCAGCTCGACCTTGACGGGCAGCTCGCGGCCGGCGAGCGGCACGCGCTCAAAGCGGAATGCGTTGTCGCTCTCGTAATCCTTGAGCGCTTGGCTCAGATCGTAGGAGCGGCCCGTCAGTTCCTCCTGGCGTGCGCGCACCTTGTCCTGGAAGGTGCGCTGCTGCGTGTTCAGAAAGACGTACTGGTCGCCCACTTGCTTGGCATAGCCGGCAGCCACCAGGCGCTCAAGCTCCGGTTTGGCGCGGTTGCGCAGGCTGGATAGGGGCGTCTCCAGGTCGGTCGCCACCGTGCGCGCCACATTGTCGAGCGTGGGCGGAATGTATTGCGCCTGGCCGAGCAGGAAGAGGCCGTAGGCGACATCCCTCGTAATATCCGTGGCATCAGGGACTGTCTCGCGGATGCGCCGTAGGTCGGTCTTGGTCTCCACCGGCACGTCGTCCTCCAACTGGCGGTAGAGGTCCGCCAGAGAGATCAGCCTGCCCAACGGAGCGTCGAGCGGGCCGCCGCTCTCAATGAGTCCGCCCTGGACAACGCCGATCATAGTGCGGTTGGAGCCGGTCAGCGCCTCATCGCGATTGGCGGCCTGGGCGATGCCCTTCACCACATCGGGGATGACACTCACCGTCCAGGGCAGATAAGGGTAGAAGAGCGGGAAATTGCCGGCGTCCGGGTCCGGGTAGACACGCTGGGCGCGCTCAACGCCGCCCAGGTCGACGATAACGCCTGTGCGCTCCTGGAAGCGACGGGTCAATTCGGTGCGGCCGGCCTGCGTCTTGCGCAGCACCCGCTCTTCCACGACCTGGCTGATGTCCTCGTTGCTCAATCGGCACGGCAGCTCAAAGCGCTGGATGATCTTAGCGTAGTATTCCTGCTGCACGTTGTGCTGGAGCGCCTGGATATCGCCGTGGGCCGTCACCGACACCCAGATGCGCCCGCGTCCGCGCTCGGCTGCAGCCTCGACCAGCGACTGGACCTGCATTGTGCGGTCGTTGGCGTTGCCGGCCGCGATCCACTGACCGAGTTCATCCAGTTGGAGCAGCAGTTTGTAACGCCTACCCTCGGCATCACGCGCTTCACACCAACTGCGCAGCCGGTCAATCACCCGCGTGTCGTCGATCCCGCTGCGCACGACGGCGCTAACTGCGCTTTCCACCGCACTCGCGGTCGAGAAATGGTCAGGCACGATCGCTGCGGCGCTGCGATAGAGGTCCTCGAGGTAGAACTCCGGGTCGATCACGATCTCGTTCCACTCCACGCCCGTCTCTTCTTCGGCGCGGCGGCGGAACTGATCGGCGCGACCCTGGGCGTCGATGTGATACTCCACAGCCCAGGCGAAGGGCCAGTTGTGGGTATAGCCGCGCTGCGCGGCGAAAAGCTTGAAGGCGATGAGCGGCAGGCGGTCGCCAGCGTCGGAGAGCATGGAGTGCAGGTTGCCGCCGACCGCCGTCGTCGTGATCTGCCTGCGCAGAATGGCCAGAAAACGTTCAATGTCGCGACGATCCGGGCTGTTGGCGGGAAGGCGGCCGAGAAAGATGTCGTTCACCGGCTGGCCTTCCAACTCGCCTCCTTCCAGCAGGACGCCTAGCACCTTCATCAGCAGCGACTTGCCGCTTCCGAAGAAGCCGCTGATCCAGATGCCGATGCCCTGTTCGTTCTCGCGCGTGGCTGCATCCGCATAGGCGTCGAGAACGCGGTGCAGGTAGCGCTCCCACTGAGGGGTGACGACCAAGTTCGCCAGTTCGCTGTACACCACCGCCGGCGCGCGGTCGGCCACCTTGACGACCGGTTCGATCCTCTCGCGCACACGCGTGGCGAATATGTCACGGATTTGCATAGTCTACATCTCCTCCCCGCGATAGAAGGTCAGACGCTCTTGGGGCAGCCCCAGGAAGTGATAGGTACGACTCGCCTGGGGCGGATGATCACCCGGCACAAGCAGGACAACCGGAATGGCTTGACCGGTATGAGGGTTGCGCGGCTCGTTCTCGGCCACCGATTCCATGAGGCTGGTCGGATTGCCCAAGGGGTGCAACGCCGCTACGCCGCGCAGGACCACCACCGGTCGCAGGTCGCTGCCCAGCCCTTCCAGCCCGGTTCTGATCTCCTCGGCCAGACGCCGCGCCCACAGCCGTACGATGGACGTTCCGGCGTTGTCGCCTTTGACCGGCTCGTTGAGCAGGGCGGCGCGCTTCTCTTCCTGCCCAGCCAGGCTGTCAATGGTTAACCGTACCAAGTCGATGTGGATGAAGTAGAGGTCGCCGTCGGAATGCATGCGGTCATCGGCCAGCCGCCGGATATACTGGTCCTTTTGGGGCGGGTAGACGAAGTAGAGATAAGGTCGACCGCTGCTGTGGCCGATGCCGTCGTACGCCTCATGCAGGCGAGCCAGCATGTTGTCAAAACGTTCCTCTAGCAGGTCGACGATAGGGGACACGTCCGCCTCCTCATGACGCGGATGGCGACTGGAGTCGCCTGGACAATTGTATTCACTGCGACGAGCTATGGCCACGCCGATAGCTGTGTGCGGGCACGCGTGCGCGCCTTGCCCCACAGCCACAGCCGCCAGTCAGGATGGGCAGGGATCTCCTGCTCCGCAACGCCCTCAGCGCGTAGCAGTTTGACAACGTGCGCTACCGCCTCGTCCGGTACGATCGGCTCCACAATCTGCTTGCGCGTCTTGCCCTGGAGCAAGCCATAGTCGCGCAGGATCGAAAGCGTGGTGCTGCCGAGACGTTTTCGGGTTTGCCGGGTCCATGATTCAATCTCCGGATGCAAATGCACTGCTTCATCCAGATAGCGCTGGACGTCTGTACTGTCAATCCAGTGTTGGCCCTCGTCCCACTTTGGGGCGATTACGTCCTGTACCAGGCTGTACAGAAGTCGATCCTGACGGCAGACATGCATCAGGAGGGCAGCTTTCAGCGCCAACAGGGAGGGGTCGCCGGCAAAGGATGCCAGGTCATCCAGCACCCAGGTGGGCGGCCCCCAGTAGGTAATGCGTCGCGTGATGCGATCAACGATGCTCTCGCGGCTTGAGCGCGAACGCTGGGGCAGGCGGCCCTCTACGAGAAGCTGCTTAGCGGCTTGTACGCGCTCGTCCAAAGAGCCGGTTAGTCCGGCGTAGGTCTGCAAAAACAACTGAGTCTCTTCGAGGATGCCGGAAAACAAGGCGCTGGACGCCCTATACGGGCCGGATGCGCGCCACTCTGTGTTCATCAGAATCTCATTCCTGAACGGGGATTATCCATTTGATAGGTGCGCGGCCTGGAAAACTAAAGGCGCTTCAACAGGCTCGCAAATGATGGTAATGCTAAGAACACTCCCCATCCGTATGCAGCGACGATGGGAGTACTATAGAACACCGCGCATATTAGTCGTCACGCCTAGAATTGGGAGCTGACTGCCATCGCTAGGTTCACGCTGGGCGGGGCAGTGACGTCGCCGGAGATAGATGATTGCTCTATGAAACCGTAAGACTTAGAACCTATCCGTAAATTGCCATGTTGAAGAGAATGTGAGCACAGGCAAACTGAAGAAGGGCCAGCCAGTTGGCGGCTGATTTGGCCCAACGGGTACGGATGGCCCGGCGTTTGCTAAGCCAACCGATGGTGCGTTCAACGACCCACCTACGAGCCGGGTAGCGCAGTTCGCCTGGAATCGGACACTCTTCAATCACGGGTTCATTGCGACGACGACGATGTTTGATGTGTGCGACATAGTGAGCTTGTGCAACCGCTTCGTGAACGTCGTCGTAGTCATAACCTTTATCGGCGCAGAAGTGCTGCTCTACCGCTGCTGGGTCTGGACGGTCAACGACAATAGAGACGATGAGATCATCCGCAGACCATTTGTCGTGTTCGTTGGCGCCGGTCACATGCAGGGCCAACGGTGCGCCTCGTTCATCGACCAGCAGATGGAGCTTGCTGCCCTGTTTGCCCCGGTCTGTGGGATTGCGTCCCGAGGCGTCATCCGCCAGAGGTGCAGGCGCCATTTTGCTGTCAACCGATTGCCATTCCCAACCGATTGCTTGGCGCTCGGCATAGTATTCCGCCAGTCGGCGCAGAATGGCATTGAAGACGCCGGATTTCTGCCAGGTTTGGAAGCGCTCGTGGAGCACGCTGCTGCACACGCCAAACCAGGTCACATGAATGGCTTTCCACTGGCAGCCGGTCCAAAGATGGTACCAGATGCCATTCCATACGGCTCGCACATCCGCCGGTGGTCGACCCGGTCCCGTACGCACTGGCACAGCCGGCAAACAGGGCTCGATGAGCGCCCATAGATCATCTGGTACTCGGAAGTAGTCAACGTTCTTCGGCTTTGTGTTATCCTGTTTGTCCATGACGCACCTCGCTGTTTGATGGTTGTTTGGGCAAACACCACTATGCAGCTTGGTGCGTCATTTTGTCACGTTCTCTGATAGACGTTCTTGATTTTCCGGATAGGTTCTAAGTCTATGGATATCGAATCGTCCTGTCAATTCGGTGTACTCGCTCGGGTGCGTTTCACATTCGGGGCCATCTGTCATGCTGAGCAATATGAAGCATCTCGTCCGCCGGACAGACCCTTCGCTTGCGCTCATGGTGACAACCTGCGCGCCCCCAACCAGAAAAGCGCCCCACTCGCTCACTAGAGTGCAAGAAGAGCCCGTACCGGGAGAGCCATGACGGTGTCGCGTGGTCGATATGGCTTGGTCGACCAGACCTGCAAGGTCGAAAGACAGAGAACCACAAAAGTCGTCATCGGCCATCTTGCATTGCGCAATGACCGTTGTCCTCGGAAAAACGATATTCTAAAGGATCGCCCACACAGGGAGGTCAGGCGGATAGATGTGGCGGGGCGAGCGAAGAGGTGAGATCGGTTGTTGCCGCGCGCCGAGTTCGCCCTGTATGGCCCAGGCTCAGCATCGAACCAAGGCATGTCTGCGGAGGCTTCTCAGCGCGGCGGAGTGCGCAATAGCTGCGCCATCCTCTCAAACCTGTTTCACCGATCTGCCCAAGAAGCGAGCATAGCGCTCTGTCGCGGCGACGAAGGCGTGTTCTTCGGCTTGGCTCAGCGCAGCAAATGGGCTCGGCACAATCTCCACTGTGTTCTTCCTGAGCGTACGTTTCCATGTACCCACAATATGGCCGTCAATCACCACAATAGGCCTGAACACCCCGTTGCTGCCGGGCGTGATCTTCTGGGTGTGCATTGGGTTGAGCACGGCGCTGCGGTCTCTGTAGCCAAGAATGTATTCGTCAAAACTGGGCAGGAGATAAACAGAGGGCGAGGTTTTCTCCGTAGTAGCCGTCGCCTGAGACATCCAGTACGTCTGATCGTCCAGGACTCGCCGTTCAAGATGCGTTGAGATCATGGTAAGCCCGGCCCTTGCATCCGCCACACTTAGCCCCGACCACCAGACGAAATCGTGCAGTGTAGCCGGCCCATGACCGATGAAGTAGCGTTCCGCCAGTTCCGCGAGGGCTTCGTCGCGATCCATCTCTTGCGCTCTGGGACACCACTCCTGCAGCAGCGCAAAGGTATCCTGCTTGCCCACGCGTGGACCAAGGCAGGTCAGCCCTATCAGCGCCAGATGCGACAGGATGTGGTAGCCGCGCTGGGCAGCCGTGGAGATACCCGCTGCTTCGAGCAGGTCCATCAGCGCCGCGCGCGTCAGCAGCCTGTTTCCCTGCAACGCCTGAATGAACAGATCTCTGCTTCGCGCCAGCGTTGCGTCGTCCAGGTCAAGTTGTTGGCGACGACGCGCTCTGCGCACCAAGATGCGCGGCGTCAGGAGTTGGAGCATCCACCGCACATCGTCGGCAGCGACGAAGTGCAGCGTGCCGCGCATCGGCCAGGTGCGGATAATGGTGCGGTCGGCGATGGCCTGTTCAACAGACGTCTCGGCGGCGTTTGGCAGACGCAAGCCAATGGCCCACAGTGCGCTGGCGTAATCCTGGGCCTGCATGGCGCCAAGCCCAGCCACCACCTGGCTAGGCTCTTTCGACGTGGGGTGCGCGATCTGTTGATTCATCAGCCGCGCCTGGGCAAGGTCATCGCGTGTCATGAGCGTCCTCGGGCGAATGGCACAGTTACTGAGCGTGAGTTTGTATACAAGAGCGATACGGTCGGGCCAAATCGCCGCAACTGTGAAGCGTCTGTCCGATTACCGGTCCGCTCGCCTAGTTGAAACTGGGCTACTATACCACAGGGAGAGGTGTCAACAAGATCGCCGTCCGCTGATAGCTCCGGCTGTGGCCGTACAACGTCAAGCGCAGCCGCGACGTGCTGGCTCATATCCTGCCAGCCTTTCTCCTGGCCGTATCCCCTTGTTGGAACGGAGAGGGTTGCGACCACAAAATACAGCACCCACCGCGACGGGTGGGCGCCAGATGTTGTGTATGGAGCTGGGGGACAGGGATTCGAACCCCAACTATCTGATCCAGAGTCAGACGTTCTGCCGATTAAACTATCCCCCATTGCCTTCGACGGGCGGCCTTGATAAACCTGGGGCCGAACATCGCTCGACTAGGCTGATTATACTCACCCCCTGCCAGCCGTGCAAATATCGGCTGCAGCCGAATCCGCATCGCGACTCCGCGCAACCCTGCCGCATTGCCATAACAAACAGGCCGCCTTTTCGGGCGGCCCGCTTGCTTTTGCTTGACGATGCTCAGCGCCTTAACGCATCCGTCCCCGGGTGATAAGGTTGATAATCGCCAGCAAAATAACGGCGCCGCCCAACGACACCAGCAACGCCGGAATGCTGAAACCTTCGTTGATCGTTCCAATCCCGAAAATCGGCGAGAGAAGCCACCCGCCTACTAGCGCGCCCACAATGCCGACGACGATGTTGAGCAACAGACCCTGCTGCGCATCCCTCCGCATGATCAGGCTGGCCAGCCAGCCGATGATCCCGCCGAGGATAATCCATACGATGAAATTCACCATCTTGTTCCCTCCCTTCGAGTCACCGTGACACACGGCC
>CAZYSJ010000084.1:0-20275 GCA_964649875.1 uncultured Caldilineaceae bacterium
GAAGAATCGGCGTTGCCATAGACAACTAGAGTCCTGTCTCCTCCAACACTAACTCGTCCTCCATTACCTGGCGGGCGCGTTCGGCGCGGTACTGCCGGAGCGCGGCGCGGTAGGCAGGGCGCTGAGCCCCGAGGATGGCGACGGCCAAGAGCGCAGCATTAACGGCGCCGGCGCGCCCAATCGCCATCGTGGCGACGGGGACGCCGGCGGGCATCTGCACAATGGAGAGCAGTGAATCCAGCCCGTTGAGGGCGCGACTCTGGATGGGCACGCCGATCACCGGCAGGAGCGTATGGCCGGCCACCATGCCGGGCAGGTGCGCAGCCCCGCCTGCGCCGGCGATGATGACCTCTAGCCCGCGTTCTTCGGCGGAAGCGGCATATTCGACCATCCACTCGGGGGTGCGGTGGGCGGAGACGATTTTATATTCGCAGGGCGCGTCGAACTGACGCAAGGTCAGGGCTGCATGCTGCATGGTTTCCCAATCGGATCTGCTGCCCATGATGATGCCGACGAGCGGCTTCTGATGCGCAGTCATCGGATGCCCCCGGACGTAATCGTGAATTTAGCCATAGCGCACCTTTTGCAGCCAGGCTTGGAGGTTGCGTGCAATGCGGGCGTCTGCGGGCAGTTCGCCAGGGACGAAGTCGCGCCCGGTGAGCATTTCGTAGATGCGCTGGTAGCGCGCCGAGGCCTCGACAGCCAGGTCGACGGGCAGAGGGAACGGTTCGCCCTCTCCCCGATAGCCGCGGGCGGCGTAGTGCAGCCGGACGAACTCTTTGTCGAAGTTTTCCGGTTCCTGCCCGTTGGCGATGCGTTCCGCATAGCTGTCGGAGAGCCAGAAGCGGCTGGAATCCGGCGTGTGGATCTCGTCGATGAGATAAAGCGCGCCGTTTTCGTCCGTGCCGAACTCGTATTTGGTGTCGACCAGGATCAAGTCCGCATCGCGGGCGATGGACTGGCCGCGCCGGAAAAGGGCGATGGCTGTCTCATGCACCTGCCCCCAGAGGTCCGCCGAGACGAGACCGCGCTCGACAATCTCCTTTTCGGTGATGCGCTCGTCGTGGCCGCCCTCGCGTGCTTTGGTGGTGGGCGTGATGATGGGCTCAGGCAGCAGCTCGTTTTTGTGCAAGCCGTCGGGGAAGTCGATGCCGTAAATCGTGCGCTCGCCTTGTTCGTAGCGATGCCAGAGGGCGGTGCTGGTGACGCCCGTGATGTAGCCGCGCACGACGACTTCGACCGGCAGGGGGCGGAGCAGGCGAACGACGCTTACGTTGGGGTCGGGCGATTCGAGCAAGTGATGCGGCGTAATGTCGGACACGGCATCGAACCAGTAAGCGGAAAGCTGGTTCAATACTTGGCCTTTGTAGGGCACAAGCCCCAAGATGCGGTCGAAAGCCGACAGCCGATCGGTGACGACCAGGATCAGATAGTCGTCTACGCGGAAGATCTCGCGCACCTTGCCGCTGGCGATGCGATCGAGGAAAGGCAGGTCGATGGCGTCGAGCCGCATGGCGGCGTTTTGGCGTATTTCGGCGTCGGTCAGCATGGTCGTTTCGTCTATTCTATGCTCGAAATCATGGCCTCGAACAAGCGGAGGCCCAGGCGTCCGGCCGGTGCATCCATGCCCTGCACCGGAACGATATGGTCTTCCGGATGGGGCATCAATCCCAACACGTTGCCCGCGGGGTTGCAAATGCCGGCAATGTCTGCCGCGGAGCCGTTGGGGTTGAAGGGGTATTCGTTCTCGGCGGGCGACCCGTCGGTCCGAACGTAACGAAAGGCGATGCAGCCTTCGGATTCCAGCGTTGCAAGCGTTGCCTCGTCCTTCACTTGGAAGTTGCCTTCGCCGTGGGCAATGGGGCAGGAGATCAAATCATCCAGTTCGGCCAGGTAACCGGCGGCGGCGCTGCGATTCGGCAATAGGTTGACCCAACGGCACTCGAAGCCGCCTGCATCGTTCTCGGTCAGGGTCACGCGACGCATCATGGTGCGGTTTGCCCCCTGTTCATCTCCTCGCGCTAGGCGTCCGGGCAAAATGCCCGTTTTGACCAGTGTTTGGAAGCCGTTACAGATGCCGAGCACAAGTTTACCACAATCTACGAACTCGTGCAGTTGATCTTGGAAGTATGTGTTGAGATCGAGCGCCAGGCGTGTTCCGGCGCCGAGCGCATCGCCATAGGAAAAGCCGCCGGCCAGCAGGAGCATGTCGTATTGGTCGAAGGTGCGTTCTCCGGCGCGCAGCCGGTTGATGTGGACGATCTCTGGGCGGCCTCCGGCCAGTTCGCAGGCGCGCGCGGCTTCTTGGTCGCGGTTGATCCCGGATGCATGGAGGATAAGGATGGATGGCTTCATGGCGACTCCGGCATTGCGGTCATGGCCGTTCCAGTGCGTTTATGCGAGCAGATCGCGCCGCCAGGCGGCGACTAGATCATCGACGGGCAGATCGAGTACAGGCGTTTGGCCGGCCCATGCGCGCAACCGGCCGTCGCCCGTCACTTCGCCCAGGGGGATCAGGGTTTCGCCGGCGAACAACGTTTCCAGCGCGGGCGCGTCGGCGGGGGCGACTTCGATCAACAGGCGTCCGTTGCTTTCGGCGAAGAGCGCTTCCGCCGGCGTCAAGCTTTCCGCTGCGGGAATGGCGATCGATGCGCCGAGACGACCGCCGATGCACATCTCAGCCAGAGCGACGCCCAGTCCGCCTTCGCTCAGATCGTGACAAGCTTGGACGAGGCCCTGTTTGATCGCCTGGTGCAATTGGCGGTAGCGGTTGAGCGGATTTTCGGGCAGAGAAGGCGCATTGCCGCCGGCTATCTCCAGTAACTCGTGCAGCAGGGAGCCGCCCAGTTCGCGCTTGGTCTCGCCCAAGAGGTAAAGGCGGTTGCCGGCAGCTTTGTTGTTCGAGGTGACGCAGGAATCGATGTCCGGCACAATACCGATGGCCGAAATGAGCAGCGTGCCGGGGATGGGCTGCCCGTTGTACTCGTTGAAGAGGCTGTCCTTGCCGGAGATGAAAGGCGTGCGATAGGCGAGCGCGCCGTCGTAGCAGCCCTGGCAGGCGCGGACAAGCGCGCCGAGGCGGTCGGGCAAGGTCGGGTTGCCCCAACAGAAGTTGTCGAGGATGGCAATGCGGTCAGGGTCAGCGCCGACGGCGACGGCGTTGCGCATGGCTTCGTCGATGGCGCTGACGGCCATGGCGTAGGGGTCGACGCGGCCGATAGCCGGGTTGATGCCAGCGCTGAGGACAAAGCCGCGCTTGTGCTCCCAGGTTCCCAGCGGTTTTAGCACTGCGGCGTCGCTGGGGCCGTCGCGTTGTGGGCCGGTGAAGGGCCGGACGATGGAGCCGCCGCGCACTTCGTGGTCATAACGGCGAACGATGGTCTCTTTGCTGGCGACGTTGGGATGGGCGAGCATGCGCAGAAGCAGCGCGCCCGCATCGCGCAGGGGCGGCGTCGCGGCTGAGGACGGCGCTGGATCGGCGTACTCTGCGCGCAAATGGCGCTGCGGCAGGCCGTTGTGCAGAAAGCTCATGGGCAGGTCGGCGACGATGCGATCGGCGTAGCGTACGCGCAGCCTGCCGTCGCCTGTAAAGCGGCCTAGTACACTCAGCTCGACTTCCCAGAGCCGGGCAAGCTCCGTTAGCTTCTCCAGGGCGTCGGGCGGGACGGCAATCACCATGCGCTCCTGCGCTTCGGAGAGCCAGATTTCCCAGGGAACGAGGCCGGGATATTTGAGCAGCACATGTTGCAACTCGACGTCGACGCCCAGCCGTCGGCCCATTTCGCCCACGGCCGACGACAGCCCGCCTGCGCCGCAGTCGGTGATGGCGTGGTAAAGGCTGGCGTCACGCGCCGCTTCGATCAGTTCGATCAGGCCCTTTTCGGTGATCGGGTCGCCGATCTGAACGGCGCTGCCCGCCACTTCTGCGGTCTGGTGAGTCAGCTCCGCCGAGGAGAAGGTGGCCCCGTGCAGGCCGTCGCGGCCGGTTCGCCCGCCGAGGACGACGACGAGATCGTCGATTTGCGGTTCGGTGCGGTGGCTGCCGGCGGGCAACAGGCCGGCGCATCCGCAGAATACAAGCGGGTTGCCCAGATAGCCTTCGTCATAGAGGACGGCCCCGTTGACGGTGGGCAGGCCGAGCTTGTTGCCGTAGTCGCCCACGCCGGCTACTACGCCGGCGGCGATGCGGCGCGGGTGGAGCAACCCTTCCGGCAGCCGCTCGTAGGGGTAGTCCTGCGGGCCAAAGCAGAGCACGTCGGTGGCGGCGATGGGGCGGGCCGATACGCCGATGACGTCGCGCACGACGCCGCCGATGCCGGTGTTTGCCCCGCCAAACGGCTCCAGGGCGGAGGGGTGGTTGTGCGTCTCCACCTTGAAGGCCAGGTCGTGAGCGTCGTCGAAGGCGATGATGCCGGCGTCATCGACAAAGGCGGAGCGCAGCCAGGGCGGGGCGACTTGTTCGGTGGCGGCGCGGATGTACTGCCGCAGCAAGCCGTCGATCTCGGCGTGCTGCTTGACGGCGCCGGTTTGGTCGCGCCAGGTGAAGTCGACGCGGGCGCGGAAAGTCTTGTGGACGCAGTGCTCCGACCAGGTTTGGGCGAGCGTCTCCAACTCGACGTCGCTAGGGTCGCGGCCTGCGCTGCGGTAGTAATCGCGGATGCAGTGCATTTCGGCGAGGTCAAGGGAGAGAAGCCGGTCACGGCTCAGCGCCAGCAGCGCATCATCATCCAAGTCGCGCAGGGCGACTGTCTCGACGCGGTCGCTGGCGGCGGATTCCATGCCGAAGTGGGGCGTAATGGCGCCAAGGCTGTAATGCTCTACCGTATCGTTGCAGAGGAGCCGGCGCGCTAAGAGGCGGACGTCAGCCTCGGTCAAGTCGCCGTCCAGTTCGTAGCGATGCGCGGTGACCACGTCGCAGGGCGGCAAGCCCAGTTCCGCCATGCCTTTCACCAACTCGCGCGCGGTGACGTCGGTGACGCCAGGGCGGAAGGCGACTTCGACGGCAAAGGCGTGTTGGCCGCTGGTCGGGGGATCGCCTGGCAGGGCGGTCCAGGTAACCGTTTCGGTGACAGGGTCAACGAGCAGAACGGCACAGAGGCGCTCAACCTCGGCAGCGGAAAGGTCTTCTGAGATGAAGAAGACTCGTGCGATGCGGCAGGCGCGGATGCCGGAGATGCCGAAGTGAGGGGCGGCGGACAGGATTTCCCTGACACGCGCGTGGCGGGGGCCGCTAACGTCTATACGGATAGCCATGTGGCCTCAACGCTCCTTGTTATACGATGCGTCGCGTCGACTAGCCGGGTAAAAACCCACGGGGTATTGTAGCAGAGGCGAGAGGAAATCCCCATATTGGCGCAGGAAAGCGAACGATCGTTGGTTCGGCTCCGTCAGCCGCATTCACGCGTAAATAACCCGGTTTGAGAGGAACCGAAGTCGCCCTATCTCCGTTATGAAAACGGGCGCGTCGCCGCAGATCGTCTGCTGCGGATTATGTTCTGCACATCATGTTCTGCACATCGTTTCGGATATTCGACCTATCGCCGCGACCGCGCTGCGCGGCCGCTCAGTTTATGGAAGAGATGGAAGAGTAGGCCATGAGTGAGCAACCTTCACCCTCCACACGTTCCGTTTCGCTTACCCCGCCTCAGGTAGTGCGTGCGCTCGACCGCCTTTACAAGATTGCCGTAGTCACGCTAACGGCGCTGATAGTATTGGCGGCGGCGGTTTTTGTGGCGCGCGCTGCGATCTATAAGGTGCACGAGTATGAGCGCGGTCTGCATCTGCGCGGCGGACGGTTTCTGACTGTGCAAGAACCGGGCTGGCATATGCAGATTCCTCTGGTGGACACGGTGATCATTGTCACGGTCAGCGAGCGGCTCGGTTATGTGGAACAGATCCCGGCGATGACGTCTGACAATGTGACCATGATCGTGTCTTTGCAATATACGTATCGCGTGACGAATCCTCAGCAGTATGCGCTACAGGTGGACGACCCGGAGCGCATCGTCTTTGAGTTTGTCCAGGGTAAGTTGCGCGATGTGGTCAACACCAAGGCGATGGCCGATGTGATGAACAACCGCGCCATTATGAATGCAGAAGTGATGGACGCGCTGCTGGAGAAGGAAGAGCAGTATGGCGTCAAGTTCGTGACGGTGCAGATGCAGGACGCATCGCCGCCGGAAGAGGTGCTACAGGCAATTCGGGACCGCATGGTGGCGGTGCAGCGGCAGGACCAGGCCCAGGCGGAGGCCGCCCAGCGCAAAACGTTGGCCGACGCTGACCTCTATGCGGCGCAGAAACAGTCTGAAGCCGACGCCTACCAGATCACGGCGACTGCCCAGGCTGAGGCCGACCGCATGCGCCTGACCGCCGAAGCCCAACAGGTCACGATCCGCAGCATCCTGGCAGAACTCAACGGTCAAGGCGAGCTGGGCGAGAAGTTCATCGACCTGCTAATTGCCCAGGAGTTGAAGGAGAACAGCAAATGGGTCATCGACGGCAACGGTTCGCCCGTCGTGGACATGCGCTAGGTTGGCTGCGCCCGGCATCGCACACCAAGTGAGGCGGCGTATGATACGGCGATTTTTACTGATCGGCGCGGGGTTCGTGCTGTTCTTCGGCGGGCTCTATCTGGCGTCGGTCTCGGCTATTTCTCCTGTCCGCCAGGAGACGCTGGCCCAACCGCGTGTCTTTGCCTATCGCGGCTGGCAGAGCATGGGCGTTCGGCTCAACGAGGGCGATTTCGTGACCATCCGCGCCCGCGGCGAGTGGCTGTATACGCCAGGCGAGTATCACGGACCAGAAGGCCATGCGCGCTTCCCCGCTCCGAGTTACTACCCGCTAGCCAATCCCGCAGGGAGCTATGAGCGGATGCGGGCTGTGCCGGGCGGCGTGTTGATCGGGCGCATCGGCGAGGACGGAAAGCCCTTCTTGGCGGGCAGGGGAACGACGCTGCGGGTTGAGGAGCGCGGCACGCTTTACCTGCGCATCAACGACGACAAACTCACCGACAACGAGGGGTGGGTCGAGGTGCAGGTGAGCGTCGAGACGCCGGAGGACGACGAGGCGCGCTAGCGAATCCGCTCCAGCCGTCAATCTCACCACGAATTATGCGAATTCGGCCAAGCCTGGCGCGAAATTTGTGTAATTCGTGGCGGTTTCCCCTGTTTACCTTCCTCTACAGATCGCTCATACCCCCTCCGCCCGTGACGGTTTGCACTATCCTCTTGTCTTTCCATCGAAGCGGGTGCGATGGGCCCTCGATGATCGTCTCCTGCACGCAGAAAAATACTGTTTGACATACATTTACAAACGGTGCTAGACTCGGAACGCCGGAAAGTACCCAGATAGAGGCGAAGATGGCGACACAGGCCAGACGGACGGCTCTCCGTGAGCGGCGGAGCCTCCTATTGTCCCGTCTACACGCCGGCATCTGGCGACCGGTCGCTTCCCATTTTCGCCGCACCCAGGAGCAGCCCTTTGGCAACGACGTTTGATGCGACCCAATTGCCGTTGGAGGCTGAGCGCAAATCCAGCCGCGCCGCGGGATTCCTCAATTCCTTTCTGCTGCGACGGCTGCTCAAGGCTTTGTTCACGGCGTTCGTGGTCATTACGCTGACTTTTTTCCTGATCCGTCTTCTGCCCAGTAATCCAATCGAGCTATTTATCCAAGAACTAATGGTGCAGTACAGCATGCCCTATCACCAGGCGCGTGACCAGGCTGCCGCATTGTTTGCCATCGACTTGGAGAAGCCGTTGATATTGCAGTATTTCGACTATCTGGGCGGCTTGGCGCGCGGCAATCTCGGCACGTCGATCCTGTCGCCGGGCACGCCAGTGACGGCCTTCATTAAGCGTTTCTTGCCGTGGACTGTCTTCAGCGTAGGTCTGGCGCTGATGATCAGCTTCACCAGCGGCGTGATCTTGGGCTTGCTCATGGCCTACCGGCGCGAGGGCTTGCTTGACCACTTCCTGACAGTGCTGGCGTCGGTCTTGAGCGCTATCCCGAACTACATTCTAGGCATCCTGCTGATCATCTGGCTGGGCGTCCGCTGGGGCGTGGTTCCCGTGGCGCAGATGCGCGGATCGCTATCGCCTGGCGTGCAGCCGGGTTTTAGCCTAGCGTTTTTCCAAGACGCACTCTTCCATGCGGCGCTGCCGATTGCGGCTTATGTGCTTACTACGGTGGGCGGTTGGATGCTGACCATGAAAAGCAGCACGATTAGCGTGCTGGAGGAGGACTACGTAACGGTGGCGCGGGCTAAGGGGTTAAAGGAGAGTCGCATTACAACGGCCTATGTGGGCCGCAACGCCGCGCTGCCGCTCTTTACGCTGTTGGCAATCTCCATTGGTTTTGTGGTGGGCGGCTCAGTGCTGATCGAGACGATCTTCCAGTATCAGGGCATCGGCTACGTGCTGTTGCAAGCCGTGAATCGCCGCGATTACGTTGTGATGCAGGGCGTCTTCTTGATCATCACGCTTTCGGTCATCTTCGCCAACTTCTTCGCGGACATGCTGTATAGCTGGCTTGACCCGCGCATCAAGTTTGGGGCTACGGAGTAGTCGCATGAATCTGTTTACGCAAGCCTTGGCCTCGCTCGGCACGACGCTGCGCATTATGTCCTATAACAAAGTGGGCTTTGCCGGCTTCCTGATGGTGGTTTTTATTGTGCTGATGTCGTTCATCGGGCCGTACTTCATCCCGCTTGACACCGAGACAAAGGTCGACCAGATTTTCCAGCCGCCGTCCGCCGAGCATTGGTTTGGCACGGACCATCAGGGGCGCGACATCTTTTCGCAGATCATCCATGGCGGCAAGGATGTCATCGTGGTGGCGGTGATTGCAGGGGTGCTGTCAACCTTGATCGCGGTTACGTTCGGCACGTTGAGCGGCTTTGCCGGCGGGCGCACCGATGCATTCATTATGGCGATTACCGACGTGATGTTGACGATTCCGCAACTGCCCCTGCTTTTGATCTTGGCCTCGCTGATGAAGTTCGAGAATGTAACGTCGCTCGGCGTGCTGTTGGGGCTGCTCAACTGGCCGTCGTTGTTGCGCGCCGTGCGTTCGCAGGCTCTGTCGCTGAAGGAGCGGGACTTCATTGAGGCTGCACGTTCACTGGATCTGGGGACGCCGCACATTGTTTTCCGTGAGATCGTGCCGAATATGATGACGTATATCATCATCAGTCTAGCGTTGGCGATGACCGGGGCCATCTATGCGCAGGTAGCGCTGGTGCTTTTTGGGCTGGTGCCCTTCTCGGGGAGCAACTGGGGCGTCATGTTGAGCCTCGCCTGGGTGCGCGGGGCCATCTTTTTTAAGGACAGCATCTGGTACATCATGATGCCCATTGCCGCCATCGTCCTGTTGCAATTATCGGTGGTAACGACCACGCGTTCGCTGGAGTTGGTCTTCAATCCTCGCCTGCGTTCGGGCGAATAGGATCCATCGACGCCACTGAATCGGAGCAACTCGCTGCATGAGCAAAGCTGACGACGCGTTCGTTCACCACGACTCTGCCGGTGAGAAGCCGCCGCTGAGTTTGCGCAATGTCCATATCATGTATCAGTCGCGCAAGGGCGCGGTGAACGCCGTGCGCGGGGTCGATCTGGACCTGCGCGCCGGAGAGAGCCTATCTCTGATTGGCGAAAGCGGGTCGGGCAAGACGACGCTCGGTTTGGGCGTCGTGCGACTGCTGGTGAAGACGGCTAGGGTTACACAAGGCGAGATCATCTACCGGCGCGACGGTCTGGAGATGGACGTAGGCCAACTGGACGCCCGGCAACTGCGCGAGTTTCGCTGGCGCGAATGCTCGATGGTTTTCCAGTCCGCCCTGAATTCCTTTAACCCGGTGCTGCGCATCTGGAACCAGATGTACGACACGGCCAAGGCGCACGGTTGGAGCGACAGGCGCGCGGTGCGTGAGCATGTGCTCAACTTGCTGCGCTTTGTGCAGTTGGACGCCGAGCGCGTGATCGACGCCTATCCGCATGAGTTGAGCGGCGGGATGCGGCAGCGCGTGTTAATCGCCATGTCGCTTCTGCTCGATCCGCAGGTGCTGATCCTGGACGAGCCGACCACTGCCCTCGACATCCTGACGCAGCGCACGATCATTGATCTGTTGCGCCGACTGAAGGATGAGCAGCGGCTTACGATGCTATTCATTTCTCATGATTTGGCGATTGCGGCGGAGTTGGCGGATCGCATCGCCACCATGTACGCCGGGAGGATCGTGGAGATCGGCTCCGCCGACGACATCTTTTACCGACCGCGACACCCCTATACGCTGGGGCTGATCCGGGCTGTGCCCAAGGTGATAGGCGAGTTTGAGGACTTGGTATCCATTCCGGGCTCGCCGCCCGATCTGGTGGACTTGCCGAGCGGCTGCAAGTTCCATCCGCGCTGTCCCTTCGCGACGGAACGATGTAGTCGCGAAGAGCCGGATCTGGAGCAGGTGGGCAAGGATCACGCCGCGGCATGTTGGCACTGGAATGCGGTGGCGCAAGAACTGGCGAGCCATCCGCTGCATCAAAGCCTTCCGGCGCTACAAACTGCCCAAAGCGGGGAATGATGGCACATATTGAATTGCAGAACGTGAGCAAAGCTTTTGGCAAGGAGCCGGAACGCGTCCTGGCGGTAGACGGGGTGTCGCTCGCCATCGAGAAGGGGGAGATTCGCTGTCTCGTGGGCGAGAGCGGCTGCGGCAAGAGCACGACCGGCAAGATGATCGCGGGGCTGTTGCCGCCATCCGGCGGGCGCATTCTCTATGACGGCAAGCCGATCGACCGGCTGAATAAGGAGGAGTACCGCGTCTACCGCCACGCCGTGCAGATCATTCATCAGGACCCGTATGCGTCGCTGAACCCAGTGCAGACCGTCAAACAGATCATTACCACGCCGCTGTTGCGCCATCGGAAGGTGAACGGCTCTCAACAAGCGTACCGCCGCGCGCTCGAACTGCTGGAGATTGTCGACTTGACGCCGGCAGCCGATTTCCTCGATAAGTATCCGCATCAGCTCAGCGGCGGGCAGCGGCAACGCGTGTCGGTCGCGCGTGCGCTGACAGTCGACCCCAAGTTTATTGTGGCGGACGAAGCGGTGTCGATGGTCGACGTGTCGATCCGCGTGAGTCTGCTCAATATGTTGATGCGGCTGAAAAACGAGTTCGATGTGACCTTTCTTTTTATCACGCACGATCTGGCGCTGGCGAAGTACTTTGCGTGGGAAGGCGCAATCAGCGTGATGTATTTGGGCCGCGTGGTGGAGGACGGCCCGACGCCGCGTGTGATCACGGATCCGCGCCATCCGTATACGCAGGCGTTGTTGGCGGCTGTGCCGGAGGCCGATCCGGAGTTGACGCACCGCAAACGCCGAATCGCGCTGCGCAGCGCCGATATACCAAGTCTGCTCAACTTGCCGCCGGGGTGCACGTTTCATCCGCGCTGTCCCTTTTTCGTGGAAGGGGTGTGCGATGTGGCCGTGCCGCCCCTGGAACTGGTCAGCGAAGGCGGGCGCGTGGCATGCCCGGTGCGCAAGGATGAGCGCGTGAGCCTTCTTGTCTCGTCATGAGCAGCCAACTGGGGCAGGCAGGCTTTCGTATCGGCATGTTTGTCCTGTTGATGTCCGGGCTGTTGTTGTTGGCGTTAGAGCCGCATACGGCCGAGTTCGTGTTAATGGCGGCGACGTTCGTGTGTTCCAGTGTGTTTTTGGCTATGCTTGCCGTGTTCGTGCGCGTGTTGTCCAAGCGTTGATCACGAGAACCGTTGCTCCGGAGTTGTTTGCGTCTCTGTGTTGATGTTTACCAACAAAGGGAGGATGGTATGCACAAACGTATTTGGGTTGTTTTGCTGACTGTGGTCGCGCTGTTCATTAGTGCGTGCGCAGCGCCGGCACAGCCGGCGCCGGCTGCGCCTGAAGCGGCCGGCGAGGGGGCGGGCGTCAGCGAGTTCCGCGGCATCTGGCCGTACGTTGTACCGCCCGCCGGGCACTTCAACACCTTTGTAACGACCAATGCCATTTCGCTCGGCATCTACCAGCATCTGTTCGAGCCTAACCTGTTCATGTATATGTGGGCGGACGACGACTGGATGCCGTTGGCGGGCGAGTCTTGGGAATGGGCGGATGATGTCACCGTGCGCGTCAAGTTGCCGGCCGGCGCAGTGTGGAGCGACGGCAGCGCCTATACTGCGCAAGATGTGGTGGACACTTTCACCATCCAGCGCTTGCAGGGCATTACCGTCTGGCAGTTCCTCGAAGACGTAGTGGCGGTTGACGATACGACGGTCGACTTCAAACTTACAGAACCTTCCAACACCGTGTTGCGGCGCATCTTCCGTGAGACCTTCATCCGGCCGTCCTCAGTGTACGGCGAGTTCGCGAACCGCATTCGCGACCTGATTGCGACCGGCGCCGATTCCGAGTCGGCTGAATGGCAGGCGTTGTTGCAGGAGTTCAATGAGTTCCGCCCGGAGACAATCGTATCGCTTGGGCCGTACGTGTTGGACCCGAACAGCATTACCGAGTCGCAGCTCGTTCTGAACAAAAACGAGACTTCGTTCATGGCGGACTGGGTTAACTTTGACCGCGTGCTTCTCTTCAACGGCGAGACGCCGGACGCGACGCCGCTGATGATGGCGAAAGAGGCTGACTACGCTACGCACGGCTTCCCGCCGGCTACGACGCAGCAGTTCATGGCGGAGGGCATTCGCATCATCCGCGGCCCGAACTACAGCGGGCCGGCTCTCTACTTCAACCACACGATCTATCCGTTCAGCGTGCCGGAATTCCGCCAGGCGTTGGCTTATGCCATCGACCGTGCGGAGAACGGCGTCGTGTCGATGGCCGAATCTGGCGTAGCGGTCGAGTACATGGCGGGCTTCTCGGACAATCTGATCCCGCTTTGGCTGACGGAAGATACGCTCGGTGCGATGAACAAGTACGAGTTCAACGTCGACACGGCCGAGCAGATGCTGCTTGACCTGGGCTTCACCCGCGGCGACGATAACGTCTGGATCGACGACCAGGGCAACCGGCTTTCGTTCGAGCTGACTGCCCCCTCGGAGTTCGCGGACTGGTCGGCTGCGGCCGAGAATCTGGCCGAGCAGCTTACTGAGTTTGGCATCGAGACAACCTTCCGCGGGGTAACGTTCACGCAGCACCCGTCCGACGTGCGCGCCGGCAATTTCCAGATGGCGATCCGCGAGTGGGGCGCGGGCAACCCGCACCCGCACTTCTCGTTCGACGTGGACTTCAACACCTATAACACCACCGGCGGCAGCGTCGAGGTCACAGCAGCCGGTCCTGGCATGCAGTTCCCGTTGGTGCAGGAAACGTCGCTCGGCGAGTTGGACCTTGCAGCGCTGACGATTGAGGCGGGCAAAGGCTCTGATCGCGATGCGCAGGCGGCAATTGTCAACCAGTTGGCCTTGGCCTACAATGAACTCCTGCCGCAGATTCCGCTGTGGGAGCGCTATGGCAACAACCCGACGCTCGAGGACGTACGCGTGACCGGGTGGCCGGCGGACGGCGACCCGATCATCAATAACGGCACGTATGCTGATCCGTTCGCAATTGTGCTCATGTTGCAGGGCAAACTGCGCCCGGCCGAATAGGCGTGGTTAGCGAAGCTGCAACAGCGCGGCATCGCGGATTGGCGATAGGCGCGGGGCATGCGGACCGTGCGCCCCGCTGAATTACCAGGGCCGGCGCCATCACAGGGGCCGGCCCTATCTTGATTCTTCCGCCACCGTAAGTGGAGCGTCCCATGACAAGAGTCGGATTAATCGGGGCAGGCGCGATTGCCCGCGTCCATTTGGATGGATGGCGCCGGCTGCCGGTAGAGCTAACGGGCTACTATGACATCGACAGGCTGGCATCTGAGCGCGCCGCGACGCAATTCGGCGGCAAGGTGTACGATAGCCGTGAGGCGCTCTTTGCCGACGTGGATCTGGTGGATGTGTGCGCCTGGGGCACGGAGCACGCAGATATCGTCCTCGCCGCTGCCGCGGCGGGCAAGGCCGTGATCTGCGAGAAACCGCTGGCGCGGCGGCTGAGCGACGCCGAACGGATGGTCGCGGCGTGCGAAGAGGCCGGCGTCCCCTTGTATCCGGCCCATGTCGTGCGTTTCTTCCCGGAATATGCACAGGCAAAAGCGACGCTGGACGGCGGGGCATTGGGCAAGCCGGGTGTGCTGCGCACAGTGCGCGCCGGCAGTTTTCCGCGGCCGGGCGGCGAGTTCCATGCCGCCTATTACAGCGACTTTGCCCAGAGCGGCGGCGTCATTCTGGACGTAGGCATCCATGACATAGATTACGCTCGCTGGTGCTTTGGCGAGGTCGAACGTGTCTTCGCGCGCGGGACCACGTTTACGGAGGCGCCGCGCAATGACCACGCGCTGATCGTGCTGCGTTTTGAGAGCGGCGCGATTGGGCACATCCAGTGCAGTTGGGCGCAACCGGGGGGCACGTTCCGCACGCGCCTGGAGATTGCGGGCGACGAAGGCATTGTGGAGTGGGACTCGCTCGACACACCCTCGTTGGTTATACATCGCCGCAGCGAAGATGACAGCGGCGTGGAGCGCTCCGCTTACAGCCCGCTGGCTCCGGATGAGCAGCCTTACTACGCGGAACTGGCGCACTTCTTATCCTGCTTTGAGCAGGGCGTCGAACCGCAGGTGACGGCCCGCGACGCGCTGATGGCCGTGAAGATTTCGCTGGCCGCCATGGAGTCGATGCGCAGCGGCCGGCCCATCACCATCTCCGAGTTCGAGGAGGACTAGCCATGAGCGATCGTCGCATACGCATTGGCATGATGAGCTTTGCGCATCTGCACGCCTACAGCTATGCCGCCTGTCTGCAAGAGATGCCGGACGTAGAGATCGCGGGCATTTGGCATGAAGAATCGGACCAGGGCAGCGCTGTGGCCGAACGGTTGTCAGTTCCGTTTTTCACTGAAGTTGAGCGATTTCTCGACGCCGGTCTGGACGGCGTGATCATCTGCTCGGCGAATGCGCATCACCGCCGCGACGTGGAACTGGCGGCAGGGAGGGTGAGGGCTATCTTGTGTGAGAAGCCCATCGCCGCGACGCTGGAGGACGGCCGCGCCATCATCGAGCGTTGCCGCCAGACCGACACGCGCTTGCAGATCGCGTTTCCGGTGCGCTTCCATCCGGTTTTCGAGCAGTTGAAGCGTCTGCTGGATCAGGGTGCGGCGGGGCGCGTTTTGGCGGCGGAGTGCACCAACCACGGGTCCATGCCGGGCGGATGGTTCGTCGACCGGGCGCTATCCGGCGGCGGCGCAGTCATCGACCACACCGTGCACGTGGTCGACCTGTTGCGCTGGTTTTGGGGGGCGGAGGTGCAAGAGGTCTATGCCGAAATCGGCGACAGCCTGCTGCACCCGGATTTGGGCATCGACGACAGCGGGATGCTGTCGTTTGCGTTGACAAATGGCGTCTATGCCACGCTCGACACGTCATGGTCGCGGCCTGCGGCCTATCCGACGTGGGGCGACGTGAAGATCGAGGTGATCGGCGACGGCGGCGTGCTCTATGCCGATATGTCCAGGCAGCATGTGAGCGTGAGCAGCGATCAGAGCGGGAAGATGCAGTGGCGCGACTGGGGCGGCAACATGGACCTGGGGCTGATGCGTGATTTCGCAGCGATGATGCGCCAGGAACGCGAGCCGTCAATCAGCGGCGAGGACGGGTTAGCCGCGCTGGAGGTCGCGCTGGCGGCCTATCGTTCGGCAGAACGCGGCGAGCCGGTGCGCCTGCCGCTGACGGGATGATGCTGTTCCGCTGCGCAATGATAAAGGAGCCTTAGCATGGAACCGCTTCGCCTTGGGACATCTTCCTATTCCTATTGGCATTTCCTGCCGGAGAAAGTGCCGATCGAGTTGGTGTTGGACGCCGCAGCAGACTTGGGTTTGAGCGGCGTAGAGGTTCTGCACCGGCAGATGGAGAGCGAGGAGAACGCCTATCTGCAGAAGCTTAAACGCCACGCGTTCCGGTTGGGCTTGGACCTATACAACTTGAGCATTCACCAAGATTTCGTATGGGCCGAACCGGAGGAGCGGCAAAAGAATATCGAACACACGTTGCACTGCATTGACCTGGCGCACGAACTCGGCATCCCTTCGATCCGCGTCAATTCGGGCGGGTGGCGCAAGCAGGGCAGTTTTGACGAGGTGCTGCGAGCGAAGGGATGGGTGGAGCCGTGGGAGGGCTTTTCGGATGACGACGGCTTCGCTTGGTGCACCGACGCCATCGAAGCGTGCCTGCCGCACGCCGAACGACGCGGGGTGATGCTGCTGCTGGAGAATCACTGGGGGCTGACCACTTTCGCGTCGGGCGTGTTGCGCATCCTCGAAACGGTTGACTCGCCGTGGCTAAAGGCAATCCTCGACATGGGTAATTTCATTTTCGAGGATGACATGTACGAGGCCATGGAGCGAGTTGCTCCGCATGTCTGGCTTGCGCATGCCAAGACCTACTTCGGCGGCGGATCGTGGTATTCGTTGGACCTTGATTATGCACGAGTTTTCCGCATCCTACGCGCGGCAGGTTTTCGCGGCTACTGCTCTATTGAAATGGAAGGGGCCGAGGACGCGGCGACAGCGATGCCGAAGAGCATCGATCTGCTGAGCGATGCGTGGTCGGCGGGCTAAGGAAACGACGAGATTAAGCACGCGACGCGCGCAACTCCCCCCACATCGCAGGGAGTTGCGCGCGCCATTGGCTTCTGTGTCAAATCGACTCTGCTGGAAGGGGTTCTGTGTGATGCCGTTGAGGCAGTCGCGCCTGTTAATCCGAGTGCGCCGGCTATTTCAGCCACGCCTTCAGCGCCTCGTAGCTGATGACATCGTAGGCGCGTTCCACAGCCTGTAGATTCTCTTTGGAGCCGCTGGCGATACCGCCGCGATATAGGATGGCTGTGTAGTCGCGATCCTCCGCGCCGAAAAGCGTAGCCGTGACGCAGTACTCGGCGCAGTAGCCGCTGATGATCACGGTGTCCACCTTTTCGCGCTGCAGGATGTCGTGCAGATCGGTCTTGTTGAAGGAATTGGAGTAGGTCTTGACAATCCGGTAGTCGCCCTCGGCCGGCTCCAGCGGCGCAATTAACTCGAATGGCTCTGTGCCCGGCACAGTGCCGTCTTCCTCTTCCATTTGCTGAATCCATATGATGGGCAACTTCTTGGCGCGAAACAAAGGCAACGCCGCTTGAATATGCTCCGCGGCGGCATCCATCTGGATGGCGGACTCGCCCCGATATGAGACCTTCTGCAGGTCAATGATCAACAAGGCTTGCTTCGACAAGGTTATCTCCCTCTGGATAGCAAAAGAACCGGAACAGCTTCTCGGACTTCGTGGTTGTTCAACTTGAGAAGAACAACCGCCTCCCTAGAAGGGAGAGCCAGCCAACCCACGCGGGTCTGTGTCAAAGGGGGTGACGTCGCTTGTCTGCACCAGCCAGCGCAGCATCTCGCTTTCCATTTGCTGCTGTACGTTGCGGTGGATCGGGTCGCCCCAAAGATTATGCAGTTCCTGGGGGTCCGCTTGCAAATCGTACAATTCGCACATGCCCGTGGGCCGGTAAACGAAACGGTGCGTAGTGGAGCGCATGGCGACCACGCGGCCGACGCTATCCGGATAGTCCTGCTGCTGTGCGCCTTTGGGGTAGTAGATATTGGCTTTGTCGCGCGCAAAGAAATCGCGCGTGGGCAGACCTTCGAAGCAGTGCGGTTCGTGGCGCGCATAGCCGCCCTCCGTGTAGGCGATGCGTTCCGGGTCGCCGGGCGCGCCCTGTAACTGGGCTGTGTAGCTGCGGGCGAAGTGCGTATGCTGCGCTTCGATGCCGGCCTGCTCCAGCGTCGTCGCCATGATGTCAAACAATTCGACGGGCTCGTTGACGACGTGACCGGCTTTGCCGCCCGGCGTGCGCACGACCAAGGGCACGCGCGTGATGATGTCTTCGCAGGCATTCGGCCACTTCTCTACCAAGCCATAGTCGCCGGCGTAGTCGCCGTGGTCGGAGAAGAATGAGACCGTGGTCGAATCGGCCAGACCTGTGTCCTCCAGCGTGTTGAGCAGACGTCCCAGCAGTTCGTCAATGAAGCCGGTCATGCCCAGGTAGACAGCCTGGATCTTACGCATAAGCGCTTCGTGTTCGCCTTCGTTCAGTTCGTCAAGGCGGCGATAGCGGCGGATCAGGCTGTGGAAATCGGGCCGGTTGGGCAGGCCCGCAGGACGCAGCGGCGGCAGGTCTTCGAGATCGACGGCGCTGTGCCAGTGAGCAGGCGCGGAATAGGGACAGTGCGGGAAGATCAGCGGCAGGTAGAGGATGAAGGGTTCTTTGGGCTTGGAGCGCAGGAAGTCGATGCCCGCCTGTACGCAGGCATAGTCGCCATGCTCTTCCAGCGGCCCTTCGTAGGCGTCGAAGAGGAAGCTGTAGTAGCGCGGGTCGTCGACGGGGTAAGCCGGTTTGCCGAAGACGCCCTTGCCGCGACGTTCGGCGACGTCGGCGCTGCTTGCGAAGCTGTCTTGAGACAGCAGGTCATTCTTGCCGAACCAGTGCACCTGGTAGCCGGCCTGCTTGAGGTAGCGCAGCAAATTCGGCTCGTCGGGGCGCAGCAGATGCCACAAGGTGCGGTGGCCGCGCACGTGGGGATACCAGCCGGTCATCATGCTGCAACGGGAAGGCGTGCAGACGGAGTGCTGGACGTGGCATTGGTCGAAGCGGGTCCCCTGAGCGGCCAGGGCGTCGATGTTGGGCGTGGGCGCGAGCGGGTGGCCGTAGCAGCCTACGCTCTCGGCGCGCAGTTCGTCGGGCATGAAGAAGATGAAATTCATGGCAAGGCCTTTTCTTTGGCTATCCTGGAGTTTGGTCCGTTGGGTTTTCGATTGAGTTAGGCGGACGTGTCCGGCTGCGACGTTTGAAGCGCGTCCGCCGGTCCCCACGGGGCGAGCGCGACCGTGCCGTAGGGGTTGAAGATCATGTCTTGCTCACGCGCGGCGAAGCGCCACATGCGTTGCACCAAGTCGTGTTTGACCTCTTGGTATTCGGGTCGGTCGGCAAGATTGACCATCTCGTGCGGGTCGCTGCGCAGGTCATAAAGCTCGTCGAAGTCGAAGCCGTTGTAGACGTATTTGAAGTCGCGCGTGACGACGGCGCGCTGGGTGTAGTAAAGTTCTACGCCGTTCAAATGGGTGTGATAGGCGTCGGGCCAGGCGTCCGGCGTTTCGTCGCGCAGGAAGGGGAGCAGGCTGGCCCCGCTGAGGTCCGCGGGCTGCGTCGCCTCGCCCAGTTCGAGGAAGGTCGGCGCGAAGTCGGCCAACGTAACGAAAGCGTCAACGGTTCGCCCCGGGTTGCGGATGCCTTTTGGCCAGCGCATGATGCAGGGGACGTGATAGGCCTCGCGGAAGGCGGGCACGCCCTTGAGGTAGAGACCGTGTGCGCCGACGTAGTCGCCGTGGTCGGACATGAAGATGACGAGCGTATCGTCGGCCTGCCCGCTGGTGTCGAGCGCGTCCAGCACTTCGCCGAGCAACTCGTCCTGCAGCGTGCAGTAGGCCCAGTAGTGGGCGATGGACTCGCGCACTTCGTCCTCGGTCAGTTGGTCCCAAAGCTGGCGGCGCTGGCGTTGGACGATGCGCGGCTTGTCGTCCAGGGTATCGGCGTAGCTGGGCGGCAGCGGGATTTGGGCGGGGTCGTAGAGCCTGACGAACTTCTCCGGCACGTTGAAGGGGTCGTGCGGTCCGATTGTGCCGACGAAGAGACACCAGGGCGCATCTTGTTGCGACATCTCGTCGATGGCCGCGATCGCCTCCTGGACGACGGTGTAGTCGTGCAGGTTTTCGTAGCCTTTCGGTCCGCCGTCGGGCAATGTCCCGTAGACCTCGAAGTCGCCCCAGCCGGGGCGGCGCACACGGCCGCGGCGGCGGATGCCGTCATCGTCGGAGACGGGACCGTGCCGCCATTGGTCGATGGAGCGGTGGTGCGAGGCTCCCTTGTTGGCGGTGACGGCGCGCTCTTTCCAGCCGCGGTCGGCGGGGCCTTCTTCGACGGATACGTGCCATTTGCCGCATAGGGTCAGGTTATAGCCGGCGTCGCGCAGATGCTCGGAGAAGGTTTCGACGCCAGCGTTCAGCCCGTAGTGGATGGCGGTAGGGGTGCAGATGTTGTTGTAGACGCCGTGCCGGCTGGGGTAGAGGCCGGTCATGAAGGTGGCGCGCGACGGGCAGCAATGGGGGCTGGGCGTGTAGGTGTGGCTGAAGCG
>CAZYSJ010000085.1:0-20153 GCA_964649875.1 uncultured Caldilineaceae bacterium
GACGGACGAGCAGATTCTTCCTCCCTCCGGTCGTCAGAATGACAGAAACATAGTTGCCAGAGCACTAGTCATCAAGCGCCTATTCACGAGAGCCTAATCAAACGTCAACATCGCCTTGATCACGCCCGTCTCCGGCAGCAGCCAGCTCGGAAAGTCCGCGGCCAGCGTCTCCGGCGTAGCGTAGTGCGTATCCCACCCGGTTACGGAAACCTGCCTGCGCGCCAGCGAATCGATGACCCAGGCGAAGTCGTCGCCCGTGGCGTTGCGCGTCGCCAGCAGCGTCAATTCATGGCTGTGAAAGTAGGGATCGCTGAAGGTGATCTCCCCCTTCACCAGGCCGACATAGACGATGCGCCCGCTGTGGGCCGCATAGTTGAACGCGTCCATCATCGAGCGCGCGTTGCCTGTAGCGTCGAAAACCAGCGTCGGCAGGTCGCCGCCCAGCAGATCGCGCACCTGCGCTGCTGCGTCGGCGCGCGCATCGACTGTATGCCGGATGCCCAGGTTCTCTTGGCAGAAGGCCAGCCGCTGCGCGTTGATGTCCATGGCGATGACATCTGCGCCCAGGGCGCGGGCGAACTGCATGGTCCCCAAACCGATTGGGCCGGCGCCGATGACCAGGGCCGGTTCGCTCGGCTCGATGGCCGCGCGCCGCGCCGCGTGCGCGCCGATGCAGAGCATCTCGACCAGGGCCAGTTGCTCCGGCGGCACGCCCTCGGCCTTGTGTAGCTTGGCGATGGGCACGATCACCTGCTCACGCATGCCGCCGTCCTGGTGCACGCCCAGCACGCTCAGGCGCTCACAGCAGTTCGTGCGCCCGCGACGGCAGGCGATGCAGGTCCCGCAGTTCAGATACGGCTCCACCGCGCAGCGGTCGCCCACAGCCAGCCCGTGCGTCTCGGCAGACGGCCCCAGCGCCACGATCTCCACGGCCAACTCATGGCCGAGAATGCGCGGGTAGTCGAAGAAAGGCTGGTTGCCCTGGTAGGCGTGCAAATCTGTGCCGCAGATGCCCACGCGCTGCACGCGCACCAGCGCTTCCCCCGGCCCAGGATCGCCCGGCGGTTCGGTCTCCGTCAGCCGGAACGCGAACGGCTCATCGAGAACTAACGTCTTCACGGTTTGCGCCTCCTCATATGATGAGCATGCCATGATTGCATGCAGTTGTATGCGTGCGGGAAAACTCGGCGGGATCGATGCACGGCGCCGCTCTCATTGTACTACACCCGCGCCGCGCCAATATATATAAAAGGGGACAGCCGCTAGGCCGCCCCCTGGAATGTACGCTATACCCGACCCGGCAGCGCTCTATTTGCCGATCTGCGGCAGGTAGAGCCGCCCGCCGCCCGGCTGGTCGTCCGGATCAAGGTCGGTCGGCGTCAGCCTCACGGTGGCGCTGTCCGTCCCCGTCACCGACTGCGCGGTCACGCTGTCATCGACGTAGGCCGTCCACGTCGCCACGTTGGTGGTGGCCACGTCGATTGTGGCGCTGACAGTTACGCCGGCGGCAACGGTGTTCACCGAGCTGCCCGGCGCCAGCGTATAGTCCAAGCCCGTGAAGATGGGGCCAAGCTCGCTGTCCTCCAGGTCGTGCAGCGGCAGCGCCATATTGCCCGTGTTCTTCGCCGTGTAGCAGTAGTAGACCGTCGTCCCGGCCGGAACGGTGACGTTGTTGACGCTGGCGCACACGCCCGGGTCTATGCCCACGGTCTTGGTCACGGCGATGCCGGGGGCCGGCGGCGCCGCGTTCACCGTCGCGGCGTCGGTCGCCTCTGCGGTGAAGGTGAATAGGTGTTTCGGCAGCAGATCTTGGCTGCTAGGCGAGAGAGGGCCTGGCGGCGGCTCCGGTATAATCGGCCCAATGATCGACAGGGAGATGTAGGAGACATAGGTCACAGCCGCCGTCCACGTCGCCACGTTGGTCGTGGTCACCGCAGCCGTAGCCGTATGCGTCACGAAGGTCGATGCGCCGGGCGCCAACGTGTAATCAAGGCCGCTCAGCATCGGGCCGAACTGGTCATCCTCCAGTCCATGCACAATTAGAGGAAGGCCGCCCGTATTCCTGACCGTGTAACAGTACGTCACGTCCGCGCCCTCTACCACGTCGATTTCGCCGGCGGAAGCGCACACAGCCGGGTCCGTGCCCACGGTTTTGTCGAACTCGATAGCCGGTGCGCCGTTGCTGAAGGTGCAGGTGTAGTCCCCGCCGTCTTCGACGTCGAGCAGCGAGAAGGCTCCGACGCCGTCGATCTGCCAACCTCGCACCAACGCGCCCGTTTCATCCTGACAGCGCACGTCGGTCGGCATCCAGCCTTCGGTCAAAAACTCATAGATGATGACCAGCCCGGCCTCGGTCGGGCCGGAGATGGTCCACGTATTGCTGATGCCCGTGCCGTCGTCGACCAGTTCGAAAAGAAAGATATCCTCCGGCATATCTTGCGCAGCGTCAAATTGCGCAGCGCCAAGCGCATCTGACGAGACTGCGCCTACGGGGTCGCCTGACGTAGCCGCGCCCACCAGGAAAGTGAAAGGCTGCGTGCTGTTGGGTACGGCATCCTTGACCACAGTCAGGGTAAACTCGGACGGCCCGATCTGCGCCAGCGGTTCGGCCCGCGCCGTGGCCTGCTCGCCTAGCTGTGCGAGTTGCAAAAGCGCGACGCTCAACGCCAGCGCCAACGTTGCCATGAACGCCGAATAAACAAACGACCGTTTGCGCAACTGCATAACGCCTCCCTGGCATTGGCGATGAATATAGAGGATCTATGTGCCGGCCCCGCGATTGATCAACCGCGGGGCCGGACTTCAAACAAAGTGAATTACTGGACGATCTGCGGCAGGAAGAGCGAGTTATCTTGCGGCTGGTCGTCCACGTCGATGCCGGTCGGGGCCAGCGTCACCGTAGCCGTCGCCGTGGAAGACGCAGTGAGGGTGACGACCTCTTCTTGCATCACTTCGGCGGCGGTCAGTTGCGGCACAGGAACCGTATACGTCATCGATGCCGTCCACGTCGCCACGTTGGTTGTCTCGATTGTGGGCGCGGGCACGGTGTGCGTGACAAAGGTCGATGCGCCCGGCGCCAGCGTGTAGGCAATATCATCCGCCAACACGCCGAGCTTGTCGTCCTCCAGCCCGTGCATGGTCATGGTGAGGCCGCCCGTATTCGTGACCTTGTAACAGTAGGTCACTTCGTCCTCATCGTCCTGCACGGCTACCTGTTGCGTCGCGGCGCAAACGGCCGGGTCCGTGCCCACGGTCTTGTCGAGCGTAAGCGCCGGCGCGCCGTTGGTGAAGGTGCAGGTGTACTGCTTGCCCGCCATGACATCGAAATAGATGTTGTCCATCGGGCGGTCGGGCGACACACCGGCGGACCGGAGAGGTTCGTTCCCAACCGGCTCTCCATTCTCATCTACGCACTGCAAGTTGGTCGGCAACCATCCCTCCGGCATGGGGTACTCTTCGACGAACGCATAGGTCTGCGTGACTTCTTCCATCACGCCGGTGATGACCGCCGTGTTGCTCAGACCCGTACCGTCGTCCACCAGAGGGATATCCGCCTCTTCGATGCCGATGCCGGAGAAGACGGAAATGGTGAAGGGCTGCGAACTGTCGGGGACCGCATCCTTGATGACGGTGAGCGAGAACGGCGCCACGTTTACGAATTCACATATCGCGCCTACAGGGCCGACTGCGGTAGTCGTTTGCGTATTGGTGTACGACATGGATACGCCGTTGACCTGTGCGTCCGACGCACTAAATCCATAGGCGCTCCCCAAGCATCCGGACCACACGGCATAGCCCGGCTTGGTGACC
This sequence comes from uncultured Caldilineaceae bacterium, assembly GCA_964649875.1. Taxonomy (GTDB): domain Bacteria; phylum Chloroflexota; class Anaerolineae; order Caldilineales; family Caldilineaceae; genus JASGTU01. The sequence goes on from CAZYSJ010000085.1 coordinate 3,811, forward strand.
TCCGTGACGGTGACATACCCTGCGGCCATCGTCAACGAGAGTGAGCCGCCGATCGCCGGGATCGTCTTCGTCACTGCGCCTTGGACGAGTTGGTTATCAACCTCCACGCCGTTTTGCGCCACGATGACGAACGCCCAATCAGACGAGGGCGCGCTGCCCATGACCGTCTTTGTGATCGTCAACGTAGACGCGTCCAGCTGCGTCTCGGCCCGCGCTGTGGCCTGCCCGCCGAACTGCGCAAGCTGCAGCAGCGCAACGCTCAACACGAGCGCCACCGCCGCCATCACCCCCGAATAGATAATCGATCGTTTGCGCACCTGCATAAACCCCTCCCGACAACTGAAGTGATGAGGAAAAAAGCGATTGATGCCGCTCTAGAAGTACGAGCAGAATCTTGTACGGCGATTCCGGTTCTCATAGCTGAGGGGAAACCCCAGAAGCGTGACTGATCTCGTGATTTCTCGCAATTCGCGCGCTGTGGAGCCAATTTCGCGACAATGCTCGACCTCAGCATACACGACCAGGCGCGAATTGCGCAAACCTGACGGCCATTTCAGGCAAGCCCCAAGGCACGAGCGGCAGGCTCCGTCCGGCGGGGGATGCGGAGCCTGCCGCTCTTCTCTGTGTTCGTTCAATTCGCCGTTCCGCCTCGCTCAAAAAGGCGCGCCGGCTAGAACGGATGCTTGCGCTGAATCTTGAAGACGTAAGCGTCTTCGCACGGTCGTTCCTGGGGAACGCTGATCTCCAGGCCCTCGTCGGTCATGGCCCACGTCAATTCCTGGTCGACGCCCAACATGCGCACGGACGCAATCTCGCTCGGATAAAGCGTGTTCTTCAACGTCTTGATCGTCGCCTGCGCGCCGGGCCAGCCCAGGCAGATGGCATAGAGAACGTCGTCCTTCACCGTAAAGCGGAAATCCTGTGCGGTATAGGCCACCTCGGCGTCTTCCATAAAGTAGCCGGCCTTTTGCATTTGGGTCGGCCCCTCGCCATAGGTCATCCATGCCGCCGTACCGTAGATGGCTTCGCCGTTCACCGCCAGCCACTTGCCGATGCCGGCCAACAAGTCTTTGGCCTGCTGCGGAATCTCGCCGTCCGGCTTCGGCCCGACGTTGAGCAGCATATAGCCGTTTTTGCTCACGTTGTCGATCAGATAGTGCACCAGCGTGCGCAGCGACTTGTATTCGGTCTCCTTCAGATACCCCCAGCCATGCCCGTCGTCCACCGTGGTGTCGGTGATCCAATCGTGGTAGGTGAGCGTGTCGAAGCGGCCCAGTTCCAGGTCGATCACGCCGGCGCCGGGGGCCAGATCGTGCCATTTATAGGTGATCACCACCTCGTTGCCCCACTCCTCGGCCCGGTTGTAATAATAGGCCGCCATCTCACGCTTGTAATGCTCCTGCACAAAGCGCAGCGCAAAGTCCCACCAAATCAGGTCAGGCCGGTAGTTGTCGATGACCTCGAAGGTCTTGCCCTTCCACATCTCCAAGAACTTCCGGCTCGGCCGGTCCATCATCTCCCAGTAGCGGTCGCGGGGGTTTTCGTCGGGCGGGTTGTCCGCCCACTCCAGGTTGTGCGGCTCGCCGTACAGCCCGGCATAGGCCGGGTCGGACGTGTCGAAGTCCTTGCGCCAATGCGGGAAGAACCACCAGTTTTCGGCGTGGTGCATGGCGACCATGAACTTCATGTCCTGGCGACGCATGGCCTTGGCCAATTCGCCCACGATATCGCGCTTCGGCCCCATATTGGCCGCGTTCCACTCGGAATACTTGGTCGGCCACATGGCGAAGCCGTCGTGGTGCTCGGCTACCGGCCCGGCAAAGCGCGCGCCCGCGCCCTTGAACAACTCCGCCCACTCGTCCGCGTCGAACTTGGCGCCGGTCAGCATCGGGATGAAGTCCTTATAGCCGAACTTGCCCGGATGCCCGTAAGTCTTGACGTGATACTCGTGCTGCGGCGTTCCCTCGATGTACATATTGTACGGATACCAGGTGGCGTTTGGCCCCCTGGCCGGAACGCAATAGACCCCCCAATGCGTATAGATGCCGAACTTCGCCTCTTGGAACCAACGGGGGGTTCGGTGATATTTCAACGAATTCCATGCAGGCTGAAAAATCATGTTTGAGCGCCCTTTCAATGCGGAAAACCATTATGATAAGCAACAGGCTGCTGCCACGCCCTGCATAGCAGCAGCCTGTTCTTCCTTAAGCCGTTCTGCGCAAGCGGCTGCGAGCGTCCGCTCCCCCATCACAGAGCGACACGCCGCGCCGCCGGCGTCTAGCCGGCCAACATCGCCTGCGTGGCCTCATGCGCGGCCTGGCAAGCGACTGCTGCGTCGCGCTGCTCACCCACCCACAGCGGGTCGAGGTGAACCCGATAGATCGTCGATTCCCACTCCTGATACTGAGGATGGTAGTCAGGATAGCACGGGTGCTGGGCGCCCATCTCGACGAACGCGTGCTGGAAGGCATCGCGAATGCCCGTTTCCTCCGCCGGCAAGCCGAACTCGGCGAAGTTCATGTTGCTGACCAGCGCGCCGCCCATCGTGGCCGTGGTGGGCAGGTTGTCGGGGTTGGCCAACACCCATGCCGTCAACTCATAGGCCATATCCGGCTGTTCGCAGGTAGCGGGGATGGCGAAGGCGGACCCGCCGGAGAACTGGTAACGTCCTGCCGGCCCGGTTGGCGTCGGCGCCACGGTCCACTCGAACTTGTCGCCGATGGCCTCGCCGATGATGAAGGACGTATCGTTGAGGGCGTAATGCAGGCCGATCTGACCGGAAGCAAAGGCATATTCCATGTCCATGCCCAACCCCTCTACCAGAGCCGCCGACGGCATCGTCTGGCTGTCCCAGATCAGGTCGGCGATGAACTGGAAGGCCTCGATTGTGCCCGGCTCGTTGAACCGGGACTCGGTGACCGTCTCGTTCCAGTAATCTCCGCCGAAGCTCTTGACGATCCAGTAGGCGCCGCTGGACGAATCAGTCGGGATGTTGCCCAGGCCCCACTGATCCATCACGCCGTCGCCGTTGTTGTCCTTCGTCATAGCCTTAGCGGCTTCCAAAATCTGGTCCCAGGTCCAGTCCTCGGTAGGCAGGTCGCCCAAACCGGCTTCCTCCCACATCTTCAGATTGACATACCAGCCGCCCGGCGCCCAGTCATAGGGGAAGGCGTACTGCTTGCCCTCGTAGTTGAAGGCCGCCACCTGCGACGGGTAGAACTCGTCGGGCCAGCCCGGCGGGGTGTAGACCGTCAGCCAGTCGTCCATCGGCATCAGCAGATCGCGCGAGGCGAAGGTCTGCAAGCGGCTGTCGTGCATCCACACCATTTCCAACGGCGCGCCGCCCGCCAACAGCGTGGGCAGCTTCGTCCAATACTCACCCCACGACACGCCCCAGTCCACTTCCCACTCGACGTTGGGATAGTATTCCTCGAAGAAATTCCCGATATGCAGCAGCCACTTGCGCATTTCGCCCTCGCCTTCCCAGGACATCATGCGGAAGGGGCCGCCCGTATCCTGCGCCACCTTGCCGGTGGACCACGGCCAGGTTCCGGCTGCAGCCTCGGGGGCCGCCGCCTCAGGGGCCGCGGCGGGCGCCGCCGGCACTGTCGTACAGGCGCTCAAGATGCCCATGCCGGTTACGCCTGCGCCTATTCTGAGAAAATCACGCCGGCTCAACGAACGTTTCTGCTCTGCCATGGCTAACCTTTCCTCCTGTTCCTTATGAATCGCGAATCGTTTCCATCAAACCGATACGGGCCGACAGGCCCATTTCATCGATCGGGGGCGGCAAACGAAGCAGTTCAACTTCCTAACGCTTTCCTGATCTGCGGATTCTGACGAATCGAGACCCTCCTTTCTCCATACTGCGCAGCAGTTCATGTTCAAACGGCCAAGAGAATCTGCGAAGGCGCATGTTGGCGATGGACAAAGCGAGGCCGGAGCAGCCATGCATTGCAGGCGACGATGTTGCGCGGTCCCCACACAGGCGCGCTCAATTATCTTGACCTGGTGCGAAGTGTGCTATAATCGTGCGCGCACATGGCCCGGCAGGCGCTGCCTCCAGAGCCTTCCTGGTCCATACGCCTACGACAGGGGCCGCCCAGGGCGACCAACCTCATGCGGTCCCTGTCCCGCTTCCTCTTATTCTCCCGACCCCTTCAAACCCGAAGTGACAATCCCCTGCACGTAGTACTTCTGCCCCAACGTGAACACGATCAGGATGGGCACGATGGAAAACGTCGCCGCGGCCATTACCAACTGCCAGGGCGTCTTCATCGTCGATTGCTCTTGGAACATGAGCAGGCCCAGGGGCAGCGTTTTCAACGGCACCGAACTGATCACAATCAACGGCCACAAGAAATCGTTCCAAATATTCATAAACGTCAGAATGCCCAGAGTCGCCAGCGCCGGCTTGGTCAGCGGCAAGATGATGCGCCAATAGAGCCGGAAATAGCTGCAGCCGTCGATGCGCGCCGCGTCCTCCAGTTCGCGCGGCAACGTCGACATAAACTGGCGCATCAGGAACGTCCCGAACGCCGTCGCTAAGGACGGGAAGATCAGCGCATAGTGCGTATTCACCCAGCCGATGGTGCGCATGGTGATAAAGAGCGGGATCATGAGCACGGCAAACGGGATCATCATCGTCGCCAAGTAGCTCATGAAGATCGCATCCCTGCCGGGGAAGCGCAGCCGGGCAAAAGAATAGCCCGCCAACGAGCAAGTGAACAACTGCCCCAACACGACCGCGGCCGAAATGTAGCCGCTGTTCAGGAAGAACCTGGCAAAAGGCACGCGGCGAAAAGCCTCAATATAGTTGCGCCAGGCGATCGTGTCGGGGATAAAGGTGGGCGGGTAGCGGTATACCTCGTCGATGTTCTTCAACGAGGTCGAGACCATCCATAGAAACGGAATGGTGCTCAAAAAGGCCCCGATGGCCAGGATCACCCACGCCGCGACGTTGAGAATTTGGTCTCGACGCTTACGACCGAAGTGGAAATCGCGCTTGGCGGCGGGTGCGTGGGGGGTCTCGTTCAGCGCGGACTGCGCCATGTCTTCTTTCTCCCTAGTCCAGTGCGGTTACTGCTCGAATCCGTATACCCAGGTCTTGGCGACGCGCCACTGGATGATGGTGATCACCAGAATGATTGAAAAGAGCGCGATGGCGATGGCGGCCGCATAGCCCATCTTGTAGAACTCAAAGGCGTTGCGGAAGATATAAAGCACCAGCGGCGTGGTGGCGTAGGCCGGCCCGCCCTGGGTCATGATGTAGAACTGCGTGAAGGTCTGCATAGCGCCGATCAGCGAGGTCACCACCACGAAGAAAAGGGCGGGCGTGAGCAGCGGCAAGGTGACCGAGCGCATCTTTTGCCAGGCGCCCGCGCCGTCGATCTCCGCCGCCTCTAGCAGTTCGGTGGGAATGCCCTGCAAGCCGGCAAGCAAAATCAAAATGGCCGGCGCAATCCCCATCCAGTTGCTCATGATGATCACCGAAGGCATGGCCCACGTCGTGCTGTGCAGCCACGGCGGCCCGTCAATGCCGATCCGCCCCAGCAGATAGTTCAGCAAACCCAGATCGGGATGGTAGATCCAGTTCCAAACCAGGGCGGAGGCCGCAGCCAAAGTCACATGCGGCAGAAAATAGAGCGTCCGGTAGGTGATGCGGCCCCATATCTGGCGGTTCATCATCACCGCCAGCCAAAAGGCCACGAATACGCCCGTGGGCACTGCCACAAACGTGTAGTAGAAAGTGTTGCCCGTCGTCTTCCAAAACAGCGGATCGTCAAGCATTGCGGCAAAGTTGGCGAAGCCCACATAGCGAGTCGCACCCGATAAATCCCAATCGGTAAAGGTCAAATAGAAGGCAAACGCGATTGGGAAGAGCGTGAACGCCATAAATAGCAGGAAGTTGGGCAGGATAAAGATATATCCCGCAATCGTCTCCGAACGACGCAGGCCGGTAAATGCGCTGCGCAACTCGCTGAACCGCCCGCTGTGCCGCGATGGTGTACCCGTCGCCATGTCTTGCCTTTCCTGTTTGGACTATGCGCTAGAAACCCAAGCGCAACGCTTCTTCTACGCCGTCCATGTGCAATGCAAGGTCCTGCGCGTCCGACGGCACGTCGAAGATGATCAATGTCTCGCGCACCTCGTTGCCCTTCATGGGCGAATCGAGCAACAGATGCGTCCCCGGTCGGGTGCGCGCCAGGTTGAACTGCACCGTCGAACCGGTGGCGTTGTAGACGTTGCCCTCCCCGTCCTGAATGGTCAGCAGTTTGGCAGGAAAGAGCCGGATATCGGATTCATGATTGGTGGCGCGCAGCAGCACGATCACATATGTGCCGACAGCCTGGCTGGTGAACCCGCCTTCCCCAACTACCGTCGCCTTTTCGGGCGGGGCGGTCAGGGCGATCTCCCACCCTTGCGCCGAGAGCGGCTTCTCTAAGTCCACATCTTCCGGGTTTGCAGCGCCGCCGCCGCCGCACGCAGCAAGCGCAACTACACAAACAGCCAGCGCACAGAACGCCGCAACCTTACGATACAAGCCCTCACGATGTTTGCCGGATGCTCTCATGTCTCTCCCCCCTCATGGTTCAAGGTTGGTCGATCCGCTCCGTGTTCAAAATTGAAGCTTAGGCGGACTCGCGCACGACCAGCTCGCAGGGCAGGATATACTCTTGCGCCTCGGGCTGCTGGCCGTCGATCAACGTACACAGCGCTTCCGCCGCCACCTGGCCCATCTCGCGCGCCGGCTGGCGCACGACCGTCAGCGGCGGTTCGGCGACCGCAGCCCACGGGTGGTCGTCGAAACCCACAATCGCCACATCTCTGGGGCAACTAAACCCCAATTCGCGCACCGCCAACAGCGCGCCCAACATGATCAGGTTGTTGTTGACAAAGACCGCCTGCGGCCGTCTCGACTGCGTCAACAAGTGGCGCATCGCCTGTTTGCCCGCCTCGATCGACAAGTGGGACGGGACAACCCAGGCCGGCTGCGCCGGCAGCCCGGCCGCATCCAACGCCGCTTGATAGCCGTGCAGCCGCTCGCGCATGGTGGACAGCCGCTGGAAGCCGGCCAAAATGCCGATCTCCGTATAGCCGCGCGCGATCAGATGCTCCACGCCCAGCCTGGCCCCGCCCTCGTTGTCCGCGCCGACATACGGCCCCTCCATATTGGGAAAACGGCGGTCGACAAAGACGATGGGCGTATGCTGCGAAGCCGCCTCATTCAGCGGCGTCCAGCGCTGACTGGTGGCCGCGGCGATGATGCCGTCCACCCGCTGCCGCAGAAGCAAGTCCAAATAATGCGCCTCGCGCGCCAGCACTTCGTCCGTATTACACACCAGCAGCCCATATCCCTCGGCGTGCAGGATGTCCTCTACCCCGCGCAGCATCTCACTGAAGAACAGGTTGGCCGAGTCCGAGATCACCATGCCCACCGTATTGGTGTGCTTGGTGGTGAGGCTGCGCGCCGCCGTACTGGGGCGATAGCCCAACTCGGCGATGGCGGCCAGCACGCGCCGGCGCGTTGCATCTTCCACATTGCGGGTATTGTTGAGGACGTGGGAAACGGTCGACTTGGATACTTCGGCCAACCGCGCCACGTCGCTGATCGTCGGGCGCTTGGTCACGGAGATCCGAATGGGCAATTGACGGTTGATTTACCAGAAAACCGGTTGCGCAACCGGTTGTACACATCTTATCAGGAGTCATCGCCCTTGTCAAGCGCGTTCGCCCATCCGCGCATTTAGGGACATCCGGGTTCTACCTCAACTTTTTGGTCGATCAATCCATAGAGGCGGCATCCTTGCCGCCGCACGCGCGCCTCGTGCTCTACGGATAAGCTCCCCACGAACCGGCGTGACGAGTATGCCAAAGCGCCCCCTGTCGCGCGGCGATGGGGGCGCTTCGTCATTGCACTATCCATACCTCTGGGGCGCGGCCGCAGCCGCTCACCCCGTGATCAGGTCGCGGTCATGTCGCAACAGCCGCTTGCTCGATCGCCGCCGCCCGCTGCTGCGCGGCGCGGATGCGATCCATGTCAAACTTGACGCTCCGGTCGTAACGGTAGATGCCGTTCTGCTCCTGCAAAACATCCGTCAACTGGGTGTAACAATAGCCGAACATATTGGGGTCGTCGAGCAGGATGGCGCACAGCTTCTCGAAGCGGTCGTAGAATTCCTCCAGCGACTTAGGTCGCTCGCCGTATCCCCACGAATCCTCGCCTTCGCGGGCGTCCGGGTTCCACCAGATGCCGCCGAATTCGCTCACGAAATAGGGCTGGCCCCGATAGGGGATCGACCACGCCATATCGCCCCCAAACCGCGCGGGGATATCCCATTGATCCGGCGCGTTCACATAGGGAGCGCCGGTCGCCAGTCCCGCATGACGAGAACGGAAGCGCTCCGGGTCCTGCACATAGTCATGGCTGTCGTACACATCCGTTTCGGGCACGCGATGCGAATAGCCCGACGCATCCAACACCGGCCGCGTGGCGTCCATCGCCTTGGTCGCCAGGAACATGCCGCGCGTCACATCGTCCAGTGCGGTCATACGGTCCAAGATCACCTGCCAGGTCTCATTCAAGGGACACCAGCCCACGATGCTCGGGTGCGAATAATCGCGCGCCAGCGCTTCCAGCCACTGGGTGATGTAGTCCGCTCCCGGCAGTTGATGCTCGCCGTCCGTCGGTCCATAGCGGCCGCAGCCCCAATCGGCGAACTCGCCCCACACGATGTAGCCAAGCCGGTCGGCATGGTAGAGGAAGCGCTCTTCGAAGACCTTCTGGTGCAGCCGCGCGCCGTTGAAGCCCGCCTCTTGGCTGAGTGTGATGTCGCGCTGCAACGCTTCGTCGCTCGGCGCGGTCAGGATGCCGTCGGGGTAATAGCCCTGGTCCAGCACCAAACGCTGGAAGACCGTCTCGCCGTTGATCTTGATGGCCTTGCCGTCGATGGCGACGCTGCGCAGCCCGGCGTAACTCTGCGCCCGGTCGATCACCTGACCGTCTGCGTCGACCAGTTCGATCTGCAGATCGTAGAGATGCGGGTCGTCGATGGACCACAGGCGACGCCGCTCTGCCGGTATGGGCAGGATGGCGTGGGGGGCCAGGTCGAGATCGGCCCGGCTCTCGGCGGTGAGTATCTCGCCCTGCTCATCGCTCAAGGCCACGCGCAGCCGCGTGCCCGGCCGGTTATTCGTGACCGGCTGCTCGATGCGCAAGAGGCTGTTCGCCACGTCCGGCGTGATGCGCGGGCGCAGCAAGGCGATCTCCGGCGCCGGCTCCATCCACACCGTCTGCCAAATGCCGGTGGTGCGCACATAAATAGCGCCGTGCGGCCCGAACTCGCGCGCCTGCTTGCCGCGCGGCTGCGGCTTTTCGCTGCCGTCGCGGGCGCGCACGACGATCGTCGCCGTATCGCCGCCTTCGGCTATACCGTGCAGATCACACGTAAAGGGCGTGAAGCCGCCGCGATGCCGTCCCGCCTCCACGCCGTTGACCCACACCGTGGCGTCGTAGTCGACGGCCTGGAAGTGCAGCAGCACGCGCCGTCCGCGCCACTCCTGCGGAATGACGACGGTGCGCCGGTACCACACCGCATTGTGGTAGTCCAGGTCTTCGATGCCGGAGAGCTTGGACTCCGGACAGAAAGGGACCACGATCTTGCTGTTCAGTTCGCGGTCGAGCAAGCCGCGTTCGAGGCCGCTGTCGCCACGGTCGATCTCAAACTGCCATTCTCCGTTGAGGCACAGCCACTCGTCGCGGCGGAATTGGGGTCGGGGATATTCGTTGCGCGGAATGCCGATCATTGTCATATCACCACTTCTTTTCACTGAGTGCGGTTTCGCCAAATGTGGGCAGCGTCCTGTCGCAAGCAGACGCAAGAGGAAGAATAGAGTTTCGGCGGGCGCTGCGGCGAAGCGCAGGGGCGCGCTCGTCCGCCCGCCGTCTCTTATCTTACCCGTAACCCGCCCCAACGAAAAATGCGCCCCTGCCGGATGGGGGCGGCGCGGGGCGCATAGCGCAACAGAGTAACTTGCCGGCAAAATCGCCGCCGGCATTCCGCCTAGCGGAAGATGCCCAACGGCAGATAGGCCGACACGATCCAGTTGGGCGCGTCGACGATCTCGCTGATCTTCAGGTCTACCGCCGCGCCGCAAAGGCAGTAAGCCTGCGCCCGCGTCAGGCCGCGCTCAGCCTCCAGATAGTCGATCACATAGCGGATGGCGTTCTGCGCATTCGCATACAGGTCCGGCCCGTGAGCTGTGCGCACGTAATACCCGCCCGTGTCGGCTACGGTCAGCTTCTTGCCGGGCGGCGTCACAAAACGCAGCTCCGGCAGGTTCGCGCCCTTGACTAAGTTGAAGCGCAGCGTCACCGTCATGGGCGATTCGATGCCCGTGCCGTTCACCTCGCCGTCGCCCTGGGCGGCGTGGCAGTCGGCGCACGAGAAGAGCGCGCCCGGAACCCACACCGGGAACCAGGCGGTCGAGCCGGGCGTCAGGTGGCGGATGTCGATGTTGCCGCCGTGCTCGCCGGGGGCGATGGTGGTGAAGCGTCCATCTTCGCGCGGGGCCACGCCCATCACGCCGCAGAAGGGCTCGTAGGGGATATGAATGTCCGGGCTGAAGATGCATGTGTCGCCCTGCAACTCATAGTGTTGCAGATACGGCTCGGTGAAGTCGTCCGCCAGCAGGCCGAAGCCGGGCAGCACCGCGTTCCAGCCCCAGCCCTTGTGCTCGATGCTGAGGATCTCCACCTCCAGCGCGTCGCCCGGCTCCGCCCCGTCCACATACACCGGCCCGGTGAGCGGATGGATCAGGCCGAAGTCGAGATCGGCTACGGCGTCATGCGAGGAATCCGGCGTCACCTGGTTGGCCGACGCCTCCAGCGTCTCGAAAACGACGGTGTCGCCCGGCCGGATGTGAATGCGGGGGGCCAGCGTATTGTCCCAAAAGGCGTGGGGCCGGCTGTCGTCCAAATGATGCGTTGCCATCGGCGTCTCTCCTTATGCATTATGACGGGTTGTAGATGACGGGTTGTAGATGACGGGCGGCATATGAGGAACTGCAAGAAGTCAGCCGGCGGGCGGAAAACTGCCGGCAATACGGGAAATGTGTTGTACCGAAGATAGGGCGAGTATATCACGGCGGCGAAACGGCGGGCAAACAAAAACGCTCGACGCCGAACCGAAGTTCGGTCTGCTGCACATCGAAATAGAGACGTTTGCCCTACATTCGCAAAATGGACGCTTGACAGTGCAGCGGCGCGTGATTATGCTTCAGATCGGCAACAGTGCTCGCTGCCGCATGGCCGCTCTCTCTTTCAATATCTACATCGCCGCATCGAGCAGCCGGCTCAACTGATCTGGGAACACAGTGCGTGATTGTAGATTTCTAAGGAGGGTCCCCTAGATGTCCAATCGAATAAGTTGGGTATCACTCGTCCTGGCGCTAGCCATGCTGCTGTCTACGGGCATGACGGTCTCCGCCCAGGACACCGACGTTCACTTGCCGCTCATATCGAACGAAGCGGAACCGTTAGTCGGACCGATGGCGCCGCAGGCAAAACCGCAGCCCGCGCCTGACGCGGCCTTGCCTGAAAGCGACGTTTCCATCGTTATCATGGAAGCCCTCCCTGTCGCAGCCTATCAGGGCGACGTCGTGGGCTTTGCCGCCACCAAGCCCGCCGAAGGCGAGAAGTTCCAAGCCGGCAGCGCGGAAGCGGCGCAGTATGCCCAATATTTGCATCAAGCGCAGGACGCCGTCCTTAGCGCAGCAGGCGTCGAAGCAGGGCAGGTGCGTTATCGCTATACCTATGCGCTGAACGGCTTTGCTGCACAACTGACCCCGGAGCAGATTCGAGAAATCAAACAGCAGCCCGGCGTAGCGCTGGTGCTGCGCGATGAATTCCGCTATGCCGTGGAGGACGAGGAGATCGACGAGGAAGCGGCGGAAGATGCCGAGTTCCTCTCCCTAGGCGGAAGACATGGCGTGCATGGCCGGGGCATCAACGGCGAAGGCGTGGTGGTCGGCGTCATCGACACCGGCATCTGGCCTGAGCACCCCAGCTTTGCCGACAACGGCTGGTATAAGCCCCTGGCGGGCTATGAGGGGCTGCCCTGCGAATTCGGCAACACGACGCACAACCCCGACGACGCGCCCTTCACCTGCAACAACAAGCTCCTGGGCGCACGGCAGATGTTGGCGACCTACCGTACACTGATCGGCGCCGAATCCTACGAGTTCGACTCGGCGCGCGACGATGACGGCCACGGCACTCACACCGCCTCCACAGCGGCAGGCAACGCCTTTGTCCAAGCCAGCATCTACGACATCCCGCGCGGCGTCATCTCCGGCGTCGCTCCACGCGCCCGCGTCATCGCCTACAAGGGCCTGGGCGCTCTGGGCGGCTTTTCTTCGGACCTGGCCGCGGCCATCGATCAGGCCGTTGCCGACGGCGTAGACGTGATCAACTATTCGGTCGGCGGCGGCGCCAGCCTGATCGGCGCCGATGACATCGCCTTCCTCTTCGCGGCGGACGCCGGCGTCTTTGTCGCCACGTCGGCCGGCAACTCCGGCCCCGGCCCCGCCACGATGGGCGGCCCGGCTTCTGTGCCGTGGATCACAGCCGTGGGCGCCAATAACCAGAAGCGCAATTACGAAGGCGCGGCCGTCCTCGGCAACTGGCGCGTATACCGCGGGGCCTCCATCACCCCCGGCACGCCCAGGCTGCCGCTGGTCGACGCCGCCGATGCCGGCAGCGAGTTGTGCCTCCTGGGCCAGTTGGATCCCACCGTGGTGACCGGCAAGATCGTGCTGTGCATGCGCGGCACGAACGCACGCGCCGAAAAGAGCCAAGCGGTCGCCGAAGCCGGCGGCCTCGGCATGATCCTGTATAACACCGACGACGTAAGCGACCTGGCGACCGACACCCACTGGGTGCCTACGGTGCACGTCGACCTGACGCCCGGCCTGGCGATCAAAGACTACATCGCCACCGATCCCAACCCCACGGCCCGCATCCTGCGCGGTCGCGCCGGCACATGGCGCGCGCCGATCATGGCGGTCTTCTCCTCGCGCGGCCCCAACCCGGTCGCCGAGGACATCATCAAGCCGGACATCACCGCGCCGGGCATGCAGATACTGGCCGGCTATTCGCCCTATAACGATCCGTTTGAAAGCCTGTTCGCCGCCATTCAGGGCACGTCGATGTCCAGCCCCTATGTCGCCGGCGTCTTCGCCTTGGTCAAACAGGTGCGCCCGGACTGGACTCCGGCCATGGCCAAGTCCGCCATCATGACCACGGCCTACCAGAAGGTATTGGACAACGACCGCGTCAGCCCGGCGGACCCGTTCGCCATGGGGGCCGGCCACGTCAACCCGGCCGGCAAGGTGTACAACGGCTGGTTTGCGGCGGATGAATTCGACGAGGAGTTTGCGGCTGAACACCGCTGGCCGTGGCAGTGGCCAATCGGCATCGGCAACAAGGGGTCTCTGTTCGAGCCGGGCCTCGTCTACGACGCCAGCTATAATGACTATCTCGGCTTCCTGTGCGGCGCAGCGCCGGAGATCTTCGTTGACCCGGAGACCACATGCAGCGTGCTGGCCGCGATGGGAGTCCCAACCGACCCCAGCGACCTGAACCTGGCCTCCATCGGCGTGTCCCAACTGGCCGGCAGCCAGACGGTCAAGCGCACGGTCACCAGCGTGGTCAACCCCTTCTTCCGGCATAAGAGCCAGGAATACACCGTCCACGTCGACGCGCCGGAAGGCTACACCGTTACGGTCAATCCTTCCACGCTGGAACTCAAGTCCGGCGAAACCGCGACCTACGAAGTCACCATCACCAACGTAGACGCGCCCATCGGCGAGTGGCGCTTCGGCTCGCTCACCTGGAAGGACGGGCGCAACCAATACAGCGTGCGCAGCCCCATCGCGGTCAAGGCGGCGCTCTTCGATGCGCCCGCCGAGATCAGCGGCGCCGGTGAGAGCGGCTCAGCCTCCTTCGACGTCTCCTTCGGCTACACCGGCGCCTACACGGCCGCAGCCCACGGTCTAGAACCGGCCATCGCCACGGCGGATAACGTCGTGCAGGACCCGGACCAAAACTTCGACCCGAATGACGGCTTCTCGGATCTGCACCAGTTCAACCTGTCCGGCGCGGCTTACTTCCGCGTCGCCATCCCGCCGGAGGCGGCCGAAACCGACGCCGACCTGGATGTCTACGTCTTCAACCCGGACGGCGACCTGGTTGCGTCCAGCACCTCGGGCGGCACCGACGAGCAGATCGACATCACCCTGCCTGCAGACGGTACGTGGAGCGTCTACGTCCACGGCTGGACTGCTCCGGGCGGCGATTCCGACTACACGCTGTACGCCTGGGTCATCTCGGCGACGCCCGGCGGCAACCTGGTCATCGACTCGGCGCCGGCTGCAGCCACCATCGGCGTGGCTGAGACTATCGCCGTCAGTTGGACCGGCGCGACCGCCGGCGAATGGCATCTCGGCGCAGTCTCGCATACCGGCGACAGCGGCCTGATGGGGCTGACGCTGGTCGAGGTGGACAACCGCTAGCGCCTTGCAGTTCCGCCGCACAGGCGGACACGACGATACTAACGCGACGAGGGGAGGCCCGGCCGGGCCTCCCCTCGTCTTTCGCCGCGTCATCGGCGGGTTGTCGTTTTCAGTCAGGCTTCGGTCAGCCTCTAGAGCGACCCTACTCTACCGCCACGGGGCGGACGTTCCAGATCTCCGTGCAGTATTGGCGCATCGTGCGGTCGGACGAGAAGTGGCCGCAGCGCGCGCAGTTGAGGATCGACATGCGCGTCCACGCTTCGCTGTCTTGGTACGCGGCTGCAGCGCGCTCCGCGGCTTCGACATAGGCGGCGTAGTCGGCCAGGAGCATGAATTCGTCGCGGTTGAGCAGGCTGTCGACGATGGGCCGGAAGATCTCGGTGTCGCCATGCGAGAAGAAGCCCGAAGCGATGCGGTCGATGGCCGCGGCCAGTTCGGCGTTTTCCTCCACATAGCGTTGCGGCGCATAACCGGCCTGCTTGGCCGCGAAGACCTCGTCCGCGGTGAGGCCGAAGAGGAAGAAATTCTCCGCGCCGACCAGGTCGCGTATCTCGATGTTGGCCCCGTCTAGCGTGCCCAAAGTGACGGCCCCGTTGAGGGCGAACTTCATGTTGCCCGTGCCCGAAGCTTCCTTGCCCGCCATTGAGATCTGCTCAGAAAGGTCGGCGGCGGGGTATATCTGTTCGGCCAGCGAGACGTTGAAGTTGGGCAGGAAGACGACCTTGAGCCGCTGGCGCACGTCCGGGTCGTGGTTGACGACTTCGGCGATGGAGTTAATCAGCTTGATGATGAGCTTCGCCATGTAGTAGCCGGGCGCGGCCTTGGCCCCGAAGAGGAAGGTGCGCGGCGCAATCTGCCGCGTCGGGTCGGCTTTGATGCGGTTGTAAAGCGTGATGATGTGCAGCGCCTTGAGCAGTTGGCGCTTGTATTCGTGCAGCCGCTTGACCATGACGTCGAACTGGCTGGTCAGGTCGACGTCGACGCCGGTGCGCTCGCGGATAATGGCGGCGAGGTCCGTCTTGTTGGCCTGCTTGACGGCGCGCCAGCGTCGGCGGAAATGGGGGTCGCCGGCATAGGGTTCCAACTCGCGCAGGCGTTCCAGGTCGCGCAGCCAGCCGTCGCCGATGGTCTCGGTGATCAGTTCGGACAGGCGCGGGTTAGCCAGGCGCACGAAGCGCCGCGGGGTGACGCCGTTGGTCTTGTTGTTGAACTTCTCCGGCCACAGGTCCGCAAAGTCGGCCAGGGTGCGCTCGGCCAACAGGCGGCTTTGCAGCGCGGCCACGCCGTTGATCGAGAAGCTGCCGATAGCCGCCAGGTGGGCCATGCGCACCATGCGTTCGCCGCCCTCCTCGATGATGGACATGCGGATGACGCGTTCCTCGTCGCCGGGGTAGCGCTCGCGCACCAACTGCAAGAAGCGATGGTTGATCTCATAGACGATCTCCAGGTGACGCGGCAGTAGGCTCTCGAAGAGCGAGACCGGCCATCTCTCCAGCGCTTCGGGCATGAGCGTGTGGCAAGTATAGGCGAAGGTGCGCCGTGTAATGTCCCAGGCCCGATCCCAGTCGAGCTTGTATTCGTCCAGCAGCAGGCGCATCAATTCGGGGATGCCGACGACCGGATGGGTGTCGTTCAACTGGATTGCCACCTTGTTGGGGAACTGCTCCCAGTCGTGGTTGCGCAGGTGGAAACGGCGGATGATGTCCCGGAGGGAGCAGGCCACGAAGAAGTACTGCTGCTTGAGGCGCAGTTCGCGGCCCTGCGGCGCG
>CAZYSJ010000086.1:0-20152 GCA_964649875.1 uncultured Caldilineaceae bacterium
ACCATCGATTGCTCAATTGCTTATGCAGTTCGCTTAGCTTGATGCGTATTGGGCGGGCGCAAGCCCTGTCCCTACCACATGGGTGCATCTCCGGTTGGAGGCGCGTATCTGTCACTTTGAGCGCAGCGAAGGGTCTCGTCGACCAACAGATGCTTCGCCTTGCTCAGCATGACAGCCTGCTCTAGCGTAAAATGCGCCTCTACCATCCCACGGCGCAACCGTCGCTGCGCGGCTCGCTGCCGGCGGTGAGGACGCCGGTTTCCGGGTCGCGCAGGATGATCTGGCCCATGCCGAACGCGATGCGGCCGAAGCCGTCTACCGGCGCCAGGCGATGGCCGCGGCGCGTTAACTCGGCGAGGACGGCGAAGTCCCACCCTTCTTCGATCTCGATCAGGCCGCCCGGGTCGAGCGCGCCCACGCCGTTGCCGGGCCAGGCCAGTTGCCAGCGGGGCATGTCCAGCGCTTTTTGCGGCGACATGCCCAGGTCAACCATGTTGACGAGCATCTGGAAATGGCCCTGCGGCTGCGAGTAGCCGCCCATGACGCCATAGCTGGCGTGCAACTCGCCGTCGCGCGTGGTCATGGCCGGAATGATGGTGTGATAGGGCCGTTTGTTTGGGGCGAGCGCGTTGGGGTGGTCGGGGTCAAGTACGAAGAGCGCTGCGCGATTTTGCAGGCTGACGCCGGTTCCGGGCACGACCAGGCCGGAGCCTGTCCCCATGTAGAGGCTGTTGATGAAACTGCACGCGTTGCCTTCGCCGTCGACGGCGCTGAGGTAGACCGTATCGGAGCCGGCCATAGGGTCGCCGTAGGGCACGTTTTGGGCTGCGGTCAGCGGGTTGATGCGCACGCGGCGCCGGGCGGCGTAGGCCGGGCTGACCAGATCGTCCAACGGGATGTCCGACATGCGCGGGTCGCAGACCCACTGCTGCGCGTCGGCAAAGCCCAGGCGCATGCATTCGATCATGGTGTGCACGCGGTCGGCGGGCGACATGGCGGCCAGGTCGAAGCCTGCAGCCAGGTTGACGGCGATGATGGCGGCAAGGCCCTGGCCGTTAGGCGGGCACTCGTAGAGGGTGACGCCGCGGTAGTCGGCGGAGATAGGGTCGTCCCATGTGGAGACGTGCGCCGCCATGTCCGCCTCGGTGATCCAGCCGCCGTACTGCTGCACGTGACGGCTTAGCTTGCGGGCGAACTCGCCGCGGTAGATGTAGTCTTTGCCGTCGGCGGCGATGCCGCGCAGCGTCTCGCCCAGGGTAGGAATGCGCATCAACTCGCCGGGCAAGGGGGCGCGGCCGTCGATGAGCAGTTCGTGCCCGCTGGGCTGTTCGGGGCCGTTGTCGAGGTCGCCGCTCGCCCAATCCGGGCTGCGCAACAGCTTCTTGACCTGCGAAGCCCAGCCGCGGGCAATGATCTCGCTGACGGGGTAGCCGTTCTCGGCGTGCCAGATGGCGGGTCGGAGAACGTCGGCCAAAGACATGCGGCCATGCCGTTCGAGCAGGTCGCTCCAGCCGGCGACCGTACCGGGGATGCTGACGGCGTGACCGGTGAAGTTCGGCATCTTGGTGTAGCCGAGGCGTTTCATCTCGTCGATCGATGCGGCGGCGGACGCGCGGCCGGAGCCGTTGAGCGCGGTGACCTGCTTGGTCTTGGCGTCCCAATAGAGGGCAAAGCAGTCGCCGCCGATGCCGGTGCTGGTGGGTTGGACGACGTTTAGCATGGCGGCCGTGGCGATGGCTGCGTCGGCGGCGTTGCCGCCCGTTTTGAGCATGTCCAGCCCGGCCATGGCGGCGAGGGGTTGGCTGGTTGCCACCATGCCGCGCGTCGCTCTAACATTGCTGCGACGCGAGCGGAACACAGCATCAAAGTCCATACGTTCTCCTCTAGGCTCGTGTGTCACGTTGGAAGACAGTTTGCATCATATCGAACAGCACCGGCAAGTCCAAATCGGCGCGTCTCTGTAGGCGGGTCTTTAGTATTGGCTTGACGACGGGCTTCAGCCGATGATTCCAGGTTGTTTTGGCGCTATCATTCTCGATGGGGTAGACTATCCTCTACTATGGGCATCATTATCCAGTATGTCGCCACGTATGCTCCCTGGATTTACGCGACTTGCGGATTGGTTGCCTTGTACCATATATACAAGATATGGCTGGTGCGCTCGGAACGGCGACAGGCTGTGTTTTCGCTGGAGCGCGAAAAGGCCATCCGCGACACATATAGCATATTTGCGGTCGCCATGATCCTGTTGTTGGCGATGGGTTTAACTTATTTCGTGAGTACGACATTGGCGACGGCGGTCGAGCCGCTGGTGGCAGAGGCGCGCGCGCCGACGCCGCCGCTGCCCTTCGTGCCTACGCCCACCAATACGCCCTTGCCGGCGACGCCTACGCCTACCATAACGCCAGAGGTCGTCGACGCGGCGCCGACTGCAGCGCTTGCGGAGGAGAACGCACTTTTTGAGGAGACGCCGGAGCCGCCGACGCCGGAGCCGTCCGCCCCGGTTGTACAGGCGCCGGCCTGTCCTGACGATCGCTCCGCCTTTATTCGGCCAGGCAACAACGAGAGCGTACGCGGCGTGCTGAATGTAATCGGCACTGCCACGCATGAGCAGTTTCAGTATTATAAGGTGGAGTTCGCGCCCGGCGCTGATGCAACCGAAGGCTATGTCTACATCGCCGGCGGCAACGCCCCGGTCGTCAACAACGTGCTGGCAAGCTTCGACACGAACGCGCTGGGCAACGGCGTCTGGACGCTGCGCCTGGTCGTGGTCGATCAGACAGGCAACTTTCCGCCGCCCTGCCGGGTTACCATCAACGTCGCTAATTAATGCCTGAGAACAAGCAACGCCTCCAGGCTGCCGGTGCCGGCATCATTCTCATCATCGTGGCGCTGATCGTCGCTTATAACGCCGGGTTGGCTCGCGGCCGGCTGCGCGTCCGCGAGGAATTGCTGGCCGTGCAGGCGCAGTTGGTAGCCCAACTATCCGCTACGCCTACCGTAATCGACACCCCGACGCCCACCGAGACGCCTACCCCCTCGTTGACGCCGACGCCCACATGGACGCCGACGCAGACGCCTACGCCCACCGCTACGCCCGCTTCGCCGGAGGAGTGGGCGATGCGCTTTCGCACCTTGGCCGAGGAAGGCTTGAATACGGCCGGGATGGAGGAGTTCGACAACGCACGGGCGGAATCGCTGCTGCGCGGCATTGCCCAGGAACAGGGACTGCTCTTTGTGCCGGCGACCTATTTCGAGTTGGCGGGCAGCCCGTGGGCCGCGCTCGTAGCCCCGCGTACGCCCTCCGGCGAAGCGCTGCCTATGCTCTTCTGGCGCGAGCCGAACGACCGCAACCGGGTGCGCAGCCAAGACTTGCTGCCCGTGCTGTCTACGTCCGAGGCCGGCGTCGATTATCGGACGTTGTTGGCCGGGGTGACCTATGGCGCCGTCCGGTCCGATTTTCTGGGGCGGCTGCACGTGCTGCTGGTGGAGCGCCCGGAGATCAATCCGCTGTTGAGCGTGACCGTGCTTTATCAACCCCAGCCGGGCGGCGAGTTCGCCGCGCTGTGGAAGAGCCGCGATGACCCGCTGTGGTCGATAGAGGCGGCGGGCAGCCAGTTGCAGGTGCAGGAATCTGCCGAGAGCCTGTTGCCCGACATCCAGATTATCGCGCCGCTGGCAGCGACAGGCGACCTGCGTAAGCGTTTGGACGCACCGGATGCCTTTGTGGAGCGCCCTCCCTTTGGGCGGCAGTGGGCCGCAACGCTGTGGCGCTTCGTCTCCATCGAGGACGCGCAGGAGCTTTCGGGCGTGGTCAGGCCCGGCTACAATTTGGAAGACGCAGTTCTGGTCTCGACGCCGTTGACCGCCCTG
The DNA here is from genome assembly GCA_964649875.1 of uncultured Caldilineaceae bacterium. Taxonomy (GTDB): domain Bacteria; phylum Chloroflexota; class Anaerolineae; order Caldilineales; family Caldilineaceae; genus JASGTU01. Next base: position 3,874 of record CAZYSJ010000086.1, read on the forward strand.
GCTCATGTGTTGGCCGCGTTGCAGACGACTGACGTCGGCTCTGCGTCCAATCATGTCAGCCGCATCGACCTGCTGCAGCAGGCGTATGATATGGGGCTGTACCAGCCGGGGCTTTGGGCCGGCATCTACCTGGACGAAAACGGGCGCGAGGTGTTCGGCCACGATGTGACACGACAGCTGCGGCTGTTCGACAACGGCAACCGCGAACGCTCGTACATCGCCGTCTTCGACCAGGGGCCAAGCGGCGAGTATCGGCTCAGCGCGCTGCTCGATTCGCCGCCCTATTGGGAAGACAACTTGATGACGCCGGCCTCTCCGCTGCCGACGTCTACCGCCACGCCTACGCCGACCATCACGCCGACGCCCCTCGATACGCCTATTGCGACTGACACGGGCGTTCCGGCGGCAATCCCGGCGGAAGATACGGCCACGCCCACGGTGACCGTTACGCCGACAAACACCGAAACGCCGACGCCCACGGCAACCGATACGCCTACGCCGACGAACACGCCTGTTCCGACGCCGACGGATACGCCGACGCCCACGAATACGCCAACCCTGACGCCTACGGCGACGGATACTCCCACGCCAACGGAGACTTTCACGCCGACCGCGACGCCGACGGACACGCCCACGCCCACGCCCACCGATCCGCCCTATCCGGTGCCGCGCATTCCGGAGGAACAGGCGCCCTTGGCGCGGGCGATGGTCTTCCGCGCGCCTGCCAATCTGCGCGGCGGGCCCGATACCAGTTGGGTGACTATCGGGCAGCTTAGCTATGGGATGAACGTCGATCTCTACGGCATTACGGAGGACGGGCAGTGGGTGCTGCTGCGCGTCAATGAGCCGAACGACGAGCGCCACCGGCTGACGGGCTGGATCGCGATTGAACTGCTGCAACTGGCGGGCGACACGGCCTTCCTGCCGCGCTATCGCGCCGACGGCACGCCGCTGATCCCGCCCACGCCTACCTACACGCCGACGCCGGGCACGCCGACGCCGACCCTCAGCCCGACGCCTACGGCTACGGCTACGCCGCGGCCTACGCCCTTGATCGACCAGGCCGCCGCGGAGCCGGCCCCGCAGATCGTGGCGCCGTTGCCGGGCGGCGGTGAGTCTGCGTTGACGATTGCGGCGGAGCCGGCCGGCGTCGCCGGCGCGGTCGCGGCCACGGCGGACGACGGCAGCGCTTGGTCGGTCCTCGTCGATACGGCGGAACTCCAGGTGTGGAGCGGGCTGTTCGGCGCGTTCCCCGCCGAATGGATCCCGGCGCAGACCGATATGTTGACGCCGGGGACGCGTATCTACGTACAGGGCGCGCCGGCAGTGGATAACCCGGCCGTGCTGGTCGGACAGGTTGTGCGCATAGCGGCAGGCCCGCCCGTCGAGCGGGCAAAAGTGGCGGCGCGGTCCGATCTGGCAGAGGCAATCGCCGGCGGATCGGCGGTTGCATTGATGGGCAGCCGCCAGGAACGGGGCATCTATCTGCTGGAGACCGCGGGCACGCTGCGCCAGTTGTGGGTCGACGAGCAGGAAGCGATCTGGGCAAGCGGCGACCCAAGCCAGGGCGTCATTATCAGCCCCGGCAGCGTGCGCGGGGCTGCGGTTCGCTTTACTTGGGTGCGCGCAGACGGCGTCGGCGTCGAAGTCCATGCGCAGCCCTTCCACACGCTGCAAGGCGTCGCCGCCGACGCGTTGGGCGGGCTGTGGTGGATCGAGAAGCCCCAGGCCGATCTGGATCAGTGGCAGCTTTGGCACTTCGATCCCGAACAGGGGCGCATCGCCCTGCGGCTGCGGGCTAGCAGCCGGCTCTTTACAACGGGCAGCGATTTGGTTGCGGCCCCGCTGTCGCCCAGCCTGCTCGCCATTACGCCGCAGACTGACCCGGCGACAGGCGCGCTCACCGGCGTGACGTTGCTGGTCGATACGGCGAACGCGGATGCACAGGGGCTGTATATGGGCGTGTTCCGCCTGTCGATTACCGTGGATGAACAAGGGGAAGGCGAGGCTGCGGGCATGCCGCAATTGCTGCTGACGCCGGAAAGCTATCGCGGGCCGCTGCAGGTTAGTCCGGATGGCACTAAGCTTGCCTATTTCGTCTACGATCCCGAGCACCCTAGCCTGACGTCGGGCTTCATTCGCCCGGCCAACACGGTGCGCGTGCTGACGCTCGCCGGGCGCGGGGCCAGCACGATCCGCACCGTCTACGCCAGCGAGAACCGCTTTGAGTTCCTCGCACCCAACCTAGCCTGGCAGGGCAATGATCGCCTGTTCCTGGCGCGCAGCCGTTTTGCGCCGGGCGACACGTTCGACGTGGACCGCTTTGGCTTGGTGCGAGTCCAGTTGCCCGGTCCCGATCAGCCGGCGGGCGAAGTGGCGGTTGCCGGTTACCTATTGCCCAACCAGACGCAGTTGCGCGATTTTGCCGTCTGCCAGGACGGCAGCTATGCGTTGATGGTTTCCGGCGCGGCCACAGGCATGTTGGAACTGGCGCGCTGGAACGGCGAGGACAGGCCGCAGGCTTTGGTCGCTTTGCCGGAAACCATGTCGCGCGGTTTCTTGTGTTGGTCTGCGCCCGATGCCCTATTGGACCTGCAATAACGGCGTTTGCGTGGCTGTGATGCGTTGGGCCTATGCCTGAGTTGTCTCTCCCCTCTTGGCCGAAAGACTGGGTGATCTTCGCCGACTGGCGGCATCTGGGCTTGGCCGGGTTTGGCGTCGTGCTGCTGCTCCTGCTCGGCATTTGGTGGCGACAGCAGACGCGATATTGGTTCCGCATTATGGCGGGGACTTTTCTGGCCGCGTTGCTGCTCTGCATCGGCAGTTACTACATGTTTGTCACGCCGCCTTATTACGCCGGCTGCCCGTTGGGTTGTCCGGGCCGGCGCGGCTATCCGCTGCCTTTTGCCCGCATGGATATGGCCGGCGGGAGCCAGGTGGCGTTTCTCGACTTCATGTTGAATCTGCTCATGCTATGGCTGCTGTGGCTTGGCGCCAGTTTGGTTTGGCGGCTGTTGGGCCTCGGCTTCCAGTGGTGGAGCCGTTCGTGGCGGGCGAAACTCGTATTCATCGTGTTCACAGCCATCCTGCCCTGGGCGCTTCTGCCGCGCGTGCTTGATCCGCCGCAGCCCCACCCGGACGGCGAAGATCTGCGCCTGGCGGTGAACGCGCAGCGCTCGGCAGAGTACACGTACCGCATCACCGGCGCCTGGGTGCAGCGCCTAGCCCTGGAGGATATCCGCCACACGGCGTTGGAGGCGGGCGGCGAATTGCCCTTCGGCGAGGGCAGCGTGACCGAGGTCTGTCTGCGCGGCTACACCTATTTCTATGTGCCGTGGCGGCGCTATCGCATTACGTTGGACCCCGGCGGCGTGACTGCGCTCAGCCTGCACGAGTTGTCATTGGAAGGCTCTTGTTGGGGCGAATGACGCCGGTCGTGCGCAAGGGCTTTATTTGAGTGATCGCAACCGGCAAAGGTCGGGGACAAAAATCGAGGAGAAAGTAATGGCAGGCAACATCGAGAAAACCAGCGCGCTGATCGTAGAGCAGGGGTTGGTGGCGATTGTGCGCGGCAATTTCCCTGCGCAGAAGCTGTTCGAGATCGGCGATACGCTTCTGGCTTCGTCCGTGCTGGCGTTGGAAGTGACGCTCAACACCAGCGGTGCGCTGGAAGGCATCCGCCTGCTGCGCGAGCGCTACGGCGAACGGATGCTGATCGGCGCGGGCACCGTGCGCACCGCCGCGCAGTTCGAGCAAGCCCTGGACGCGGGCGCACAGTTCACTGTTGCGCCTAACTTCGACCCGGCGACCGTCGCCTTGTCGCTGGCGCATGACGTGCTGCACCTGCCCGGCGTCTTCACGCCCACCGAGGCGCAGACGGCCTGCGCCGTCGGCTGCAAGATGCTCAAGCTCTTCCCGTCCGACGTGGTGGGGCCGCAGTACCTCAAGGCGCTGCGCGCGCCGCTGGACGACATTCTCTTTGTGCCGACCGGCGGCGTGACGCCCGACAATGTGGGCGACTACATCCGCGCCGGCGCGGCTGCGGTCGGCCTGGGCAGTGCGCTGGTCACCGGGCCGAACCAGTCTATGGACGACCTCGCCGCCCGCGCCCGCAAGATTCGCGCGGCATGGAAGGAAGCGAAAAGCTAATGACACGCGCAGCACGCTTCGATGTGACCACCACGGGCGAGACAATGATCCGGCTGAGCGTGCCGGCAGGCGAACGTCTGGAACGCGCCGATAAGCTGGACATGTACCCCGGCGGCGCGGAGGCCAACCTCGCCGTCGCCCTGGCGCGTATGGGCCGGCGCACGGCTTGGGCGGGCGGCCTCCCCGCTAATCCCCTTGGGCGCTGGCTGGCGAATCATCTGCGCGTCGCCGGCGTAGACCTGGAAGGCGTGGTCTGGTCGGATACGGGGCGCATGGGGACTTACTACGTGGAGTTCGCATCGCCGCCGCGGGCCACGCAGGTAATCTACGACCGGGCCGACTCGGCAGCGGCCAACCTGACGCCCGCCGACATCCGCTGGGACCATCTGCTGGATACGCGGCTGCTGCATCTGACGGGCATCACGCCGCCGCTGTCGGACGGGTGCCGCGCCATCGTGGTGGAGGCCTGCGCACGCGCTCGCTCGGCGGGCATCCCCATCAGTTTCGACGTCAACTTTCGCTCTAAGCTGTGGTCGCCGCAAGAGGCTGGCGAATTTATTGTCCCGTTGGTGCAGGGCGTCGACTTGTTCTTCTGCGGGCGCGGCGACGCCAAGAACTTGCTCGGCCTGAGCGGCGACGCCGAGGACGTGGCGCGGCGGCTGGCGAAGCTGACCCGCGCCAAGGTCGTGGTGTTGACCCTGGCTGATGAGGGCGTGATCGCCTGGGACGGGGAAGAAATGCTGCACGAGCCGGCCAAGCCGGTGACGATCATCGACCGGCCCGGCGCGGGCGACGCGCTGGCTGCCGGCGTCATCCACGGCTGGCTGGACGGCGACCTGCGCCGCGGCTTGCAGACGGGCGTCGTGCTGGCAGCGCTGTGCTTGAGCCAACACGGCGATATGATCGTGACTACGCCTGAGGAAGTGGCCGCGTTGATGGAGATGCCCGGCGTGACGTTGGTGCGCTAGGTGCGAGAAAAGGTGTGAAGCAACCCAAACGACCTGCGCCGGCTGTGGCGCAACGCGGATCGCGGCTTGACGCGCGGCCTAGACCTGACGGAGTAAGCCTTGCCTACCTTATTGGCGCAGATTGCGCCGCAACGCAGCACCCAGTATAGCTCGCTCGCCGCAGACCTGGCGCCGCACGAACTGCGGCTGTCGCCGGTCGGGCGCAAGATCGGTGCGATGCAGCCGGCGACGCTGGGCGGTCAGGCCTACCTGGAGTGCGAGTTGCGCCAGGACCTAGACGAAGGCGACCGCTATGAGCTGGGCTGCCTTGCCATGACCAGCGCGTTCTTTCTGTCCTATGCCGAGGTGGGCGGCGTGCCGGGGCCTTTCCTCCAGCCCATCGAGACCGGCTTTGCGCCTGCGCTGCCCGCAGAGATGGCGATGACGCGGCGCTATCGCGGCAAGACCAACGAATTGTTCACCCACTTCATGTGCAATATCGCCCGCTTCAGCAGCGCGTTCGCGGGCGAGCCGTGGTCGAATCTGCGCGTCTTCGACCCGCTGTCCGGCGGCGGCACGACCTTGTTCACCGCGCTCATGTTGGGGGCCGAGGTCGCCGGCGTGGAGCAGGGCGACCAGGATGTCAAGTCGACCGCGGCCTTCGTGCGCCAATTTGCGCGCGAGCAGCGCATCCGCGTCAAGGAGAAGCCGGAACGGCTGCGCAAGCTGGGCTGGCGTTGGACGTTCGAGTTGGGCGCGGCGCCGGGCCGTCGATGCGTGCTTGCTCTGGGCGATACCAGGGATTCGGCGGCGTTGATCGCTGGCTTCAAGCCCCATCTGATCGTCGCCGACCTGCCCTACGGCATCCAGCACAGCCGCCCGCTGATCGACCTCTTGGGCGGCGGGCTGTCGGTGTGGGCGTCGCTCTTGCCTGTGGGCGGCTGCCTGGCCATGGCGTGGGACGCCACGCGCTTCAGCCGCGGCGAGATGGTCAATCTCGTGTCCGCAGAGCGTTCGCTGGACGTGCTGGAGCGCAGCCCCTATGACGCGTTGGCGCACCGCGTGGACCGTGTGATCAAGCAGCGCGACGTGCTGGTCGCCCGCCGCCGGTAGGGCGGATAGCCGCTACAGCCTGTCCCACCCTCTCGCAGCAAAATACTCTCACAACGTACCGCCGAAGCGCTTCGGCGGTACGTTGTTTGGGCGCACGCTCTTCCCCTCAACCTTCTCGTCCGGCTTCTCTGGACAATTATTGCGCGATGAAGGTGTGGCGCGATGAAGGCGATAGGAGCCTCGTCTCCGATTTGAAGAACGAGCTATTGACAATTATTTTCATGCATGGTATGATCGTGAAAATTAGTTTCATCCCTGAGTTTAATCTCGCCTATGGACAGCCAAATAAGCAACGATCGCGGCACGTTGGCGGCAATTTCGGATGTACTGCCCAGGCTCAAAGGGGCGGCGCGGAAGACGGCGCAGTATATCGTGAACCAGCCACGCGAGACGATCAACCTGACCATTACCGAGTTAGCCGTGCGCGTGGGCGTGAGCGAGGCGAGCATTGTCCGCTTTGCCCAGACGTTGGGCTATTCTGGTTTTCATGCCCTCAAGATCGGCTTGGCCGAAGACATTGTCTCGCCTATGTTGCTTGTCAACGAGGACTTGACGGCGGACGACGGACCGGCCGGGGCCGTGCAGAAGGCGATGACGGCAGGCATGCGCTCGCTCGAAGACACGGTGCGCATCCTGGAGATGCCGGTGCTGGAAGCCGCCGTTCAGGCGCTGTGCAATGCGCGCCTGATCGAACTGTTCGCCTCGGGCAACTCGATTCCGCTGGCGATGGACCTCAACTTCCGCCTGACCAAGATCGGCCTGCACAGCCGTTTTTCCATCGACCCGACGATGCAAGAGATGTACGCCAGCCTGACCACCCCCGAAGATGTGGCGGTGGGCATCTCGCATACGGGAAGCTCTGTAGATACCGTGCATGCCCTGGAATTGGCAAAGCAGCGCGGGGCGCGCACGGTCTGCATCACGAATCACTCTCATTCTCCGCTTACTCGCTACGGCGATTATTGTTTGTTCACGTCGACACGGGTTAGCCACTTTCGCGAGGAAGAGATGGCCTCGAATCTAGCGACGTTGGCGCTGACGGAAGCGCTCTATGTAGGCATCTGCGTGTACCGTTCCGACGCTTCGGTGCAGGCCGTCTCACAGACAATGCGGGCGACCCGTCATCGCAAGTATTAGCCGCGTTCATTAGGCGTTGACAACCGTATCGAGCGAGAAGAGGAGAGTTGCCATCGGGTATCGGTCTCAGGTATCGGACTATGTCTTCCATGCTGTTGTCGTCGTTCTGTCTACTAACCATGTATAGGAGATGAAGCGCATGAACAAGAAACTGCTCAGTCTTTTGGCGGCGGTCGTCATGTTAGCCGCCATCGTCGCGGGTTGTGCGCCGGTCGCCGGACCGGCCGCGCCTGCCGAGGAAGCCGCCGGCGAGGCAGCCGGTGAAACGATCACGCTTGAGTTCACGCAGTGGTGGGAACCGGAACTGCCGGAAGGCTCTTTCCGGGCGTTAATGGACGAGTTTGAAGCGCAAAATCCCGGCATCAAGGTCGAACTGATCAGCGGCCCGTACTCCACGACCCGCGAACAGGTCGTAGCCGGCGCTGCAGCGGGCACGATGTCGGATGTCGTCGGTCTGGACGGGGCTTGGGTCAGCGACTTTGTGAAGCAAGGCTCTCTTGCCAGCCTGACGGACCTGATGACGCAGGCGGGCTATGACGACAGCCAGCTCGCCGCGCAGATTCAACTGAACGGCGCCACGTACATGATCCCCGTCGTCAACTTCGTCTATCCTGTGTTTGTGAACCTGGACCTGCTCGCCGCGGCCGGCGTCGAGAATCCGCCGGCTACGCGCAGCGAGTTCGCCGCGGCGGCCCAGCAGTTGACCGAATCCGGCGAGAACGTCTACGGTTGGGTGCTGCCTCTGTCCCTGGAACAGCCTAACGGCATTCAGAACGACGTGATGTCGTGGGTCTGGGCTTCGGGCGGCAGCATGATGAAGGACGGCCTGCCGGATGTGACCAATGACCAAGTGCGCAGCGCCTCCGAGTTCATCAAGGGGCTGTGGGACGCGGGCGTCATCGCCCCCGGCTCGTTCTCGATGCGAGAGCAAGACAAGGTCGAGGAGTTCACCAACGGTCGCGTCGGCATGATGATCAGCTCGCTGGCGCACATCAACATGCTGCGCGAGCGCAACCCGGACCTCAACTTCGCCATCACCGCTTTGCCCGCTGAGGACGGCTACGAAGGCAAGCGCGGTCTGCCGTACGCGTCGTGGGGCATCGGCGTTTCCGCCAACAGCCCGCATCAGGCCGAGGCCTGGAAACTGGTCGAGTACCTGATGAGCGCAGAGGTCAACTCCAAGCTGTCCTCGATTGCCAATGCGTTCCCCGGCAACGTCAACTCGACCCCTGACTTCGTGGAGACGGACGAGCTGTTTGCCGCCGCCTTCGACGTTTTCCAGACCGGCTATCTGGCCAATGAGTTCGTGGGCCTGCCTGTCGCCGAGAACCTGATGCGCGAGTTCGCCGAGCAGTTCCAGCTCTATCTGGACGGCAGCCAGTCATTGGATGACACGCTGAACGCTGCGCAAGAAGCCTGGATGGGGCATTTCGAGTAAGGTCGAGCTGCCCGCAGCGTAGCTGCGTAAGCTTTGCTGAATCCGATCTGCGGCACAGGGGCTGCAAGGCGAGACTGTCTTGCAGCCCCTGCCTATACGCTGTGAAGAAAGGAAGGCTAGCCGTGTCGGTCGATGGCAGGTTCGCCGCAAACCCAAAGAAGAATAACCTGTATCGAATCTGGAAGCGGATCGTTCCTTACGGCTATTTATCGCCTACGATCCTGTTGCTGGCCGTTTTGTCATTCCTGCCCATCGGGATGGTTGTCTATTACTCGTTGATGGACAACGTCATTATGAACCAGAATCCGGTCTTTGTGGGGGCTGCGAATTACGTTGAAATCTTGACGGATAGCGTCTTTATCAAAGCGTTATCCAATACGCTCTACTTCACGGTGATGAGCGTCGTCGTTCACCTGATCCTCGGCTTGACCTTCGCCATGCTGCTCAATTCCAAGCTGGTGAGCCCGTTCACCCGCTCCGTGTTCCGGGTTGTCTACATCTTGCCGTGGGTCTTTACGGCGTCGATCATCGCCATCCTCTGGCGACTGATGCTGAACCCGAACGGGGTCATCAATTTCATTTTGGAGTGGTCCGGCCTCGTCAGTCAGAAGATCGAATGGTTGAGTTCAAGGCAGTTGGCCTTGCATGCCGTCACCTTCATCAATATCTGGTCCGGCTATCCTTTTTACATGGTCAGCCTGTTGGCCGGCCTGCAAGGCATCCCCGACGAAATCTACGAAGCCGGCACCATCGATGGGGCCAACGGTCCGCAACTTTTCCGCTATGTCACGCTTCCCCAACTGCGGCCCATCATCATCAGCCTAGCCATGCTCGACTTTATCTGGACCATGCAGCAGTTTACGCTGATCTGGATGACGACAGGCGGCGGACCGGGCCGTGTGACGGAGATGCTGAGTACGTTCACCTATAAGCTGGCGTTCAGCACCTACGAGTTTTCTCTGGCCTCGACCAGCGCCATGGTGATCTTGGTCTTGTCGATGTTTGTGGCCCTGTTCTATGTGCGAAGACAGCGAGCGAGCGATGCTTAACGCCATTTCCCGACCTGCCAAAATCAGAATCGCAAGAGCGCTGGTGATCATAGCGCTGTTGATCGGCGCTCTGCTGCCGGGCTTTCCTGTGCTGTGGATGCTCTCGTCTTCGTTTAAGTCCAATATGGACATTTTCGCCTATCCGCCGGCCCTGATCACGGAATCGTTCTCTTTTGGGGCCTATGCCGCCGTCGTGACCAGCCCGGAGAAAGTGCGTTTCTTTCTCAACAGCTATCTGGTCTCGATGAGCGTCACCATCCTCACCCTGCTCGTCGGCATCTTGGGTGGCTATAGCTTCAGTCGTTATGAATTCCCTCTCAAGCGACCGTTGAACATGGTCATCATCGGGGTTCAGGCTGTGCCGCCCATTACGCTGTTGATCCCCTACTTCAGCCTCATCGTCTTTCTCAAGCTGCACAACACCTATGCGGCCCTGGTCCTCACGTACATGGTCTTCACGCTGTCCTACGCCATCATCATGATGACCGGCTACTTCAACACGCTGCCGCGCCAACTGGACGAGGCCGTGATGATCGACGGCGGAAGCTCATTTGTCGCTCTGTGGCGGGTGCTTGTGCCGATCTCGCTGCCGGGGATTGTCTCGGTGGGCGTCTACACCTTCATGCTGGCCTGGAACGAATTCCTCTTTGCTCTTACGTTGACCAAGACGACCGACATGCGCACCGTCCCCGTCGGGATTCAACTGCTCATGGGCCAGCATTCCTACGAGTGGAACGAGATGATGGCGATGAGCGTGCTTGGGTGTCTGCCTGTCTTGCTGCTATTCTTGTTCTTCCAGCGGTACTTCATCGCGGGGATGACGGCGGGTTCCGTCAAAGGGTAAATCGATTCTGCACAAACTATCCGCCTGCCGGCCTAGCTTGGCGCGGGCGGCTGTTCATACAACCATAATCATTGTCATCTAGGGAGATGTTGCCATGTTGATGAATATGAGAGATCTGTTGGCGGTAGCGCATGCCAACCATTTTGCTGTTCCGGCTTTTAACATCAGCAGCAATATGCTGTTGGGCGGCATCATGGAAGCTTCGGAGGAAAAGCAGGCCCCCGTCATCCTGGCGATCCACCCCGACGAACTGGCCTTCGTGCGTCCTTCGTTCGTGAAAGCCGCGGTCGAGGAAGCGCATCGGGCCACAGTCCCTGTCTGCATCCATCTGGATCACGGATCGTCGCTGGCCCAGGTGATGCAGGCCATCCAATGCGGGTTCACGTCGGTCATGATCGACGCGTCCACGCGCCCGCTCGAAGAGAACATCCGCATCTGCAAAGAGATCGTGGCGCTGGCCCATGCCATCGACGTTTCGGTCGAGGGCGAACTGGGGACCATCGGCACGACCGGCCCCGAAGCTGAGGCGGGCACAGACGTCATCATCTACACCAATCCGGACGATGTGGTGACGTTTGTCGATGCCACGGGCGTCGACAGTTTGGCGGTGGCGATCGGCACGTCGCATGGGATTTACCCGAAAGACAAAAAGCCGGAACTAAAACTGGACTTGCTCAAGGAGATCGCCTCTAGGGTGGACATCCCGCTGGTCCTGCACGGCGGATCCGCCAATCCGGACGAGGAGATCGCCGCGGCCGTGAAGCTGGGCGTTAACAAGATCAACATCTCTAGCGACATCAAGGACGCTTTCTACCAGAAGTGCCGCGAGGTGCTGATGAACCCGGTGATTCGCGAGCCGAACGCCATCTATCCTCCTTGTATTAAAGCCATGAAAGAGGTCGCCTACCACAAGATCGACCTCTTCGATGCGACCGGCAAGGCGGCGCTCTATCCGCATTGCCGGGCCTAGCCGCGGCAATAGGGTTTTCCGCCCAACACAACCGGCTGCGACGATAAGAACCGCGCGTGTGATCAGCTCGCCCTAGAGTTTAATGCTTGTTCGGACAGGCGTTGTCTAGGGCGAGCTTCTTTTGCAGACATATCTAGGCAGGCAGAACAGCGAAGGGGATTCATGGCAGAGCAGATCGCCCTGGGGTTCGGCGATAACATTGATTACGAGATTGTCTGGGATTCCGCCGTATACGAGGATCTGATCGCCCGCTACGGCATCCGCGCCGACGAGTTGCCGGCAGACGGGGCGATCCACAGCGAGCGCGACCTGGTCGTCTCGATCCTCAGCTTCGTGCAGTCCGGGGCCGGCGGCGAGCGCTTTGTCGCCTCGTCGGCCATCGTCGAGCGCTTTGCACAGCGCTTCGAGAACAAGATCACGCTGGGCGGCACTTCTGTGCGGGCCGCCATCGCCATGCGCAAACTGGGCTACACCTCCGCCCTTCATCTGTCCGCCATCAACGACCATGTGCGCAGGCTCATCCCGCAGGACAGCCCCTATGTGTGCAGCAACACGCAGGATACCCTCTATCCGCACTTGATCGTGCAGTTCGACAAGGGCGCCCGTGTGAGCGCAGGCGATATCGAGCTTGTCGCCGCGCGGGCCAACCGCATCATCTATCACAACGACGCCGATAACATCGTCATGCGCATCAACGAGGACTTCGCCGATCTCGTTGCCGAGGCCAGGGTCTTTCTGGTCTCCGGCTTCAACGCCATGCAGAGCGAAGCGCTGCTCGTCGAGCGGCTGGAGTCGGTTGAGCGGATCATGGCGAGGCTGCCCAAAGAGGCGCTGGTCTTCTATGAAGAGGCGGGCTTCTATGAGCCGAGGTTCAGCCGTCTGATCCATGCGCGGCTGGCAGGTAAGATCGACATCGTAAGCCTTAATGAAGACGAGATGCAGGGTTATCTGGGCGGCAAGCTCGATCTGTTGGATGCCGGTCAGATCGGAGAGGCGCTGGCGCATCTGCACAGGCTGATCCCCGCGCCGGTCATCGTCGTGCATACGATGCACTGGGCGCTGGCCTATGACGAAAATGCGCGACGATTTGCACGCGTACTCAAAGGCGGGGTGACGATGGCGACGACGCGCTTCTGTTTTGGCGATGAGTTCACGGCAGACAATTACCGCGAGGTTGAAGCCCTTCCCCCTTCGGCGGAAGGCGCGGCGTTCGCTGTTGCACTGGAGGGGCTGCTGGACGGGCGCGTGTGCTGCGTGCCGGTGGCCTGTGTCGAGCAGTCGAATGCGACGACGATCGGCCTAGGCGACGCTTTTGTGGGCGGCTTTCTGCCCGCGCTTTTGCCCAAATAGCTTCGCTCAGCAGTTGAATGCGGCGTTCGCGCTTGGACAATGCCCGCGCCATCAGGTACACTGGGCGAAACAGGCGCGCCGGGCTGAACCGGCGATTGCGCCATCGACCGCCCCTTTACCCAATCTGGAGATTCTCATGGCTGCGACGAACGACATTTTGGCAAAAGACCGAGCGCACATGCTCCACCCGCTGCATCATCCCAGCGCGCACCAGGAGCCGTTGATCTTCGAATCGGGGCATGGCGTGTGGATGCGCACCGTAGATGGCCGCGAGATGATCGACGGGCTGGCCGGCCTGTGGAATGTGTTGATGGGCCACGGCAACGTCGAGCTTGCCGACGCGGCCCGCGACCAAATGGCTTCGCTGGCCTATTGTTCGAGCTATGTCGGCTCCGGCAACATTCCAGCCATCGAGCTGGCCGACCGCATGGCGGGCTGGGCATACCCTAGTCTCAACACGACGTTCTTCACATCAGGCGGCGCCGAGTCGAACGAAAGCGCGTTCAAGACGGTGCGCTATTATTGGCGGCGGCTGGGCAAGCCGGAGAAGGTCAAGGTCATCGCCCGCGAGCAGGCCTATCACGGCATCACCCTGGCGACGATGAGCGCCACGGGCATGACCGGCTTCTGGCCGATGTTTGAGCCGCGCGTGCCCAACTTCCTGCACATCCCCGCGCCCTACCCGTATCGCTATTCCGGCGATGTCAAGCCCGGCGAGACGATCGGGCAGGCCGCGGCGCGGGCGTTGGAAGAGGCCATCCTGCGCGAAGGGCCGGAGACCGTCGGCGGCTTCATTGCCGAGCCGGTGCAGGGCGCGGGCGGCGTGATTGTGCCGCCGGAGGACTACTTCCCGCTGGTGCGGCAGATCTGCGACAAGTACGAGGTGCTCTTCATCGCCGACGAGGTCATCACCGGCTTCGGGCGCACGGGCGACTGGTTCGGCCTGACGCGCTACGGCATCGAGCCGGACATCATGAGCTTCGCCAAGGGCGTGACCAGCGGCTATCTGCCCCTGGGCGGCATCCAGATTTCCGACAAGATCCGCGACGTGATCATGAACGCGCCGGCCAATGAGCGCTGGATGCACGCCTTCACCTATTCCGGGCATCCGACCTGTGCGGCGGTGGCGCTCAAGAATATCGAACTGCTCGAACGCGTCGATGCCGCGGGCAACGCCGCCAAGATGGGCAAACGGCTGATGGATGGGCTGCACGGCCTAGCCGAGGAGTTCCCCATCATCGGCGACGTGCGCGGCCAGGGTTTGATCTGCGCCATCGAACTGGTGGCGGACCGGGAAACGCGCCAACCCGCCGGCCTGGGCAACCAGGTGCGCGATGCCGCGGCCGAGCGCGGCTTCCTCACACGGGCTATCGGCGACATCATCGCCTTTGCGCCGCCGCTGATCATCACCGCCGAGGAGATCGACCAGTCGGTGCAGATGGTGGGCGAGGCCATCGCCGCGGTGCAAGCGCAGCAGACCTAAGCAGGCGGCTAGCGCCCTTGCCGTGACGCGTGACCGGGTGATCGGCTCTGGCCGGTTGCCCGGTTTTCGTTATTGTCCAATAGTGCGGTGTTCTCGCCGCAAAGAGAGCTACTGCGATGCGCCAAACTTATCCGATCCTCGAATTCGATCCCGAACGCGACGCCATCATCGATCCGGTCAAGCTGATCCAGCCGCACCCGGAGATGCCCGAACACGGCGTGATCACGTTCTTCCAGGACGTGCTCGAAGACCTGGTCGCACAGGGATTCGCCGTCGAGATCGCGTCGCTCAAGAGCGAGATGGGCGCGCACCCGGTCTATGTCCACCGGGAGCAGGGGCGGCGCGTGGCGCTTTTTCATCCCGGCGTGGGCGCGCCGCTGGCCGCGGGGTTGCTGGAAGAGGTGATCGCGCTCGGCTGTCGCAAGCTGATCGCCTGCGGCGGGGCCGGCGTGTTGGACCGTGAGATCGCGGCGGGGCATCTGGTCGTGCCTACGTCTGCTGTGCGCGACGAAGGGACGTCGTACCACTATTTGCCGCCCGGCCGCGAGGCGACGCCGTCCGCCGCGGGCGTGGCGGCCATCGAAGCGACGCTGGACCGCCGGCATGTTCCCTACGTGCTAGCCAAGACCTGGACCACCGACGGCATTTACCGGGAGACGCGCGGCAAGATGGCGCTGCGCCGCGGTGAGGGCTGCGTCACCGTGGAGATGGAGGCCGCGGCGTTGTTCGCTGTGGCGCAGTTCCGCGGCGCGCATCTGGCGCAGGTCCTCTACGGCGGCGACAACCTGGATGCAGACGAGTGGGACTCGCGCGACTGGCAGAGCCGCAGCGACGTGCGCAAGATGCTGGTACAATTGGCCGCTGAGGCGAGTCTGGCGATCGACGGATACGCCGGCGGGAGTTGAGAGAGACGCCCGCGGGCAGGCGCAAGGTCTGCCGCACGGGCGTCAGGCGTTACCAATTGGTGAACGATCCGTCCTCGCGGCGCAGGTGGGGCGGTTCGGTCATCTCGAAGGGATGTTTCTGCGCAGCCTCGCGGTCGAACTCGATGCCTAGGCCCGGCCGCGTGGGCGCGAGTAGATAGCCGTCGCGCCATTCCGGCTGCACGGGCACGACGTCGGCCAACACCTCGCCGGTCTTGCGCGGCTGCTCCTGCACGCCGAAGTTGGGCGTGGCGAGGTTGAGTTGCAGGCACGCCGCCGAGGAGACCGGCCCCAGCGGATTGTGCACGGCAAGCTTGATGTAATGGGTTTCACACCAGCCCGCGATCTTGCGCGCTTCGGTGAAGCCGCCGGCGATGCATAGGTCGATGCGGGCGTAGTCGATCCACTCCTCTTCGATCAATTGGCGGAACTCCCACTTGGAGTTGAACTGCTCGCCCGCGGCGAGCGGGACTTGCGTGCGTGGGCGTAACGTCTTGAACGAATCCGGATTCTCGGAGCGCAGCGGGTCTTCGATGAAATAGGGGCGGGCGGCTTCGACCTCGCGGCACAGCCACAGCGCGTCCGGCAGGTCGAGCCGGGTATGCACGTCGAAGGTTAGTTCGATGTCGTCGCCGACGGCCTCGCGCACCGCGTACATCTGCCGGATGGAGGCGAGCACGGCCCGCCGCGGCTCCAAGATTTCACCGTCTTGGGGCAAGCCCCAGCGCACGAACTTCCAACCTTCCTCTTTGGTCTGGAGGCAGGACTCGATCAGCGGCTCAATCTCGTAGGAGTGGCCGACGTTGTGGGGATAGCAGACAACCTTGTCGCGCACCTTGCCGCCGAGCAGGTCGTAGATGGGCGCGCCGAGCGCCT
>CAZYSJ010000087.1:0-19841 GCA_964649875.1 uncultured Caldilineaceae bacterium
GTGCGCTGCTCGCCGTCCTCTCCTTCCCATATCAAGGCCAGCTTGTTCTTGCGCCAGCTCTTGATGTGCCGGTCCAAGGCGTTATGCACGATGTTGATTTTGCCGCCGGTGTACCACTTGTAAAAAGGCTTCTCGCTGGCGTCGAGCGTCTGCTCATATGGCTCGTACCAGTCCACCAACTCCCGGGCTTGCGCATCCCAGAAGGCGATTGGGTCGGCTGCGGCCTGTTGGCGCAGGCTCGAATAGTCCGGTACCGTGTAGGCGTCAATTGTTTCGGGAAGCGGGCGATAGACTTCACTCTTGGCCGCGGTCGCGTCGAACCCGTCCGACATCTGTTCCTCCTCCTCTGTGTTCTGCTCGGGCCTGCGGCCCAAGGCGCCATGACGACGGCTATTCTAGTGTAGGCCGCGGCGAGCGTCAAACAAGTTTTTTTTGGGGGGGGGGGAAGGTCGAGCTTGGGACGAGTTAAGACGCCACTGCGATATAGGGGGAGATATTCGGT
This sequence comes from uncultured Caldilineaceae bacterium, assembly GCA_964649875.1. Classification (GTDB taxonomy): domain Bacteria; phylum Chloroflexota; class Anaerolineae; order Caldilineales; family Caldilineaceae; genus JASGTU01. The sequence continues at coordinate 503 of CAZYSJ010000087.1, forward strand.
CGGATACTCAAACTTGCTCCTGTTGCTTTTCTTGCAATATCACGCGTGAGTTAGTAAGTTGTTTCCTTAAGAAGCTTCTCATCGCTTCATACGAGACGGCCTTGCCTTGAGGTGCGTCAGCCCAGGGGACTCTTTGTGGGTGATGGTTCTCCTGAATTCGCTCTCACTCAGTGTGCCGTTACCACTACTCTGATCCAGTGAATGTGTTCTCTATCGCTATAGGTTATACTCGCAATGGCTCTTCGCAGACAATGGAGTCCAGCCCTAGGGGTCCACTACACTCCTTTCGGTGATGACTAGTCTGTTAGGAGAATTATGGATAAGGCACTCTCTACTGCGATCGGGGCAGCAGACCAGTGCAAGCATCCCTGTTTATTGCTTTACGAGCTAACTGCTATCGAGCAGCTTCTCCGCTTATTGGGCGCGTGATAATCCCCCCTCCTCTCTTTCCCCAGTAATCACTCTAGCGCTTATCCCCAGATTTGTAATATATCCCTTTTGTCTTCTCCGGCTCTTTGATGGGGAATGCCATCAACAGGAGCACCGCCATAGGCGGGGAAGATATCAACGACAGGATGAACCAGCGGGTACTATCCCTTCCGCGTTCATTCGCCGCGGCTCTGACGATAAAGGAAAGAATCAACCACAATAGGATCAATATGATAGGTGGATCGACAATCATGAATCTCCCTGTTCTAGGGTAATGCGGCTCCCGGCCTAGTCCCCGCCGGCGGGTAATAGAGGATTAATCTCTTATCATACTAGCGTGGCCTTACGAATTCGGCAAAAAGGACTTAACGCCGTGAGTATGCCCGCGGCGTGAATGCTAAGATTGTCGCAAGTGGAGCAGTACGCCAGGAGGGATTCGAACCCCCGACACCTAGTTCCGAAGACTAGTGCTCTATCCACTGAGCTACTGGCGCAGATCAGGTGATGTGTAGTGTACTCGCTCCGCCTGCCCAAGTCAAACAAAACCCGTCCTTCAACCGGGCAAGCGACCGGCGGTTTACCCCTCATGCTCTCGCCGGAAGGCCGCCGCATAGCTGCGCAAGGCGTCCTCGGCGTTGACGTCGTGCTCATGCGCCAGCGCGACCGCCGCCCACAGCAGTTTGCCCACCGCCTCGGCATCGGGGTTCTCGCCGAGCAGCTTCATCAGCGCCGGCAGCGAGCGGGCCAGCGCCTGCCGATCCAGCAGCCCGGCCTTCGCCGCCTTCTTCTGCAGGGCGCGCGCCTTCTCCAGCGCAGGCAGATGCGCGGGCACGCCGTCCAGCGGACCCGCCGCGGCCTGCCCGTTGGCCTTGCGCTCCTCCGCCTTGATGGCGTCCCAATTCGTGAGCACATCGCCCACGCCGGCGACCTCGATCTCGCCGAAGACATGCGGATGGCGGCGGATCAGCTTGGTTACGATGGCGCGCATGACGTCCGCCATGCGAAAGCGCTCCTCCTCCGTCGCGATCTGCACCATCATCGTCGCCACCAGCATCAGGTCGCCCAGCTCCTCGGCGATGTGCAGGCTGTTATCCGACCCGTCCGCCTCCAGGTCAATCGCCTCCAACACCTCGGCGCACTCGCCCAACAGGTCCTGGCGCAGGCTTTCCAACGTCTGTTCGCGGTCCCAGGGGCATCCCTCCGGCGCGCGCAGATGCGCTACGATCTCCTGCAGATCCGTAAAGCTGCCGTTTTCGTCCAGCGGCGGCACAACCAGGCTCGTCAGGTGATCGAAATCGTCGCTGCGGTCCAGCTCGTAGAGCGGCAGGCGGCGCACCTGCTCCTGCGGCGTGCCCGCCGCGCGGATCATCGCCACCGTGTGGTCGTCGGGGTAGGCGTTGAGCAGCGTCAGCTTGACATCCGACGCCAGCCAGCGCGCGTAGAGTTGGCCGACCAGCAGCGGGCGGCTCACGTCTGTCTTGGGGTGGTGCTGCTTGGCGAGGAGCATGGCATCCACCACCTGCCCGCCGTCCATCAGGTCTACGCCCACGGCGGCAAACGTAGGCGGCACGAAGCTCAGCCCGCCGGTGACGGAGACGCTCAGCCCGGCCTCCGCCGCGGCCGCCCGGATCAGGGGCGTCGTCGCCTCGCCCACCCAGGGATGGCCCGGCACGGCGTAGGTTACGCCGCCCGGCTCGCGGCCCAGCGCCACGACGCGCTGCGTGATGGCGGCGTAGACCGCGGCAAACTCGTCGTGCTGCTCGTAGAGGTCGTCGAAGCTTTCAATGGCCGTGATTTCGGCCAGTTGCGCCAGGCAGGGATGCCGTTGCGTGCGTGCGACCACGCGACCGCCTGCGGTCAGCAGTTGCCAGGCGGCCAAGGTCAGGTCCTCCAGCGCGCCTGGCCCCAGCCCAACGATGCGAATATCCGCGGCCGGCGGCGGCGCCAGTTGCGGCATGGGCGATATCCGTTTGTTTGCCTGTTTCTCCGCCTGCTTCTCTGCCATCCGATCCTTCTTTCGTTCTTGCGGCGGGCCCCTCGCCCGCGTGGCTCGCCGTCAGCGCGACGACGCCCTGCGCCTCCGTTCTACGCATCCGATTCTGACGCACAAGCCCCCAAATTGGCAACATCGGCGGCGAGCAAATCGCCAACTGCCGGACAAACCGCGGAGAATAAAGCTTTGCCACGAATTGCGCGAATTACTCGAATTTGCGCCGAATTGTTTCGGTCAATTCGTGCAATTCGTGGCAATATGCTCTGGCAACTACGTTTCTGTCATTCTGACGACCGGAGGGAGGAAGAATCTATTCGTCCGCCACACAGAGATTCTTCGCCTTCGGCTCAGAATGACAACTGCAAGAATCATGTTGAGGCGCCAATAATCTGAGATCGCAAGGATGCAATGAAATCCGGAGACCGGCGGGAATTCTCCGGCGCGATTTGGCTAAACGGGCAAATGCCGCTACGCTAGGGGGCCAACGCGCCCGAACGCGCGCCTGGCGCGCGTCGTAACGAGCGCGCGGCCATTATTCCCGACAATCCATGAGACTAAACAAGGAAAATTGACGATCAACCTGCCCCAGTGGTATCGCCAACCGGATAGACTGCGCCGCATCCCGCGGCCTGCAACGGGTGATGCGCCGAAAATTACGGTCATCGTGCCCACGCGCAACGAAGCCGCCAACTTGCTGCCTGTGCTCGCCGGCGTGCGCCCCTTTGCCGACGAGTTGCTGGTCATCGACGGGCACAGCACAGACGGCACGCGCGACATCGCCGCCGCCTGCGGCGCACGCGTCATCCTGGACGACGGCCGCGGCAAAGGCGCCGCCATCCGTCGCGGCATTCAGGAAGCGACCGGCGACATCCTCGTCTTTGTCGACGCCGACGGCTCGCACGACCCCGCCGACGTGCCCGCGCTGGTCGAGCCGATCATCGCCGGCACAGCGGATCACGTCTCCGGCTCGCGCATGCTCGGCGGCAGCGACGAACTGCACGCCACCATCCAGCAGTTCGTGCGACTCTTCGGCAGCCAGGTCATCACCCTGTCTATCAACTACACGCTCGGCGTGCGCTTGACCGACTGCCAGAACGGTTTTCGCGCCATCCGCCGCGACGTGGCCGCGGCCCTCGACCTGTGCGAGGACATCACCACCATCGAGCAGGAGATGATTATCAAATCCGTGCGCAGCGGCTATCGTATGGCCGAGGTCGCCACACACGAATACGTGCGCGCCAACGGCGAGTCGAACTTCCGCGTGCAGGACGTGTGGCTGCGCTACCTGCGCAGCCTCGTCACCTATCTCTTCGTCTGGCAGCCGCCGCAGCGCACGCCGCGCGTCGCCTAGCGCACCTTCTGCGCCGCTGCTCGCCCGCCCCTGTTGACCCTCTCGCCATGAGGCACGATCCAAGTCCGCCCCTCCCCGACGCCCCCGCCGCGCCGCGCGTGCTGTGGCTGGTGATCGCCGCTTTCGTCGTCCTGGCCGCGGTCTACAGCGTGATCACGCCCGCTTTTGAAACGCCCGACGAAATTTGGCACTATGCCTTCATCCAGCATCTCGCCACGGGGCAAGGCTTGCCCGTCTCCGCAGCGGGCACGCAGGCGCTATGGCAACAGCAGGGCGTGCAGGCCCCCGGCTACTATCTGGCCGCGGCCGCGCTGACATCCTGGATCGACCAGTCCGACTTTCCCGCCGTCTACGCGCGCGCTAACCCGCATCGCGCCATCGGCCGGCCCGACGCCGCGGCTAACCGCAACTACCTGATCCATCATCGCGACGAACAATGGCCGTGGCGCGGCTCCATCCTGGCGCTGCATGTGGCGCGGCTCTTCTCGGTACTGCTCGGGGCGGTCACCCTGTGGGCGAGTTACCAGGCTGCAGCCCGCATCGTCGCGCTGCGGCAAGCCCTGGCGGGCGTGGCCGTCTTCGCCTTCATTCCGCAGTTCATCTTCATCAGCGCGGCCGCTTCCAACGACAACGCGGTCAACGCCTTGGCCGCGCTCACGCTGTGGCGGCTGGTCGTCCTCGTCAACCCCGGCGGCGGCGCGCAGATGCAGGCCAATCCGCCAGGCCGCGCCCTGCGCCGCGATTTTCTGCTGCTGGGCGTGCTGCTCGGCCTGGCCGCGCTGAGCAAACTGAGCGCGCTCGGTCTGTTCGGGCTGGCGGGCTTGGCGGTCTTGTACGTGGCCTGGCGACAGCGCAGCCTGCGCCCCATCTTCGCCGCGGCCTTGTGGATCGGCGTACCGGCCGCGGCCATTGCGGGCTGGTGGTACGCGCGCAACTGGCTGCTCTACGCGGACCCGCTGGCCTGGAACGTGTGGCAGGCCAACATCCTCTTGCGGGTCGAACCGGCCGGTTGGACGGTGATCGCGGCGGAACTCACCAGCCTCGAACGTTCCTTCTGGGGGCTGTTCGGCTGGCTCAACGCGCCCTATCCCCCCCTCGTTTACCAGTTCTTCCGCGGGCTGGAACTGCTCTTGGCGGGCGGATGGCTGTTGGCGCTGGGGCGTTGGGCGATGCGCAGCCGGCGCATCCATGAGCGTGAGGATGAGCGTGTAGATGCGCGCTGGGCGGGCGGGCTACTCTTGCTGCTCTGGCTGGCGATCCTCGCCGTCTCGTGGCTGCGCTTCATGCACATCGCGCCCGCCGCCCAGGGACGTTACTTCTTCCCGGCCGCGCCGGCGTTGGTCATGCTCATCGCCGTGGGGCTGCATGCCTGGGGCGTCTGGACGCTGGGCTGGCTGATCGCCGGCCTGCTCTTCCTGCTCAGCGCGCTTACGCCGTGGTGGATCATCCAGCCCGCCTACCAACCGCCAGCCTCGCTTGCCCTCGCCGCGGACGCGCTCACGCCGGTGAACGCGCAACTGGGGAAGCATTTCGCCATCATCGGCGTGGACGCGACGCCGGACGAACTTCTGCCGGGCGAACAGGCGACGGTGCGCGTGTCCTGGCGCGCGGACCAGCCGCCGCCGGTCGACTACTCGGTGTTCGTCCATCTCGTCGACGCAGACGGGCTGATCGCGGCGCAGCATGACACCATGCCGGGCGGCGGCCTCTACCCGACGAGCCAATGGCAGCCCGGCGAGACGCGCGTCGAGGCGTACACGGTTACCGTGCCGCAAACGGCCTTTACGCCTAACCGCGGGCAGTGGGCTGTGGGACTGTACGATGCCGCCACGGGCCAACGCCTGCCCGTGACGCTGAATGCGCCGCCCGATGGGGACGCCGTTGATGCGGAAGCGGTCGACGATGCGCTGCGCTTCGGCGCGGTTGCCATCGACCCCGCGCCGGGCGAAGTCCCCAACGCCCTGAATGCGACTTTCCGCGACAATGTCACCCTGGCCGGCTATACCGTCAGCCGCCGCAGGCTGGCCCCAGGCGACGAACTGGAAGTCACGCTCTACTGGCAAGCGCGCGGGCCGGTGACGGGCGACTACACCGCCTTCGTCCACTTGCTAGACCAGACGCACGTCATGCACGGCGGCCACGACGATACGCCCGCAATCCCCAGCACGCAATGGGAAGCCGCCGGCGTGATCACGGACACGCACCGCTTCGGCGTGGCGGAGTCCGCCGCGCCGGGCGTCTACCAACTGGAGATTGGCCTCTACACGCGACCGGGCTTCGACCGCCTGCAGGTCGTGGATGCGGACGGCGCAGAGGGGGCGGACCGGCTGCTGCTCGGCCCGCTGGAGGTGACGGCCCGCTAGGGAGCGTTCACGCCCGGCTTTGGATGAAGGCTTCGAGCAACACGAGGATGACGAGGGTCACGACCAGGTAGGCCGCGTCGAGAAGGTGTGCATAGGCCAGCAGCACGACGGCGCCCGCGCCCAGGGCAATCAAGGCGCCTTGGCGCAAGGCGATCGCGGGAGAGGGCCGGCCGCGACGTCGTACGCCCGCCAGCGCAGGCCAGCGGTTGTGCAGTCCCAGCGCGGCCAGCGTGCCGATGCCGCCGGCGGCAAACAGAAGGCAGAAGAGCGCCAACAGCAGCGCAGCGACGTTCGGCTGCCCGTCCGGCATCTGCGGCGGGATGCGCAGCACCAGATAGAGCAGCAGGCCGCCACCGAGTAATGCGCTCGCGCCGCCCAACGCGGCTGTCTGCCTGCGTGTCATCATGGCTGGAGTGTATCACCGGGCGTCAGGCAAGCGGAAATGCCGCAGCGGGCACGCCACATATGATATAATCGAACCTGCGGCCCGGCTGCTGCGCTCTTGCCGAAGACGGGGCGCGCCGCCTGGGCGACAAGATGACATAACATATGGGATAACAGAACGAGAGCAGGAGCAGCGTACTAGTACAGGCGACGCTTGCCGGAAAACCGGCAGCCTCTTCGGCCATTGCGGCGGCCATTGCGGCGCAAGCGCGCGGCTCCTTCGAAATTCACAGAAAGCGTAAGGAAAAGAATGAGTCCCCGACGCAGGTATACCCGAAACGAAAAAGTCTTCTACATTCTCAGCCTGCTGATCGTATTCAGCATGGTGTTGAGCCTGATCTACGTCGCCATCATGCCCAATTGACCGGCGAATCCGGCCCAACGGAACCCTTCCCGCCGTGAGCGTCGACGCAGATTCCCAGCAAAGCCGGGCGGATGATGCGCGCCGGGCAGAGCGGCAAGGCCTCGCCTATGTCGCCGTGGCCGTCATCTTTTTCAGCGCCAGCCCCGTCCTCATTCGTTGGGCCGCGGAGACGCTGACGTCTTACGAGATCGCGTTCGGTCGCATGTTGACCGCCGGCGTTGCGGTGTTGGGGCTGGCTCTTATGCGCCGCGAGCGGTTGCCGCAGCGCGCCGATCGCAAGCTGTTCGCGGCCATCGGCCTGATCGCGGCGCTGCATTTCGGGCTTTACATCGCCTCGCTCTCCTACACGAGCATCGCCCACAGCCTGGCCCTCGTCTACACTGCGCCGATTTTTGTCGCCATTTTTTCATGGCTGTTCCTGAAGGAAGGGATGAGCGGGCGCAAGTGGCTGGGCACGCTCGTCGCGGTGATTGGCGTGGCGATCCTGGCAGGGTTCGAGCCGGAGTTGAACCGGCGCATGCTCTGGGGCGACCTGTTGGCGCTGGGCAGCGCGGTCTGCTTCGGCCTTTACAGCGTGGCAGGGCGCAGCCAGCGCGACCGTTACAGCCTCTTCGCCTACGCCGGTTCGGTGTACGCGCTGGCTGCGTTGTGGCTGCTGCCGGCGGCCGCGATCAACCTGACGCCGGGCGGCTATACAGGCCGGGCTATTGCCTCCATCCTCGCCCTGGGCCTGTTGCCGCTCGCCCTGGGCCACACGCTCTATAATGCCGCCCTGCGCCGCACGCGCGCCACGCCGGTGAACCTGATCGCCACGCAGGAAGTCACGGGCGGCGTCATTCTCGGCATGTTGCTCTTGCAGGAGATCCCCAGCCTCAACAGCTTGGCCGGCGCGCTTATTACGCTGGCCGGCATCGTCCTGGTCATCCTTTAGCTGCGAGGCCCCGCCCATGTCGCTCGATACTCGCCTGCCCCTCTTCCCCGTCACCGCCTCTGTCGTTTCCGGCCCTGCGGGCGACGAGTTGGCCGTAGACGGCATTTCACTGGCCGATTTGGCGGACGAGTTCGGTACGCCGCTCTATGTGTATGACCAGGCCACCATGGACCGCTCCGTCGACGAGTATCGCCGCAGCCTGGCCGCGCACTATGCCGGCGCGTCGGGCGTTACGCTGGCGGGCAAGGCCTTCCTTTGCGTCGCTGCGGCGCAATGGGCGCAGGAGCAGGGCCTCCGGCTGGACTGCACCGGGCGCGGCGAACTGCGCATCGCCGCCGCCGCAGGTGTGGATCGCGCGGCCATCCTGGTGCACGGCGTCAACAAGAGTGACGCGGACCTGGCCGCGGCTGTGCGTCAGGCGGGCGTCATCGTTGTCGACAACCTGAGCGAACTCGAACGGCTGACGGCGCTGCTCGACCCCGTCGCGCCGGCGGCCCGGCCTGACCTGTGGCTGCGCGTGCGGCCCGGCGTGGCGGTCGACACCCACGCCTATCGCCAGACCGGACAGGAAGACAGCAAGTTCGGCATGGGCGCGCAGGAGATTACTCAGGCGGTGCGCTTGTGTATCGCCCGGTCGCTGCCCCTCACCGGCCTGCACTTCCACCAAGGCTCGCACTTTCACGACCCGGCGCCGATTGGCCCTGCGCTGGAACTGGTTCTCGACCTGGCGGAAGAACTGCACGCGGAGACCGGCTGGCTGCCCGGCACGCTCTGTCCGGGCGGCGGTTGGGGCGTCGCCTACCACGAGGACGAGCTTCCCCACCCGCCCATCGAAGATTATGTCGCATTCGTGGCGGCGCGCCTGGCCGAAAGCTGTCGTCGTCGCGGCCTGCCCTTGCCCCGGCTACAGGCGGAACCTGGCCGCAGCCTGGTTGCCAGAGCGGGCGTGGCCGTTTACCGCGTCGGCGCGGTCAAGCATTCGCCGCAGCGACGCTGGCTGCTGATCGACGGCGGCCTGGCGGACAACCCGCGGCCGGCGCTCTACGGCGCGCGCTACTCCGCCCTTCCGGTGAGCAACCCGGCGCGCCCGTCCGTTGGCCCCGCCTCGCTTGCCGGCCCCTACTGCGAAAGCGGCGACATCCTGCTCGAGGATTTGCCCCTGCCGGCGCTGGAAGCAGGCGAGCTGATCGCGGTTCCCGTTTCGGGGGCCTATCACTTGAGCATGGGCAGCAACTACAACGGCGCCTGCCGGCCTGCCGTCGTGTGGCTCAACGCGGGCCAGGCTCGCTTGATCCAACGGCGCGAAGATCCGGATGACCTGATCGCGCGGGATATTCCGCTGCCGCGTCGCGGGGAGTGAGAATGGCGGGGGTATTTCGGGCGCAAAAAAAACGCCGGCAATTGGCCGGCGGCGCTAGGTCGTGTGCAGAATTTGAGCGGACGCGCTTGCCGGACAGACGGAAAACATTCACCCGCGCGAAATGTCTCCGCGCCAGGCAAGAGCATACGCCAAGACGAAAAAGGCCCAGAGAACTCCGGGCGTCGTCTTACTTCGTGACTTGTTTTTGCTCGGTGATGCGCGTCAACTCCCGCACCACATCGTCGATGCGCCGTTTGTAGCGGAGCAATTCCCGCCGGCATTCCACTTCTGCCGGCGTTTCCGCCTTGAATGAGCGCAGCGCCTCCTCCAACTCCGTGTCGATGACTAACTTGTTGCGGTTGACCATGCGACCGCGCAGATACTCGCGCATCTCGCTGGCGATCAGCAGGTCATAGTCCGTCAGGTCGTTGTGCAATTCCACCAGGCGATCCGATGCGATGGCCGGCATCGGCAACGACCTCAATGTATCCCAGGCTCGGTTCAACTTCCGTCGATACACAGTTCCTCAGCTTGTGGCTATACGGCTCCGGATATCCAAATTCTGCAACCGGCAATTCCTCTTAGCGTGGTCAATTGCAGGCAGTGGGGTGATGGGTGCGCTGTTTTACCTGATAAGACCATACGCGGATTATACCAGGCGCGCGTATGGAACGTGAAAATTTCCAGTGCGAAACTGTCAAATACGCGTCGCGCCGAACAGAGCGCCCTCGTTTCTGTTTGACCGCGACAGCCGCCAATAGTATGATGATTGCACTCACCCGCCACAGGAAACTCGTCAGAATCGGGGCATGATGCAGCGCCTGGCGAATGCAATAACTTCGGCGATCTTCGCTTTGGCTGCTGCTGCGGCGCTCTCTTTGGCAAATGCTGCAACCGCCGCGCCGCGCCCGTCCCTCCTCAACCTCACGCCGATCTATGTTGTCCAGGGAGCGGGCGACTCGTCGCCCCTTGCTCGGCAGCGCGTCACAACCCTAGGCATTGTCACAGGCGTAACGCCGGAGGGCTTCTATCTGCAAGACCCGACCGGCGACGGCGATCCGCGGACCAGCGACGCCCTCTATGTCTACACGCGCTCGCGTCCGGCGACGCAGCCCGGACAGTGCATTCTGGTGCGCAACGCCTATGTTCAGGAGTTCTACGCTAAAACCGAGTTGTCGCAGGCCGGCGCAATAGAGAACTCCGACGCCTGCTCGACCAGCGCCGTAGCGCCTGTCGATTTGCCGCTTGTTCGTCTTGGCGTCGATCCGCAGGCGCAGTTCGAGCGGTACGAAGGCATGCTCGTTCGCCTGGGCGGGCTGGACGGATACGTCCACGGGCCGGCGAAAGGCTACGCTTCGGGCGAAGTGGAGATCGCGCTGCTCGACGCCAAACTCCAACCCGCGGTGCGCGGCGGGCGCGTTTTCCACACCGATACGCCGGAACAGGCGGCGCTGCACTATCTCTCCAACCTGCTCGGCGCAGAACTGCCCGCCGTTAACTGGGGCGACAGGATCTTCTCGGCGGATGAGGGGCGGGCTTCGCTTACCGGCGTCCTCGACTACAACTTCGGCAAGTACCAGTTCCTGCCCCTGCCCGGCGCGGACCTACGCGTCGAGCGGGGCGCGTTGCCCGATGAAAGCGCCGTGAGCGCGTCGGCGCGTGATTTCACGGTCTGCACGTTCAACCTGCACGGCTTGGGCCGCGGCGCAGAGCAGCACCCCGACCCGGCGGATTATGACGCTGCATTGGCGCGCCGCGCTCGCATCGTTGCGGAGACGCTCGCCGGCTGCACGCTCATCGGCTTGCAGGAAACCGGCGCGCCTGCCGACGCCGAAGCGCTGGCCCGGCATCTCGTCGAGGAGTACGGCTTGCCCTACGTTGCCGTGGCCTTACCTGGCCCAGGCACGTTTGATCCCGACTTTCCGCTGACCAACAGCTTCCTGCTGCGCCGCGACCGCGCCATAATGCTTGCCGTCGACAGCCCGCAAACATGCACCGACCAGGATTACGACGTCCCGCTGAGGGGCGGGAATCCCTGTCCGCTAGGGCAGTTCCCGCTCTTCGACCGCCCGCCGCTCGTGCTTGACGTGGCCGTGTCCGGCTCTTGGGGAGAGGACTTCGTGCTGCGCGTGGTCAACAACCACTGGAAGAGCAAAGCCGGAGACGAGTCCGTCAACGCGCCGCGGCGCATGGAGCAGGCGCACAGCATCGCCGCCATCGTGCAGGAGCGGCTGGACGACGACCCCGCGGCCCCTGTGATTGTGCTCGGCGACCTCAACGACTTCTACGGCGGCCCGGCCATCGAACTTCTGACGGAAGCCCCGCTTGGATTGGTTAACGCCCTGGGATTTCTCGCCCCGTCCGACCGCTATACCTACATCTACAACGGCGCCAGCCAGATGCTCGACCATATTCTCATCTCGCCCAATATGGTACAATTGCTCTCCCGCGTCGATGCGGTTCACAACAGCGCGGATCTGGCGTCGGGCGGCGCGGGCCAAGACGAGAATGTACAAGCGGTCAGCGACCATGATCCGGCGGTCGTACACTTCCGTCCCGAAGGGGCCGCGATCATTGCCGGAAATGCCGGCTTTGCCGGCGTTGTCGTGGGCCTGGAACGAGAGGGCCGGCCTGTGCAGTTCGTCGCCGTCAGCGACCGTCGCGGGGATTTTCGCATCTGGGATGTAGCGCCGGGTGCGGTAACGCTTCACTATTGGCCGCCGGCCTGGATTGAAATCGAGGAGCCGAGCGTACAGTTAGAGCTTGTTCCCGGCGTCACCGCGCTCGATCCGCCGAGTGCGCGCCATCGTTCAGCGTTGTTGGCCGCCCATGCGGCGGCTTTTGTCCCATCCATCATCGCCGCGCAAGAGCCTTGACCGAGGCCGGCGCTATCGGCCTGCGGCCGCAAGGGGATTCGAGGGAGCGTCCATGAAACACATCTATCTCACGTGGTACGAACTGGAAGAGCTGGTCAGCGCGCTGGTCTTCAAGCTTAACACGCCCTATGATGTCATTCTCGCCATCACCCGCGGCGGCATCATCCCCGGCGGCATGATCGCCGAGGCGCTGAAGATGAAGAACATGCTGACCGCGGCCGTGCTCTTTCCCGATGACCCCGCGCAGCGCACCAAGCTTAGTTGGCCGCGTTTCTTACAGTTCCCCTCCGATTCGCTGCTCGAAGGCCGCAAGATACTGGTGATCGATAATCTCTGGTATCAAGGCCGCACGATCATGGCAGTCAAAGGCCGCATCGAGACCGCCGGCGGTTTTCCCGAACTGGCCGTGCTGCACTGGAAAAAGAGCAGCAGTTTCTTCCCGGAAGACCAGCCCGACTTCTACGCCGAGATCACCGAGGACTTCATCCACTACCCGTGGCAGCGCATCGACGACTCCGACTATCGCGTGCGCGCCCACCCGGTGATGCCGCTGTCCTAGTCTCAACCGCCGCCTCTCCGCCACGCGAAAGGACCGCCATGAGCGCACCGACTGAACTGACCGCCGCCTCATCCGCCGAGGCGCGCATCCCCGAAATTTTGCGCCTGCTGCACCAGGAATACCCAGGCGCTACGTGCGAACTTAACTACCGATCTCCGTTGGAGTTGCTGGTTGCGACCATCCTCTCGGCGCAATGTACGGACGAACGCGTCAACAAAGTGACGCCGGCGCTCTTCGCCGCCTATCCGACGGCGCAGGCCTATGCCGAGGCCGACATCGAGGAACTGCAAGAGGCGGTTCGTCCCACCGGCTTCTTTCGCAACAAGGCCAAGAACATCCAGGGCGCGGCCAGACGCATCGTGGAGGCATACGACGGTCAAGTCCCCTCGGAGATGGGCGACCTGCTTACTCTGCCCGGCGTGGCGCGTAAGACCGCCAACGTCGTGCTCGGCTGCGCCTACCACATCGCCGACGGCGTGGTGGTCGACACCCACGTCAAGCGCCTCTCCAACCGGCTTGGCCTAACGGCGGAGTCAAACCCCGAAAAGATCGAGCGCGACATGATGAACTTAGTCCCCCAAGAAGAGTGGATCGACATCGGCCATCTGCTGATCTTCCACGGGCGACGAGTCTGCGCCGCGCGCAAGCCGGACTGCGCCGCATGCGTGATCAGCCATCTCTGCCCATCCGCCCAATAACGCTGCGGCCTGCGCCGCGCATACGGCGAGCGGCGGCTGGAATATTGATCGCGCTCGCTCTGTCGGCTTGTCGCGGCGCGGCGCCCGTCGTAGATGTGGCGACAAGCGAACCGGCAGCCGTGCCGATCCCGTCGCCGACCACAGGACAGATGATGCGCGCGACAATTGCCATAACTGCCGCGCCGCCCGCTTTGAAGCTCGCCCCCACGCCAACGCCGGCCCTGCCTAGCTGCCGCTTGGAATTGCCTGATGGTTGGGAGTTTAGGGATGTCGCTTCAACGCCGGAATCCGCTGAGGATTACGAATTCGCGCTGATGCTGCCCTCTGGCGATGACGCGCCGGCGGCAATCGTCACAGCCCTTTTCGTGCCGGCCTATGGGCTGGATCTGCCCACACTTATCGATGCAGCAGCCAACGAGCTGATGCAGCTTGGCGGCGCGACAGTCGCCTCCGCTACAGTAGACGGTCTGCTGCGCGGCGACGGCCGACCTGTGGGCATCATCGACTACACGCTTGACCGCCACGCGCAGCTAGGACGCTCGCCGCGCGGTCGCCAGTACGCGCTGACCCCGCCTGGTTCCGATCAACTGCTCGTGTTGACCTGTCTGGCCTCAGCCGGGCTGCCCGATACCGTTGAGGCGTGCGATGCAGTCGCACGCGGCGTACTATTCGACTAAAGCGCACTACCACTCGTCGATCCATCCCTCGCGCTCGCCCACGACTTTGAACTCACGCGCGTCAATCGTCGCACCGTATGGCGCGGGCAGCGCCGCCTGTCTGCCGTGACTGGCCTGCATGGGCTGCTGCATCGGTTGGCCGCCTGTCACGACGATCACCGGCGGCTGCGGGAAATAGCCGCCGTAGGCCGCCTGCGGATTACGCCCCGAGCGGCCGCGCTCCGCCCCTTCAAATTCATCATCTCGCCCGCTCTCGCGCCGGCGAGACGAAGCCAACATCAACAGCGCAGCCGGCACGCCCGCGGCCACGCCGAAAAGAACGCCCACCGCCATGCTCACCGCATCTGCACTCAGCCGTCCGGATATGCGCCATGCTGCTACTGCCACAAACGCCAACAATGCTACTGCCATGAATCGTCTCACGCTGTACGCCTCCCGTCGCATCCCGCCTCGTACACACTCACGTCGATATCGCCTGATATGCCGCTCACGCCTTCAGCAGTCGATCTAACAAATTGCGCGCCGGCAGTTGACGCGGCTGACTAGCCTGCCCCTGCTTCGCTGCAGCATGGGGGTCAGGCCATTGGCGTTCCGGCGCGCCTCCGGCATGGATAGCGTTCTCGACCGCCGCCAGGTCGCGCGGCCCAATCCATGCCGCCTGGAAGCGCACCGTCTCCCCCTTGGCCACGAGCAGGAAATCGCCCTTGCCCTCCAGCTTCTCTGCGCCGCTGTCGGCGATGCCGGCTGCGTAGCGCGCCTCGTCACGGCTGGCGACCGCTCCTACGAGACGCACCGGGAAGTTGGCCTTCATAGCGCCGCCGATCAATTCGGCGGTGGGCTTCTGTGTGCAGGCGACTAGGTGGATGCCCGCCTCGCGCCCGCGCTGGCTGATGCGCGTGAGGCTGGCCTCGGTCTCTGCGCCGCCGGTCTGCAACAGATCCGCCAACTCGTCCACGGCGACGACCATCACCGGCGCGCTGACGCCGGCATGGTCGCGACGCTCCATCTCCTCGACGACCCATCGCAGCCGTTCCAGCGCGTCCTCCGGCGAGCGACTGACGCCTCCCAGCACCTGCGGCAGGTTGGCAAGCGGCTGGAACCCGCGCCCCTTCGGGTCGATTAGCACGATCTGGAGTTCCGCCGGCTTGTTGAACATCGCCAATGAGATGAGCAGCGTGCGCGCCAGGGCAGTCTTGCCCGAACCCGTCGTGCCGGCGATGAGGATGTGCGACACTTCCGGCGCGGTAAGTCGAACGAGCAGCGGCGTGCCGTTCTCCTCGACGCCCAGCACAGCCGTATTGGGCGGCGCTTTGGCGATGCGGTTGCTCAGCGGGATCAGGCGCACCGGTTCGGGCTTGGTGCGCGGCACCTCTACGTTGATGGCCGACCCCTTACGGTAGACGCGCGCCTCGCGCTTGCCCAGCGCCATGGCGATCTCCTCCGCCAGGTTCGCCACTTGTTTCACTTTCGTCCCCACATCCATGTGAATCCGGAATTGCACGAATCGAGGGGTGACGACCCCGCCTTCAACGCGGCCGCTCACCTTGTGCTTAGAAAGCACCGCTTCGATCTGATCGGCTTGCATCTCAAGCGTTCTGCGCCTGTAGCTCATGTTGCACTCCCTCCGGTAGAGAAAGAGTCACAGCGATGGATCATCTTGCATGTTATAGTACAGAACATTTGTTCTGAAGTCAAGCGCCAATTTCGCTCATGAGCGCAGGATCAACAGCGCCGGCTCGTACTGAAAGCGTGCGCGCCGCCGGGTTTCGCGCTGTCGTTGTTCGGGGTATACTGAACGAGGTTTGCCTACCCCTTGTGTCTGTAGAAAGCGTGTCCAAACCACTCTAGCCCGACTTCGTCATCCCTCGGTCAGAAGCCATTGTGCCTAGAAACTCAAATTTCGCGGAGTCTACGTATGGGATCCAAGATTCGTAATGTGCGCGCGAAAGAGATCACGGCGGAGCGCGGTCTTCTCGGCCTGCGCGTCGTCGTCGAGACCGAGGATGGCGCTGTCGGCGTCTCAACGCCTGCGTCCGGCGTGTCCACCGGCAGCTACGAAGCCGCATTCCTGCTCGACGGCGGTGAACGCTATAACGGGCGCGGCGTGCGCAAGGCGGCGGAAGTCGTCAACACGGTCATCGCGCCCGCGCTTGCCGGCGTTGACGTCACGCATCAAGGCGAGATCGACCAGTTGATGATCGAGTTGGACGGCACGCCCAATAAGGCGCGGCTCGGCGCCAACTCCATCGTCGGCGTATCCCTGGCCGCGCTCAAGGCGGCTGCGGCTTCCTCCAATCTGCCGCTCTACCGCACCATCGGCGGCGCCAACGCCGTCACGCTGCCCATTCCCATCGTCGGCATCGGCACAGGCGGGCGCTACCGCGATCCGGGGACGTCGCGCTGGTTCAAGCCAAGCTACGAATTCTGCGCCTTCGGAGCCGGCGGCTACGAAATTGCGCTGGAGTGGAGTTGGCGCTGCTCGGAGGCCGTGCGCCGTCTGCTGCGCGCCCGTTATCCGGACACCTACGCCGAGACCTATCACGCCGAGAGCTTGGCGGGCGTCATCCAGGATGACCGCCATCTGCTGGAGATCATGACTGAGGCGATCATCCAGTGCGGCTATGAGGGCAAGGTCGGCATCTATTTCGACTGCGCCGCGGATTGCTACTATGAGCCGGACATCGACAAATACGTCGGCCACTTCATGCCCGGCGAGCGCACGCGCGACGAACAGATTGCGCTGCTCAAGAGTTACGTCCAGAACTTCCCCATCGTTTCGTTGGAAGATCCGCTGCACGAGGAGGATTTCGAGGGTCACGCGATGGCGGTGCAAGAATTGGGCATCGAGATCGTGGGCGACGACCTGTTCACCACCAATATCGAGCGGCTGCGTCAGGGGATTGAAGCAGGCGCGTGCAATTCGATGGTGGTCAAGATCACGCAGGTGGGCACGGTCAGCGAGGCGCTGGCGGCCTGCCGCGAGGCGCTGGCGCACGGCTACAATGTCCACCCTTGCGGCAGCCGCGGCGACCGCGACAGCATCGGCGATTTCGCCGTGGGGCTGAACGCCGGGCAGGTGCGAGCCGCCGGTCATAACCGCTTGCTGGACATCGAAGAGGACCTGGGCCGCGCCGCGGCGTGGATGGGCAAGGCGGCGTATAAGGGCGTTCGCAACCGTCAGTAACGCGGCGCTGCCGTAAACCACTCTTGAAAGGGGGCAAGAATATGGCGCAAGCGGACTCTCACGCCGACTGGCGCGGCCTCTACCGATCTATCGATTTACTCACCCCTCAACAGATAGCCAGGTAATCCAAAATGAACGCCATCAACACCCGAAACAGGCTCAAGCGCAGTTCCCCTGAGGCGCAGGGCATCGCCTCTGCGGCCGTCCTCGCTTTTGTCGAGGCCGCAGACCGCGACATCGACAGCCTGCACAGCCTCATGCTTCTGCGTCACGGCAAAGTCGTGGCGGAAGGCTGGTGGGCGCCCTATGCGCCCGAACACCCGCATATGCTCTATTCGTTGAGTAAGAGCTTTACGTCGTCCGCCGTCGGCCTGGCCGTGGCAGAGGGGCTGCTCACGGTCGACGATCGCGTGCTCTCCTTCTTTCCCGACGAAGCCCCGGCCGAGGTCAGCGACAACCTGGCCGCCTTGCGCGTGCGCGATCTGTTGAGCATGACCGTAGGCCACGCCGAGGATACGGTCGACCATCTGCACAACAGCCCAGACGGCAACTGGGCGCGTGCTTTCCTGGCGCGCGATGTGGTCTACCCGCCGGGCACGCACTTCCTGTACAACAGCGGCGCCACCTACATGCTCTCCGCCATCGTGCAGAAGTTGACCGGGCAGACCGTGCTGGAGTACCTGACGCCGCGCCTCTTCGAGCCGCTCAACATCCACGGCGCCGCTTGGGAGACCTGCCCGCGCGGCATCAACACCGGCGGCTGGGGCCTCAGCATCAAGACGGAGGACATCGCCCGCTTCGGCCAGATGCTTCTCCAAAAGGGGACTTGGCACAACAAGCGCATCCTGCCGGAAGCCTGGGTCGAGGAAGCGACGGCCTATCACTCCGACAACAGCGCCAACGAGAACCCCGATTGGGCGCAGGGCTATGGTTACCAGTTCTGGCGCTGCCGCCATAACGCCTATCGCGGGGACGGCGCTTTCGGCCAGTACTGCGTGGTGATGCCGGACCAGGACGCGGTGCTGGCGATGACCGGCGGGCTGGACGACATGCAGGCTGTGCTCGACCTGGTGTGGGCGCATCTGCTGCCGGCCATGCAGCCCGCCGAGCTGCCTGAGGACGTCGCCGCGGCGCAGCGTCTGCGCGACAAGTTGGCAAGTCTATCCCTTGCACCGCAGACGGGGCAGGCTGCGTCACACATCGAGACTAAATTGTCGGGCCGGCGCTACGTCTTCGAGTCAAACGAGTTCGAGGCCAACGAGCCGGGGCTTGAGTTCATCTCCTTCACTTTCGATGATGACGGCTGCATCTATACGGTGCGCGACGCCACGGGCGAGCATCGCATCCGCGCCGGCCGCGGCGTCTGGGCGACGGACGCGGTCGATGTCGCCACAGGCGACCCCGTTCCGGCGGCGGCAAGCTTCGCCTGGCTCGCGGACGATGCGCTGGCGCTGAAACTGTGCTTCTACGAGACGCCCTACTGCCCGACCGTCGCCTGCCGCTTCGCGGGTGAGAGCGTGCAGTTCGAATTCCGGGCGAATGTGTCGTTCGGGCCAAAGGAAAGCCCGCCCTTGACGGGACGCCTGGGCTAGGATGCAGCGTTGTTTGTTTGCCACGAATTGCTCGAATGACACGAAGCGGTTGGGATCATGTTCGAGCAATTCGTGGCGCATCGCTGCGCTTCTAATGAACTGACAACGCGGACAAAGGCAAGATGTTTCGCTCCGCTCAACATGACAAGAGGCGTGATGGAAAGGGCGCTGCGCCGGTTCCTTACTTTTCGTAGGACGCAAGTCTTGGATTACTCAGCATGACAGCTTGCGCCGAACCTGAGATGCACCCGCGCAAAAAGGCGAAACGGCGTTTGACAGGCGCGCCCAGAATCGGTATACTTCACAAATAGAACGGATGTTCAATCGTTGGCCGGCCACAGGTTGTGCCGGCAGGCAGGCGACCACTTGGCGCAGGGAGACGGAGCGTCCACCATGTCAGACGGTAAGGTTAAGGCGCTGGAAACAACTCTGGCGAATCTGAATAAGAAGTACGGCGATGGCGTCGTCATGAAGCTGGGGGAAGCGAGCCAGCTGAATGTAGAGGCGATCCCGACGGG
>CAZYSJ010000088.1:0-19728 GCA_964649875.1 uncultured Caldilineaceae bacterium
TGCGGCGCATGATGCTTGACGCCGGCTTTACACGCGTCGATCTGTATGGCAACCTGGACGGCGACCCCTACGGCGTGGAGGCGCGGCGCTTGGTCGCCGTGGCGCGTAAGGGATAGAGAGGAGAGATGTCGTGAAGGAGATGATCGTTACGCTGTACGAGTACAACTGCTGGGCCAACCGGCGCATCTTTGACGGGGCGGCGCAGTTGAGCGAGGAGCAGTACCGTGCGCCGTCCGCCTTCGGCAGCCTGCACCACGTCCTGTCGCATTTGGCCGGCGTCGAAATCCTGTGGCGCACGCTGGCCCAGCATGGCGCGCTCAGCCAACTGCCTCCCTCCGAGCAGGAGCTCGCCTCCCTGGACGAAGTGCGCGCCCTGTGGCAGGAGGAGGAGGCGCGCTGTCGCGCCTTTCTCGAAGGGCTGACCGAAGCCGACATCGCGGCCAAACTGGAACTCACCAGCCCGCGCGGCGATACGAATTCCTATGCGCTCTGGGAAATGCTCAACCATATGCTGCTGCACAGCATGCAGCACCGCACCGAGGCCGCCGCCATCCTCACCGAACACGGTCGGTCGCCTGGCGATCTGGACTTCATCTTCTTCATCAGGGAACGCAAATAGGGCGGAGCTATGCCAAAGACACGCATTTCAGCGGTCGAGTGGGCGGAACTGGAGGGACGGCGGCCGCGCTTGGCCGGATGCAACGCGCGGCTAGGCGTGCACGGGCAAAGCGTGCGCGTCCCGCTGGCGCGCATCACCACGGACGACGGCGCAAGCGGGTTCGGCTTCTGCCGCGCCACCGAGGAGCAGATTTTGGATGTGTTGGGCCAGCCGCTGGATGCGCTGTTCGACGCACAATACGGCGCGACGCCGGTGGGCCAGTTCTTCGACTTCCCGCTGTGGGACCTGATGGCGAAGCGCGCAGGCCAGCCGGTCTATCGCCTGGCCGCGACGATGGCGGGCAAGCCCGCGCCGCAGTCGTTGCGCGTGCCCTGCTACGACACGTCGCTCTATATGGACGATCTGCATCTGGCGAGCGACGAGGAGGCCGCCGAACTGCTGGCGGCGGAGACGCGCCAGGGGCTGGCCTGCGGGCATCGCGCCTTTAAGATCAAGACGGGGCGCGGCGCCCGCCATATGCCTGTGGAGGAGGGGACGCGGCGCGATATCGAGGTGATCCGCGCGGTGCGCGCCGCCGCGGGCGAGGAGGCGATCCTCATGATCGACGCCAACGACGGCTACACCCTCAACCTGGCGAAGCGCGTGCTGGCGGAGACGGCGGACTGCCGCATCTACTGGCTGGAGGAGCCGTTTCATGAGGACCATGCGCTTTACGAGGACTTGCAGGCGTGGCTGCGGGCCGAGGGGCTGTCCACGCTGATTGCCGACGGCGAGGGCGAGGCGTCGCCCAGCCTGCTGGCGTGGGCGCAGGCGGGCTTGGTCAACGTCGTGCAGTACGACATCCTATCCTACGGTTTCAGCGATTGGCTGGCGCTGGGCGCTAAACTGGACGGCTGGGGCGTGAAGTCCGCGCCGCACCACTATGGCCGGCACGTCGGCAACTACGCGGTCTGCCATTTGGCGGGCGCGCTGGCGCGTTTAGCCTTCGCCGAGTGGGACGAGACTGTGACGCCGGGTCTGGACGGCGGCGGCTATGTCATCGAGGAGGGGCAGGTCGTCGTGCCGGACAGCCCCGGCTTCGGGCTGGCGCTGGACGAGGAGGTCTTCACGCAGGCCGCGGCAACGCGCGGCGTCATACACGCGCTGTAGCGGGCCTAAGATGGCGACGATTCGGTCGGCTACGGAGGAGGACCTGCCCGCCATCCTCGGCATTTACAACGAGGCGATCCTCACTACAACTGCGGTCTATCAGTACCGTCCGCACACGTTGGAGATGCGTTATGCCTGGCTGCAAGAGAAGCAGGCGGGCGGGTTCCCTGTGCTTGTGGCGGATGATGAAGACCAGTTGGCGGGGTTCGGGTCACTTGGCCCATTCCGCGCGGCCGCGGCCTATCAGTACACGGTAGAGAATTCGGTCTATGTGGCTGCAGACCGTCGCGGGCGCGGCATTGGCAAGGCGCTGCTGGCTGCATTGATCGAGGCGGCGCGCCGCATGGACCGGCATGCCATCGTCGCGGTGGTAGACGCCGAGAATGCGGTTAGCATTGGTCTGCACGCCTCGTTCGGCTTTGAGTCGATTGGCCGCTTCCGGCAGGTGGGCTTCAAGTTCGGGCGCTGGCTCGATCTGGTATTCATGGAGCTGGTGCTGGATACGCCGGTTCAGCCGCGAGAATAGGTCGCACACTCATCACTTGAACACTCATCACTTGAAAGGATACGGCATTGCTGCAAGGGGAACGCGTGCGGCTGCGCGCACGGGAACGGGACGATCTGGCGCGGCTGTGGGAATTCAACAACGACCTGGCGGTGGAACTGGCGGGCGGAGGCGATCCGCCCATGCCCCAGGCGCATGCCCGGCTGCTGGCGGAGTTTGAACAGGAAGTTGCCAAAGGCGGGCGCGACGGCATGAGCTTTGTGATCGAGGTTGAAGGCCGGGTGATCGGCCAGTGCGCCTTGTTCAACGCCGACGAGACCGCGCACACGTGCGAACTGGGCATCACCATCGGCGACCAGGCGTATTGGGGGCAGGGTTATGGCCGCGAGAGCGTGCGCCTGCTGCTGATGGTTGCGTTCCGCCATCGCAACTACCGCAAGGTGTGGCTGCGCGTCCACGCCGGCAACGCGCGCGCGCTGCGCGCCTATGCCGCCTGCGGCTTCCGCGAAGAGGGACGGCTGCGCGCCCATGTGTGGAGCGACGGCCGCTACGACGACCTGGTGCTGATGGGCGTACTGCGCGAGGAGTGGCAGGCGTAGGATTTTGGATTGCAGGTTCTGGGCTGCGGCTTTTGACCGGGCTGCACGCGCGACGGTCAAGGACCTGAACAGCGCGGCCGCGCTGTGCAAGCGTCATCAGGGTTGACGGCTCAGTTGCGAGCGAACAACAACTCGCTGGCATGTTGCAGCACGAGGACTGCTGCGCCGATGGCGCCGGCGTCCGGCCCCAGGGTGCTGCTGACGATGCGGGCGGCGGAGAGGGGGTAGGCCATGGCGCGGCGCTGCACTTCGGCGCGCAGCGGTTCCAGCAGCACCTGACCGTTTTGGCCGACCGGCCCGCCCAGCACGATCAGCGCCGGGTTGAAGAGGTTCACCAGGTTGGCGATGGCGATGCCGAGGTAGACCGCGATTTCGTCGACGACATGCCGGGCTACTTCGTCGCCCTGTTCGGCGGCGATGAAGACGGTCTCGGCCATGATGCGTTCGGGATGCCCTTCAGCCAATTCCAGGAGCAGGCTTTCGGGGCCGCCCCGCAGTTGGGCGCGGGCGCGGTTGGCGATCGCCGGCCCGGAGGCCAGAGCCTGTAGACAGCCGCGATTGCCGCAGGCGCACAGCGGTCCGTCCGGCAAAATCGTGACGTGGCCCAATTCGCCCGCGCTTGAATTCACCCCCATATAAAGCTGACCCTGGATCACCACGCCGGCGGCAATGCCCGTGCCGATAGAGATATAGAGCAGGTTCTGTACGTTTTGTTCGCGGCCGCACCACAGCTCGGCCAGCGCGCCGACCTTGCTGCGGTTGGCGACGTACACGCCCATGCCCAACGCTTCCTCTGCCATGGCGCGGATCGGCACGTCGACCCAGCCGACGTCGACCGCGGTCTTGACCACGCCGGCGGCCATGTCGACCAGGCCGGGCGTGCCCAGCCCGATGGCGGGCAGCAATCGCGAGCGGTCGATGCCTTGGGTGATCTGGGCGACGCCGGCTTGCAGGGCGGCAACGGCCGTGGCAGGGGAGAGATCACTCAGCGGCGTTTCGAGATGGCGCACGACTTCCGCGTCCAGGTCGGTGAGGACGATGCCCCAGCGGTGGTCGCGCAAACGCGCGCCCAAGGCCAGGGCGGCGTGGGGATTGAACTCGATCATGACGGGCGGTCGCCCGCCGCGCGAATCGCCCAGGCCGCGTTCGCGCACGAGGCCGGCGCGCAGCAGTTCGTCGATCAGGATGGCGATGGTGGCGCGGCTGAGGCCGGTGCGCTTGGCGAGTTGGGGGCGCGAGAGCACGCGCTCCTCCAGCAAAATGTCTAGGGCGCGGGCGCGGTTAAGCTCCTTCATCAGTTCGGGCTGGCCGATCAAGGATTTCACTTGGATGCCTCTGTCCCTCAAGATTGTGCGCGGAACCCGGCTGCGCTGCGTTTTCTGCGGCATGGGCGGCCCCTTCGTCGTTCGGCGGGCGGACGGACTTCGCCTGCCGAGTCGGTCATATTGTACGCCTCCTGCGCTATTTCGTCAACTGCATTGACAAAGAAAGAGTTTCGAGGCGAGCCGCGCCGCCCCAGTCGAAGCATCTGTGTGTAATCTGCATTTGATTAGCCGTCAATGATGATTGTCGTGGGAATAGCTTTTGACGGTATGTTGACAAAGAGGGGGCGGCATGCTATAGTGTACGTGAGTCCAAGACGGCGGGCTATCCCATCGTTGTCCTGACTGCCGCAGTTTTGCAGTTCCGTCCATCTTCATGATGCAGCCGGATTGAACTAATCCATTCCCTCGTAATGCGTCGTATGGCGCCTAGCCTTTGGGCGGCGTTTTATTCGTGTAACTCCGATTTTCGCCCACCTACCTAGAATCTGGAGGCTCTCATGATGTATGGTAAGAATCGCATGACGCGGCGGGGTTTTCTGCGTGCGTCCGCAGCGGTAACCGGCGGGGCGTTGCTGGCGGCCTGCACGCCGGCGCAACCGGCGGCTGCGCCGGCAGGGGGAGAAGCCGCTGCGCCGGCGCAAGAGCAGGTGACGTTGCGGCTGCAAAACTGGTTTAGCGAAGGCGATATCGGCGCCTGGCAGATCGGGTTGGATCGCGCGGCGGAGAGCAATCCGGAAATCGCGATTAAGCTGGAGTTCAATCCCTACAGCGAGACGGCGGTCAAGATCATGGCAGAGGCCGCAGCCGGCAACGTGCCGGATCTGATTATGGCGAGCAACGAGCACACGCCGATCTTGGCGTGCAGCCAGTTGTTGATGGATTTGAATCCTTTCATCGAGAAGAACCCGGAGGTTGACCCGGACGACTTCGCAGCCGGCGTCTCGCAGGGCTTCAAGATGTGGGACCGCTGGTGGGGCTTCCCCTACGATCATTCCACTTGGGCTATCTACTATAACCAGGCCATGTTCGACGAGGCCGGCATCGAGTATCCCGGCGGCGTCGGCAGCGAACCGTGGACGGTGGACGAGTTCGTCGAGGTCGCCAAGGCGTTGACCAAGCCCGACGGCTCGCAATGGGGCGTCTGGTATCCCGGCGCTACGCCCAATCAGTATCTCGATTCGTGCTTCATCTACAGCGCGGGCGGGCGCAACTTCGACGACAGCCTGCGCGAGTGCATCATCGACACGCCTGAGTCGGCGCAGGGCTTGCAGTTCATCGTCGACCTAATGCACACGCACAAGGTAGCGCCGACGCCTGCAGAGTTGGCCGGCGGCGACATCGACTACTTCGCTTCCGGTTTGGCCGCCATGCACATCAATGGCCAGTGGGACCTGATGGGCAAGAACCAGACGAGCGACTTTGACTTTGATGTGGCCTATCTGCCCATCATCGGCGAAAAGCGCGGCGTCACCGGCGGGTCCGGCTTCTGCATCAGCGCCAATACGGACTATCCCGATGAAGCTTGGGCGTGGTTGAGCCGCTTCACCAGCGCGGAAGTGCTGGGCGAGATGGTCGGCAGCACGGGCCGCGGCATTCCGGCGCGCTGGAGCGCGGCGGAGACATATCTGGAAGGCGCCGGCAAGGCCGAGAACGCCGGCATCTTCATCGACCAGCTTTCCTGGGCGTTTAACGATCGTTCCGTTGTGGCGTTTTACGAGTTCGTCGACTCCTACACGCGCAACATCGAGCCGATCTACGCTTCCGGCGAAGGCGACATCGAGGCGGCGCTGGCAAAGGTCGCAGAGGAAACCAACGCAGCGATGGAAGAGAAGTGGTCTAGCTGCACGTTGGCTATCTGACCTGGGTGAGCAGTTGCAAGGCGACCTGAATTGTGACGCACAGAATGAGTTCAAGTCGCCTGCGTCGTTCAGAACGAGATTGACAGACGGCCGCCGCGTGCTCGTAATCGCAACCCTATGCCGGCGAAGGATGCCGGACGCGGCGGCCGCCTTCCGCGGCTCTGTCACGTCGCCGGCGCGGCTTTAGCGGCAGCGCTCAGCGGCTCCGGCAGAAGAAATCCCGTATGATGAGCTATTAGGCGGCTGTCATGAATTATGCAACTTCTTATCCCCCTGGGAAGCAGGGCGTTTCAACGGGCAGGCGACTGCGCAACAAGTTTGCGGTGAGCAAATTGGCGGTCAGCTTGCTTCTGTTCGTCTTGGCGCTAGGGGTCAGCTTTCCGTTTGTGTGGATGCTCCGCACCTCGTTTATGCTGCCCACCGATGCGCTCAAGTTTCCGCCTCTCTGGATTCCGCCCACCTTTACGCTACAAAACTATCGCAATGCGTTGACGATCCAGCCGTTCGCACGTTATCTGCTGAACAGCTTGTTCATTTCTACAGTAGTGGTATTTGCACAGTTGCTGACAGCGTCGATGGGCGCATACGCCTTCGCCCGGCTGAAATTTCCTGGGCGCGAGCCGCTTTTTCTGCTCTACCTCGCCACCATGATGATTCCTTTTCAGGTGACGCTCATCCCGCTTTTCGTCATGGTCGCCAAGGTTGGCTGGGTGGACACCTATGCGGCGGTGATCGTGCCGGCGATTGCCAGTGCGTATCTGACTTTTTTGCTGCGCCAGTTTTTCATGTCCATCCCGCGCGAATTGGAGGATGCGGCGCGCATTGACGGGGCCGGCTATTTTCGCATCTACGCCACCATCATTTTGCCGTTGTCCAAGCCGGCCTTAGCCAGTTGCGGGCTGCTCTCATTTATGGGCAGTTGGACCAATTTCCTATGGCCGCTTATCGTGATCCGCACGCGGGAACTGCGTCCTGTGCCGCTCGGCTTGGCCGCGCTACAACAAGAGCAAGGCTACACCGACTTTCCGCAGCTGATGGCCGGCTCCGTAATGGCGTTGCTGCCCATCATGATCGTATTCATATTTTTGCAGCGCTATTTTGTGCAAGGGATTGCCTTGACAGGTTTGAAAGGATAGAGTCTTGGCGCCTTTAGCGATGTCCGGCGGCCAACAACGCGGTCGCTCACTTTTTCGCATGAACCAAAGCCGGCGAGAAGCGCTGGCCGCCTATGCCTTTCTGGCGCCGAACTTTCTGGCGTTTTTCGTGTTGGTGTTGGGGCCGACGGTTTTCTCGTTCGTGGTCGGCTTCACCACATGGAACGGTTTGGGCGTTCCCAAGTGGTCCGGGCTGCAAAACTATGTGCGTCTGGTGAACGATCCGCTCTTCGTCAAAGCGGTGAGCAACACGGCGATTTACACGATAGAGTTCGTGCCTCTCGCCGTCATCTGCGCTTTGGGCTTGGCTTTGCTGTTTAACTATAAGACGTTCGGCATCTCTTTCGCTCGGCTGCTCTTTTTCCTGCCCTTCGTCACGGATATGATCTCCATTTCGTTTGTGTGGATGTTCATCTTCCACCTGCGCTTCGGCATTCTCAACTATTTTTTGAGCCTGGTCGATCTGCCGCCCCAAGCGTGGCTGGGCGATACGAAATGGGCCATGTTTTCCATCGTGATTTTGTCCGTTTGGCGCTGGATGGGTTATTACGCGCTGATCATCCTCGCCAGCCTGCAAGGCGTGCCGCAGGAGCTGTATGAGGCGGCCAAGATCGACGGCGCCGGGCGTTGGAAGTCGTTTATCAAGATCACAGTCCCGCTGATATCGCCTGCGCTTTTCTTTGTCGTGACGACGGGCATCATCTCCAGTTTTCAGGTTTTCGAGCAGATGTACATCATGACGAGCGGCGGCCCCCAGGACTCCACCATCAGCATTGCGATGTTCCTCTATCAGCAAGGTTTCTTATTCTTGCGCATGGGGTATGCGTCGGCGGTCGCCTGGGTGCTGTTCTTCATCATCTTTATCGTGACCATGATCAACTGGAATGCGCGCGGGCGCTGGGTATATGAAGGGTAGCCCGTCGCCAGTCGTCGTTTCGGCCTGTTTGCACGTCGATTCTTCCGGAGGATAGGAGCCGAAAATCCATGACTGTTCCAACCGATCCGGCCCAGATATGCGGTCGCCCCGTCACTATCGCCAGCATCAGCTTTGCGCCCGACAAGCATTCGCTGGATGAGATTGCGCAGTGGGTGGACGGCTGCGGCGCAAGGGGCGTCGATCTCATTGCCCTGCCCGAGACCTTCCGCACCCAGAACGGCGCGCCGGAAACGCTGGACGGGCCCACGGTCACGGCGATGGCGGATTTAGCGCGCAAGCATCGCACCTATGTCGTTTGCCCAATCGACCGCAGCGACGGCGAGCGGCGGCTCAACACCGCGGTGTTGTTGGATCGCTCCGGCCAGATTGTCTCGCTATACGATAAGGTATACCCGTATTGGTCCGAGTTCGACCTGACGCCGGCTGTGCAGCCCGCTTCCGCTGGGCCGGAGGTTTACGCCGCGGACTTTGGGCGGATCGGCCTGGCCATCTGCTTCGACGTCAACTTTCCGTCGGTGTGGCAATCCCTGGCCGATCAGGGGGCGGAGTTGGTGATTTGGCCGAGCGCTTATTCTGCCGGGCGCTCACTGCAGGCCCATGCCATCAACCATCATTTCTACATTGTCACTTCTACCTACAATCGGGATTGCCTGGTCTACGATATCACCGGCGAGCGGCTGCTGTATGCACGCAACGAGCCAGTCAATATCTCTTATGTGACATTGGATTTGGATCGAGGCGTCTATCACGAGAACTTTAACCTGGCAAAGCGCGATCAACTCCTTGCAGAGCATGGCGAAGATATTGAGATCGAACAAGTCCTTCCGCTGGAGCAGTGGTTCGTGCTGCGCGCCAAGCGGCCCGGCGTGCAGGCGCGTACATTGGCCGCTGCATATGGCCTAGAGGAACTGAGAGATTACAAGGCGCGCAGCCGGCGCGACATCGATGATATGCGTACAGCAGCGCAGAGCCGGCAGCCCATTCTCGCCTAGACAAATACGACCTGGGATCTTCCCGGAGGTTCAAAACAGAATGGCGGCAGCGTATTAGCCGTACAACTCCATTATGTTCCGTGTACCCAAAAACAGGAGGAGCTCATGATGCGTAGCAAGAATCGTATGACGCGGCGAAGTTTTCTGTGTGCGTCCGCAGCCGTGACCGGCGGGGCGTTGTTGGCGGCCTGTGCGCCGGCTGCAGCCCCTAGCGCCGGCGGTGAGGCAGAGACCGGCGGGGCGCCGGCGGCGCAGCCTGTGGAATTGACGATGTGGATGTTCTCGCTCACCGATCCGCAGATGATCGACGTGATCGAGGATATCGCCGTACCGGATTTCGTGGCGGACCATCCCGAGTTCAAGCTGGCTCTGGAGTTCGTGCCCTACGAGGGCTATCGCGAAAAGATTGCCACCAACCTGGCCGGCGGCACCTTGCCGGATATGCACGAGGCCGGCACCCAGGAGGCCGGGCGCGTGGCAACCAGCGGCATGGGCATTCCGCTGGATGACTTCATGGCGACGTGGGATGATTTCGACGACTACTTCGCCCCCGGCATCGACGGCACGCGCTACAGCGGCTACACCTGGGGCGTCCCCTTCCGCACAGAGCCTTCCTGCCTGCTCTACTGGAAGAGCGCTTACGAGGCGGCCGGTTTGGATCCCGCCTCTCCGCCCAAGACTGATCGCGAGTACCTCGAAACGTCTCTGCAGATGCAGATCATAGATGACGGTCGCACCATTCAGCAGGGCGGCTATACGTACTCGGACTGGCGCGGCCTGTTCCAGGAGTTCGAAGTCGGCGTGCAGCGGCGCGGCGGCGAGATCACAGATGAGGAATACAAGGAAGTGCGTTTCGGCGGTCCCGAAGGCGAAGAGACGGTCGCCTACCTGATCGAATCGGCCATCCAGATGTATCCGCCGGATGTAGCGCGCCTGCCCGAAGGTTCGCCCATTCCGCACTTTGCGCAAAAGGCCATTGCGCAGCACTATCGCGGCCATACGACCGAAGCCAACAATGTTCTCAAGTACAACCCCGAGGCGTGGGACGATTTGGCCATGGCCATGCCGCTCACGGCTGAGGGCTACGATACGCCGGTGTCGATCATGTGGCGCAACTTCTACGTGATCAGCCCCACGGCTGAGGACCGCGAATTGGCGGTGGAATTCATCCACCAGGTGACGAACACCAAGGCTAACGGCGAGTACTGCCGCATCGGCGGCTATGCGCCGGTGCGCAAGTCCGCTCTGGAGCTGGACTGGGTGAAGGAATCGCCCTACATGGCCTTCTATCTGGAGAACGCCTCGCAATATGGCTACAAGGTCATCAACCCGCCTCAATACTTCGAGCTGCGACAGACCGGCGGCGCCTTCTTCGAGGAAGCCGCTCTGGGCAAGATCTCGGCCTCGGAGGCGTTGGCGCAGGTGGTGGCTGTGTGGGAAGAAGGCCTGAAAGAGACGCCTGAGGTGAAGGTGCTCTAAGGGCTATCGGGGCCGGCGCAGCTTGCCTACAGTAGTTGCGCCGGCCCGGCAGAGGGGAGGAGGCCTCTACTCCCCTCTGCCTGATCTCTATCCGCTTTCAATCCTGAGAGGAGGGGCGAACTGGTATGGCACTCCGGTCAGCGCGCGGTTGGCGGCATGAATATCGTTCGGCAATGCGACGTAATGAAGCCTGGCACGGCATCTTATTCGCCGGTCCCTGGATCATCGGCTTCCTGGCCTTTGTGGCCGGGCCGTTTATCGCTTCGTTTGTGCTCAGTTTCACCAGCTATAAGGTGGGGGTGGGCACAAAGTGGATCGGGTTGAACAATTACGTCGAGATGTTCGGCAAAGATCCCCTTTTCTGGAAATCTCTGTATAACACAGGCTATTACGTGTTTTTGGCGGTGCCGCTGGGCGTAATCGGTTCATTGCTGTTGGCGGTGATGCTGAACCAGAAGGTGCGCGGCATTCCCATATTTCGCACCATGGTCTATGTGCCGTCCATCGTGTCAGGCGTAGCCGTCGCCTATCTGTGGATGTGGCTGCTCGATCCGAATATCGGCCTAGTCAACTATGTTCTGCGCTCCCTCAACCTGCCTGCGCCCCTGTGGACGCAAAGCGAGACGTGGGCCAAGCCGGCATTGGTGTTGGTCAGCCTCTATGGGATCGGCGGCAGCACCATGGTGATCTTTTTGGCCGGTCTGCAGAATATTTCGGAATCCTTATATGAAGCCGCCGAACTGGATGGCGCCGGCAAGCTGCGCCGTTTCCTGAACATCACGCTGCCTATGCTTTCGCCCATCATCCTCTTTAACTTCGTGGTGGGCATCATCGGCTCTTTTCAGGTCTTTACCCAGGCCTATCTAATGACGCGCGGCGGCCCGGCCAATGCCACTATGTTCTATGTGCTCTATCTGTACAATGTGGCCTTCTGGTATGGGCGCATGGGGTATGGCTCGGCGTTAGCTTGGATATTGTTCATCATCATCCTGATCTTTACCATCATCCAACTCAAAGTATCCAACCGGTGGGTGTTTTATGAAGAGTGAATCGATTGGGCAGACGGCGGCAGAGGGGTTGTCACCCAACATTCAGCACCCGTATAACCGCACCTGGCGCAATATTAAACGAGCTGCACGCCTTGCCTTGTCCTATTTGCTGTTGTCCGCGGTCGGCCTGGTGTTTATGATTCCGTTGTTGTGGATGGTGACGACCGCGCTCAAGCCGTTGCCCGACATCTTCAAGATGCCGCCGGTCTGGCTGCCGAATCCGCCTCAATGGCAGCAGCTTTGGGAACCGTGGATTGAGCGCGGCTTCACCGGCTATTTCATGAACACAGTCAAGATCGCCGCCTTCTCCGTCGTGGGCGCCATCCTCAGTTCATCGCTGGTGGCCTATTCGTTCGCCCGGCTGCGCTGGCCTGGCCGCGACGTCTTCTTCATACTTACGCTAAGCGCCATGATGCTGCCTTTCCAGGTACGCATCATCCCGCTTTTCCTCATCTTCAAACAACTCGGCTGGATTAACACGCACCTGCCGCTGATCGTCCCCTTCTTCTTCGGCGGCGCTTTCGAGATCTTCCTGCTGCGTCAATACTTCCGTTCGTTGCCTAGAGACCTGGACGATTCGGCCAAGATCGACGGGGCCGGCTATTTCCGCATCTACTGGAACATTCTGCTGCCGCTGACTAAGCCGGCGCTGGCTGCCGTCGCCATCTTCACCTTTATGAACCAATGGAACGCGTTCCTGACGCCGCTCATCTATTTGAGTGAGCGCAGGAAATATGTGCTTGCCATCGGCCTGGCCTCAATGCGCGACGAATTGACGGTGGACTGGGGGGATATGATGGCGATTTCCTTCCTGGTGACGCTCGTTCCCCTATTCGTCTTCTTCTTTGCGCAGAAATACTTCATCCAAGGCATCGCCATGACCGGCTTGAAGGGCTAATCCGTTGGATTGCGGACTTTGCCGCGTGCAAAGGAGATAATTCCCGCTTCTCTCCGGTTGTTTCTTGTCGAACGAAACGGCTTCGTTCCGCCTTCCGGACGGCGCCCGTTTCGCACAAACATTATGAATAGACAGCCTGCCGCCGGCGGCTCCACTACAAATATGGTGCAACCCCTTATGAACAGCGATATCAAGGTCGTCGACATCCAAACCTATAAAGTTCCGACCCGCTGCCGCACGCCGCTCAAGTTCGGCGCGGTGGTGGTCGAGGAACTGCCCATCGGTTACGCGCGCGTCACGGTCGAGAACCGCGCCGGGGCCGTCGCCCAGGGCTGGGGCGCCATGTTTCTCATGGACCTGTGGGCCTGGCCCGTGTCGCAGGCTGCGCACGAAGCCAAGAACCGCGTCATGCGCGACCTGCTCGACGCCTATGCGCGCACGGTCGCCGGCTATGGTCAGTACGCCCATCCCATCGAGCTGTTTATGGAGACGGAGGCCGAACTGCGCCGCCTGAGCCGCGAGATCTGCGCGCGGCATACGCCCGGCGAAGAGATGCCCTTCCTCGGCGCGCTGATCTGTGCCAGCCCGGTCGACCACGCCGTCCACGACGCGTTCGGACACGTCAACGGCATCGACAGCTACCGCGGCTATGGCCCGGAGCATATGTCTTTCGACCTGGCGCGCTATCTCGGCCCCGACTACCGCAGCGTCTATCCTTCGCAATTCCTGCGCCAGGACTACCTGCCCCAGGTCCCCGTCTTCCATCTGGTCGGCGGGCTGGACCTGCTGCGCCGCGAGGAGGTGACGGACGCCTTCCCCCAGGACGGCACGCCTAACTCGCTGGACGACTGGATCGAGCGCGACGGCGTCTTCTGCCTCAAGGTCAAGCTGAACGGCCGCGACTTGGCGTGGGACCTGGCCCGCACGCAGGAGGTGGCGCGCATCTATTACGAAGTGCAGGCCGAACGCCGTCCCGATTTGCCCGTCAAGCCCTATCTGACCGCGGACACCAACGAGCAGTGCGAGTCGCCCGAATATATCGTCGAGTACCTGTGCAAGCTGCGCGAGGCTGCGCCGCGGGTCTATGACGAAATCCTCTACATCGAGCAGCCGACCGAGCGCGACCTGACCGCGCATCGTTGGGACATGCGCGCCATCGCGCAGCACAAGCCCGTGCTGATCGACGAGAGCCTGACCAGCGTCGAGGAGTTCCAGCTTGCCATGGAGTTGGGCTGGTCGGGCATCGCGCTCAAGAGCTGCAAGTGTCTCAGCTCCGACCTGCTCTTTGTGCCGATGGCCGAGATGGCGCGCATCCCGTATGCCGTGCAGGACCTCACCAACCCGTCGTTGGCCCTGTTGGAGTCGGTGGGACTGGCCGCGCGCACGCACACCATCTTGGGCGTGGAAGCCAATTCGCGGCAGTTCTTCCCCGCGGCCAACGCGCTCGAGGCGGAGACGCACCCCGATCTGTATCGGGTGCGCGACGGCGTGGCGCGCACGCAAACCCTGTCCGGGACCGGCCTGGGCATGCAGGTCGACAAGATGGACGGGTTTGTTTCCTTCGTCGAGCAAAACGATATGGGGTAGGCGGCTGCTTCTGTGCAGCCTCGCCCCTTTCGTCCAATATCCGAACAGAAAACGCAAGGAGGACACATGTCCCAAAAAGTGCGAGTAGCAATGATCGGCGCCGGCAGTATGGCGAATCGTGTTCATTATCCGTCGTTGGCTTCGTTTGACGACGTAGAGATCGCCGCGATCTGCGATGTCGACGCCGAACGACTGCGCACGACGGCCGACCGCTATGGCGTGGAGGGCCGCTACAGTGACTACCGCCAAATGGTCGAAGAGGTCGCGCCCGACGCCGTCTATGTCATCGGCCCGCCGCATATCATGTTCGACATCTGGACGTGGTGCCTGGGGCAAGGACTGAACCTGTATGTGGAGAAGCCGCTGGGCATCACCATCCACCAGGCGCGCGCCTTGGCCTATCTGGCCGACCAGAAAGGCTGCATCACCCAGGTCAGCTTCCAGCGCAGGTCTTGCCCGATGGTAGTGCAGTTGCGCGAGGAGTGCCTCAAGCGGGGGCCAATCGTCCACGCCGAATGTTCGTTCTACAAGTACGACATCAACCCCTACCTGCAGGCGCGCGACCACATGATGGACGACGGCGTGCACGCCATCGACACGCTGCGCTGGATGTGCGGCGGCGAGGTGGTCGCTATCCACAGCGTGACCAAGCGCGTGCAGACGCCGGATATCAACTTCATCTCGGCGCTGATGGAGTTTGACAACGGCGCCACCGGCGTCATGCTCAATAGTTGGTCCAGCGGACGGCGCATCTTCAAGGTGGAAATGCACGCGCCCGGCATCTGCGTCGAGGCCGAGCATGAGAACAAGGGCCGCCTCTACGCCGAGGGCGATACGGAAGGCGTGGAATACGACACGCGCGCCGTAGCCGGCAGCGACGAGCTCTATGTATATGGCGGGTTCCAGGCCAAGAACCGCGAGTTCATCGACGCGCTCAAGAGCGGCGTGCAGCCTCAGTCCTGCTTCGCCGATGCGCTGAAGACCATGGAAGTGGCGGAACGCATTCTGGCTCAGGCGCTGCTGGAAGATTGACCGCCGGATCCGGCGCGGCGGCGACGCCGAAGCGCGCTCGGATTTTCTGACGACCCAAAAACAATTAGGCATCTGCCGAAGGAAAAAATCATGTCTACCCCAAATCAACTGGCCGTATTTGTTAAGCCCTGGAAAAGTCTGACGCTGAAGGAACTGGGCGAGCGCATGCAGAAGATCGGCTTTGCCTGGATCGAACTGCCCGTGCGTCCCGGCTTCGCCTGCCAGCCCGAAACCATCGAACGGGACCTGCCCGAAGCGGCTAAGGTCCTGGGCGACTACGGCGTGGGCATTCTCAACGTCACGGTCGATCTGCCGTTGACCGACGAGCGGCTCTATGCCGCCTGCGCCGCGGCGGGCGTCACCCTCAACCGCGTCATGTTCCGTCGCGGCGACCGCAACTACTGGGAGGCCGAGGACGAGGCGCGCCGCCAGTTGGACGAGGCGCTGCCACTGTGCGAACGCTACAAGGTGCGCCTCGGCGTTCAGAACCACGCCGGCAATTTCGTCGGCGTCAATGCCATGACACTCTACCACCTGCTCGAAGACTACGACGTGCAATACATCGGCGCCATCTGGGACGCAGCGCACGAGGCGCTGGAGGGCATGGAGCCGGAGCCGGCGCTGGACATCGTGGAGGACATGCTGCACATCGTCAACCTGAAGAACGGCTATTGGCGGCGCATGAGCGGGCCGGAAGCGGAAGTCGCCGAGTGGAAGACCTATTGGACTTCGGGCCGGCAGGGCCGCGCTAATTGGCCGCGGGTCATCGCCAAGGTCAAGGAGATGGGCTACACCGGCCCCATCTGCCTGACCGCCGAATACAGCGACGAGCACAGCATCGACCGGCTGATCGCCGAGGACCTCGCCTTCGCCAAGTCGTTGTTGGCGTAATCGGTTGGCGTAATCGCGGGCGACCGCCCGTCTAACAGCAAGATTCGCCTGCCAAGCCTAGCCCAAAGGACTGCTCCTATGCCTGCTAAACCCAAGATCCTCGTCCTGCCCCAACCGGGTCTCTACGCCGAGCTATTCAGCGACGCGGCCGATGCGCAACTGCACAGCCTGGGCGATGTTATGCGCAATCCGGAAAGCCGCAATTGGGACTCAGCCGAGTTGGCGAGCAAGATCGGGGAGTACGACATCATCATGACCGGCTGGGGGACGCCGCGCTTCACCGACGAGGTGTTGGCGGCGGCGCCCAACCTCAAGCTGATCGCGCACACTGCGGGCAGCATCAAGCACATGCTGCCGCCGCCCGTCTTTGCACGCGGCATCGCCGTGACGCACGCCGCGGGCGCCATTGCGCCGGCTGTGGCCGAACTGACCATCCTGCTCATCCTGCTCTCGCTGCGCCAGGTGCATAAGCTGGACGCGATGCTGAAGCGCGGCGAACCGTGGAACGCGGTCAAGAACGCGGTGGTGGGGCGAGAGATCGCCGGGCAGCGCGTGGGCGTGGTCGGCGCGGGCTACACGGGCCGCCAGGTCATCCGCCTTTTGCAGGGGCTGGGGGCCGAGGTGTGGGTCTACGACCCCTACCTGGACACGGAGCGGGCGGCTGCGCTAGGCGTGCGCCGGAGCGCGCTGGACGACATTTTCGCCCAATGCCCCATCGTCACGCTGCAGGCGCCGCCGACCAAGGAGACCTACCGCATGGTGGGGGCCAAGCAGCTTGCTCTGTTGCAAGACGGCGCGGTCTTCGTCAACACGGCCCGGTCGCACCTGGTGGACGAGGAAGCGCTGCTCGCCGAACTGCGCAAAGGACGGTTCCAGGCTGCGCTAGACGTATTCGACCAGGAACCGCTGCCCGAGGACAGCCCCTTCCGCGCGTTGGACAATGTGGTGATTACGCCGCACGTAGCCGGGCATTCGGCGCAGGCGCGCCGCCGCCAGGGACAGGAGATGGTGAACGAGATCGCCCGCTTCCTGGCCGGCGAGCCGCTGCACTATCCGGTAACGGTGGAGATGCTGGAGATCATGGCCTGAGGACAGAACCACGGCATGCGCTAGAGGGTTAGCGCGCCGCCATTTGACTTCATCCGGGGTCCTCCTTAATAAGCAGCCGCGATGCCATAAGCGTCGCGGCTGCCGATTTTGCCGCGAGGTTTACGCCAGTTTCAGCACGTGCGCGCCGGGGCCGGGGCGGCTGGTGTAGATCTCCGGCCAGATGTTGGTGGCTTTGGGATAGAGGTCGAAGATGGCGTCGCCGACGGCCTGCTCGCTGCCCGGCTCGACCAGGGCGATGGCGCAGCCGCCGAAGCCGGCGCCCGTCAGCCGTGCGCCGATGCAGCCGCCGGCGCTGCGCATGGCGTCGACCATGGCGTCGAGGGCCGCGCTGCTCACCTCGTAATCGTCGCGCAGACTGGCATGGCTGGCGTCCATCAGACGGCCTGCTTCAGCCAGGTCGCCGCGTTGGAACGCGTCCACCGTCTGCATGACGCGCTCGTTTTCGCTCACTACATGGCGGCAGCGGCGGTAGACGATCTCAGGCAGGAGATGCTTGTGAGCCTCCAACTGCTCGCTGGTCACATCGCGCAGCGCGGCGATGTCCGGCAGTTCCTGCCGCAGCAAGGCGACTCCTTCCTCGCACTGGCTGCGGCGCTCGTTGTATGCGCTGCCGGCGAGGGAGCGGCTGGCTTTGGTGTTGCCGATAACCAGCGCCGCCTGCGCCGGGAAGGGGATGAGGCGGTATTCGAGGCTGCGACAGTCGATCAGCAAGGCGTTGTCCTCGGCGCCCAGCACGCTGATGAACTGGTCCATGATGCCGCAGTTGACGCCGACGAACTTGTTTTCGGCGCGCTGCGCGGACGTGGCAAGCGGCACGCCGCTCACCGCGTCGGGCTGGTCGGAGGCGACGAGCAGCGCTTTGCCGGTGGCGACTTCCAGCGCGGCGGAGCTGCTCAGGCCGCTGGCGCGCGGCACGTTGCCGCTGACAACGGCATCCATACCCTGCAGACGCACGCCCTGCTCCTCTAGAACCCAGGCCATGCCCATCATGTAGTTGCTCCAGAGCACGTCTTCGTCGTACTTCAGGTTATCGATGCTGAACTCGTACCAGTCGTCGTATTCGAGCGAATAGGCGCGCACGGTGCGGTCCGTCCGCGGGCGCAAGGCGATGCGGATATCGCGGTAGAGCGCGATGGGCAGGACATAGCCGTCATTGTAATCGGTGTGCTCGCCGATCAAGTTCACGCGGCCGGGACCGACAGAGATGTGCGTCGGCGCGGACTGAAAGCGGCGGGTAAACTCATCGACCAGTTCTTGCGTTCTCGGGTCTTCATTGCTCATGGCGTTGCCTCGTTATCGTGATAGGTGCGGAGATGCGGTCGGGCGCTGCGGCGCTTACGGTGCGGGCCGGCTCAGCAGCGCATACAGGTTTAGGTTGCCTTCTTTGCCGTCGGCGCGATAGACCGAACGGACGGCGAGGCCGGCGTCTGCGGCCAGACGCCGCATCTCGTCCTCGTCGATCTGGTGAACATAGCGAATGGCGTACGCGCCTTGCTTCCAGGGCAACAACGCGTCGCCTTCCTCGACATCGGCGGGGGACAGACCGGCCGCGCGCCAAGCGATCTGCTTGGCCGCGAACCGTTCGCTGGAGAGAAATTGCCAGGCCGACACGGCCAGCACGCCGTCATCCGCCAGCAGGCCGGCCAGGCTGCGCATGACCTGGGCGCGCAGCGGGTAGCCGGGCAGATGCTGGAGCGTAGCGAGGCATACGACCATGTCGAAGCGCGGAGGCGGCTCGCCCAGGCCGGCGACCCAGTCCAGGTCAGCCAGGTCCGCCTGCACCAGCTTTACATTGACATGGGCCAGCGCCGCGGTATGGCTGCGGGCCAGAGCCAGCAATTCCGGCGCGGCGTCGACGCCGGTATAGAACACGGGCGCGGCGAGGCTGTCGAGCATGACCGCGAAGCGCGCGTTGCCGCAGCCGATGTCGGCCACGCGCAGCGGGCGGCGAGCGGGCGCGTAGTCGAGCAGCTTCACCTTGCCCGCGGTCCAGCCCCGGCGGGTGGCGTGAAACGGCTCGGCGACGGTCGCATAGAAGCGCCGGTTCAACTCCAACAGACGATCGCGTGCGGCAGGGTCCATACCGTCCTCAGCAGCTTTTGTACTATGGTATACTGAGCGCGGCAGGTTCGACAAGATGGGGAGGAGGGTTTGCCATGATGAACGGTTGCCGATGAAACGAGTGTTGACGCCGCAAGAGATCCCGCCGGACGTGCAGGAGAAGGGCGCGGCCTGGCAGCGGCGACGGGCGGGCTTCGACCCGGCTGCGCATGCCGCCGAACTCTACGCCATCTTCCAGGAAATCCTGCGCGTGCCCGAGGCCGAGTGGGACAACCGCACCAGCCTGCGCGCCATCTTGGCCCGCTTCCCCAAGGACGGCAGGGGCTTTTACTCCAAGCCCGACCTGATCGCCGGCTACCGCCATCTCACCGCCGAGGGCGATCTGGACGAGGACCCGCTGCTCATGCAGCGCATCCGCATGAAGCCGATGCGCACGCAGAGCGGCGTGGCGCCGGTGACGGTGCTGACCGCGCCCGCCGGCT
>CAZYSJ010000089.1:0-5749 GCA_964649875.1 uncultured Caldilineaceae bacterium
TTAAAAGCGCTCCGCGGCATGGATGTCTTTTTTGATTCGGCTCGATTGGAGAAGTTGTTCCTTTCCTGCAAACAATTGACGCGAGAGTATGGGGCAGAAAACGCCAAGTTGATTAAACGGCGTCTGCACAATCTCCACATCGCACGCAATCTTGAACAAGTACGTAATCTGCCGGGAGGGCTGCATGAATTACACGGTGACCGCGCCGGAACACTTGCCATCCGATTGAAGGGCGGGTTGCGGCTGATTATCACACCTGCGGACGAACCTCCGCCGCGCAAACCAGACGGAGGGCTGGATTGGAACGCAATTGTGGCCGTGGCGGTCATAGCAGTGGAGGACTATCATGACTGAGCAACGGATTCTCTATCGACCTGAGACTATCACGCCGCCGGGCGAAACTATTGCCGATCTGCTGGACGAACGGTGCATGACACAAACCGAACTGGCTCAACGTATGGGCCGTCCGGTCAAAACAATTAACGAGATTGTAAACGGCAAGGCGGCCATTCGCCCCGAAACTGCGCTTCAACTGGAGCGAGTGTTTGGTGTTCCCGCCGACTATTGGCTGAATCACGAAGCACAATATCGCGCCTCGTTGATGCGCCAGGATGAAGAGGCTCACTTTGAGCGTTGGTATGACTGGCTGGACCGAATGCCTATTCGCGAACTGAAGCGGATGGGAATCTTGCCGAACGTGCGCAATCAAGGCCGCAATAAGAATCTGCTGGTGCGGAAATTGCTCGATTTTTTTAGCGTTGCCACGCCGGATGAGTGGTACACGATGTACGGCAACCTGCAGATTGCCTACCGGCAAAGCATGCCGGAGCAGAGCGACCTGTTCGCGCGTGCGGCATGGCTGCGGCTTGGCGAG
This sequence comes from uncultured Caldilineaceae bacterium, assembly GCA_964649875.1. Taxonomy (GTDB): domain Bacteria; phylum Chloroflexota; class Anaerolineae; order Caldilineales; family Caldilineaceae; genus JASGTU01. The sequence goes on from CAZYSJ010000089.1 coordinate 875, forward strand.
TTGGAAGCGGAACGGTGTTATGCGGCTCCGTACAATGAACCGCGATTCCGTGCGGCATTGCAGGAGATCCGGGGCTTGACGATCTTACCGCCGGAAGAGATTGAGCCGCGGCTGCGCGCGCTGTGCGCCGAGGCTGGTGTTCTGTTGGCGCTGGCGCCGGCGATCCCGCGCGCGCGTGTCAGCGGCGCTGCTCGCTGGATCAATAATCGCCCTGTGATTCAACTCTCCCTGCTGGGGAAGTTCAATGATCGTTTTTGGTTCACCTTCTACCATGAAGCGGGGCATATCTTGAAGCACTCGCGCAAGGTGGTCTTTATGGACGAAGGGGAGGATGGGGAGATCAGCGATATGGAAGCGGAGGCGGACCGCTTTGCGACGGAAACGCTCATTCCGCCGGGCTTTGAAGATGAGTTGCCCAACCTAAAGTCTAAAGTGGCGGTGCAGCGGTTCGCCCAAAAGATCGGCGTGCATCCGGGGATTGTCGTCGGACGTCTGCAACATGATCGGATTATCGAGCAGTCGTGGATGAATGATCTGAAAGATCGCTTTGCATGGCGTGAGGCAGCGAATGGCTGAGTTGAAACCCGGCTGGCGCTGGGTGAAGTTCGGCGAAGTGGTGCGCCAGGTGAAGGACAAGGTTGTTCCTGTTGAATCTGGGCTGGAGCGTTACGTCGCCGGCGAGCATATGGACACCGATGACTTGCGCATCCGGCGCTGGGGCGTGATCAACGATGACTACCTGGGACCGGCATTTCATATGCGCTTCAAACCTGGGCAGGTGCTGTACGGCTCACGACGCACCTATCTGCGCAAGGTGGCCGCGCCTGACTTTGAGGGCATCTGCGCCAATACGACCTTTGTGCTGGAGTCGAAAGATTCAAACGTTTTGCTGCCCGAACTGCTTCCGTTCATCATGCAGAGTGAAGCTTTCCACGAGCACTCCATCAAGCAGTCAAAGGGTTCGGTCAATCCCTACGTCAACTTCTCCGACCTTGCCTGGTACGAGTTCGCCCTGCCCCCGCTGGACGAGCAACGGCGGATTGCTGCTATTCTGACCGAAATGACTCTCCTTCGCAACGATCTTAATCACTGTCTTCGGAAAAGCGATGCTCTATGGAAGTCCCTGGCTAGGGAGCACTTTTCATCGGGTATAAATGGAACCGCCAAATGTCGGTGTGCATGCCGTCAAGTGCTGCTTGGCGACTATCTATTTTATGCGTCTGACGGTCCCTTTGGCAGCAAACTTAAGACGCAGCACTATACTGAATGCGGTGTGCGAGTCATCCGCCTGCAAAACATCCAAACACTTCACTTTGACGATAGTGATAAGGCGTATATTTCCGAAGAGTATTTCCGGAGCGAACTACAGCGTTATCAAGTGCAACCTGGTGATGTTCTCATCGCTGGTTTGGGTGATGATTCTATCCCGGCAGGTAGAGCCTGCTTAGCGCCTGAATCCATCAGGATGGCAATCAACAAAGCTGACTGTTACTGCATACGCCCTAGGGCTGGACTTGATGCCGAATATCTAGTCGCATTTTTGAATAGCCCACAAGGGTTGGCACAGGCAGCAGCATACGCACAAGGGACGACTAGGTACCGATTGAACCTTGGAAATATCAAACGTATGAAAATACCGCTGCCAGAGTTAGAAGCGCAAAAAGAGCTTGTTCGGCAACTCGGCGCCATCAAAGGCGCATCAGCCGCTACTGCCACACGTCTGCGTATGACGGATGAGTATTTTCGTCAACTATTGGGGAAGCTATTTGACTAGATAAAGGCGCTTCAGTACTACCGTCAGTAGAACAAATTAGCGCATAACCTTCCATACGCTATTTGGTTTATATATGACTTTTCGGCCTTTCTCATATGCAATTCCGATTTTGGATGGTAGAGCGCTCATAAATTGCCATCCCCTAGCCATTCTTGTACCAAGAATTGATGGATACCGCCATGCCCTTCACCGAAGGCAACGCCGTCGAAGCGCTGATCCGTGATGTGCTCGCTGGCCCGTCGCCCCGCCGCGCAGTAGCCGAGTCGCCCGCCGCCTATCTCGTCGCGGGCCGCAGCGCCCGTGGCACGGGCTGGCATGCTGTCCCCGCGGTGGATCTGCCGCGCAGGCCGCAGGATGTCTTCGTCGAGCCGTTTGTGCGCGATGCGCTCATCCGCCTCAACCCGGACATCGCCGCCCAGCCCGAACGCGCCGAGGAATTGCTCTACAAGCTGCGCGCCATCGTGCTTTCCGTGCGTTCCGACGGGCTGGTGCGCGCCAACGAGGAGTTTACCGCCTGGCTGCGCGGCGACCGCTCCATGCCCTTCGGCCCCGACGGCGAGCATGTCACCGTGCACTTGCTTGACTTCGATGATGTGGACAACAACCACTACGTCGTGGCTACGCAGTACACCTTCCGCTCTGGACCCGCCGAGCGCCGCGCCGATCTGGTGTTGCTGATCAACGGCTTCCCGCTCGTGCTGGTGGAGGCCAAGACGCCGGTGCGTCCCTCAGTCAGTTGGGTGGACGGCGCGATTCAGGTGCACGACGACTACGAGCGCTTTGTGCCCGAGCTTTTCGTGTGCAACGTCTTCAGCGTCGCCACCGAGGGCAAGGACCTACACTACGGCGCTATCCGCATGCCGGTCGAACTGTGGGGTCCCTGGCGCACAGACGAAGATCTGGCGCCCGCCGGCTTGGGCGACATCCGCCAGACGGTTGAGTCCCTGCTGCGCCCGGACGTCATCCTGGATATCCTGGCAAACTTCACCCTCTTCGCCACCGACAAGAAGAAGCGCCGCCTCAAGATCGTCTGCCGCTACCAGCAGTACGACGCCGCCAACAAGATCGTGGAGCGTGTGGTCAAGGGCTCGCCGCGCAAGGGGCTGATCTGGCACTTTCAGGGGTCGGGCAAGTCGCTGCTCATGGTCTTCGCCGCGCAAAAGCTGCGGTTGCAGCCGGCTCTGCGTTCGCCCACCGTGATCATCGTCGTGGACCGCATCGACCTGGATGCGCAGATCAGCGCCACGTTCCACGCCTCGGACATCCCCAACCTGGTCAAGGCGGAGACCCGCGCCGAGTTGGAGCAACTGCTGCGCCAGGACACGCGCAAGATCATCATCACGACCATCTTCAAATTCGCCGAGGCGGACGGCGTGCTCAACGAGCGGGACAACATTATCGTCATGGTCGACGAGGCGCACCGCACCCAAGAGGGCGACCTGGGCATGAAGATGCGCGCCGCGCTGCCCAATGCCTTCCTCTTCGGGCTGACCGGTACGCCCATCAACCGCCGCGACCGCAATACCTTCTATGCCTTCGGCGCGGAGGAAGATAGCCACGGCTACATGAGCCGCTACGGCTTCGAGGAATCGATCCGCGACGGCGCGACTCTGCCGCTACACTTTGAACCGCGCCTGGTGGAATTGCACATCGACAAGGAGGCCATCGACGAGGCCTACACCGAGCTGACCGGCGGGCTGTCCGACCTGGACCGGGACCTGCTGGCCAAGACTGCAGCCAAGATGGCTGTGCTGGTCAAGGCCCCCGAGCGCGTGGATCGCATCTGCGCCGACATCGCCCAGCATTTTCGGGCCAACGTCGAGCCAAACGGCTTTAAGGCGATGGTCGTCACCTTCGACCAGGAGACCTGCCTGATCTACAAGGAGAAGCTGGACCAGCATCTGGACCCTGAAGCCAGCGAGGTGGTGATCTCCGTTTCCGGCAAGGAGCGAGAGGACGAGCGTTACCGGCCCTATCGCCGCGACCGGGATGCCGAGGAGAAGCTGTTGGACCGCTTCCGCGACCCCAATGACCCGCTGCAGATTCTCATCGTCACCGCCAAGCTGCTCACCGGGTTCGATGCGCCTATCCTGCAGGCGATGTACCTAGACAAGCCTCTGCGCGACCATACGCTGCTGCAGGCAGTGACGCGCACCAACCGCACCTACGGCGACCGGAAGACGCACGGCCTCATCGTGGACTATCTGGGCGTTTTCGACGACATCGCTTCGGCTCTGGAGTTCGACGAGGAAGGTTTCCGCCAGGTGGTCTCCGACATCGCCAACCTCCGCGCCCAACTTCCGGGCGCCATGCAGACCTGTCTCGCCTACTTCGCCGGCGTCGACCGCACGCTCACCGGGTACGAGGGGCTGATCGCGGCGCAGGAGTGTCTGCCCAACAATGAGATGCGTGATGCCTTTGCTGAGGACTACAGTTACTTGAGCAAGCTGTGGGAGGCGCTGTCGCCGGACTCTGTCCTTATGCCCTATGAGGCGGATTACCGCTGGCTGTCGCAGGTCTACGTTTCGGTTCAGCCCACAACCGGGACCGGCGCGCTGATGTGGCATTCGCTTGGCGCAAAGACCATCGATCTGATCCACGAGAACGTCCACGTCGACGCCATCCGCGATGACCTAGAGGAGATAGTGCTGGACGCGGAGATACTCGAAGCCGTGCTGGGGACCCCGGACCCTGAGGGCAAGGCCAAGGAGATCCAGATCAAGGTGGCGCAGCGTCTGCGCCGGCACATGGGGAACCCGCGCTTCCGCAAGCTGTCCGAGCGGCTGGAAGCCCTGAAAGAGAAGCACGAGCAAGGCCAGTTGCACAGCGTTGAGTTCCTCAAGCAGTTGCTCGACCTGGCTCGCGATCTGCTGGAGACCGAGCGCGATGTGCCGGCGCAAGAAGACGAGGATCGCGGGAAGGCCGCCCTCACGGAATTGTTCGAGGAGGCGCGTAATCAGGACACGCCCGTTGCCGTGGAACGCATCGTCAAGGACATCGACGAGATCGTCCGCCTGGTTCGCTTCGATGGCTGGCAGAACACCGCTGCCGGCGCGCGCGAGGTGAAGAAGGCGCTGCGCAAAACGCTGTTCAAGTACCAA
>CAZYSJ010000089.1:5849-17073 GCA_964649875.1 uncultured Caldilineaceae bacterium
GTGGATTTTGCGCATTTTCGGCTCATAACTCTTTGGTTACAGGTTCGAATCCTGTCCGATCCACTGTTGCCTAGAACGGCGAGGCGGCCCCGTCCAGCAGAGCCGCCTCGTTGTGTGTCTAGCCGAAATATCTGGCCGATCTGCCTATTCCTCCAGCGCAAAGCCAATCTTCACGGTAACCTGCCACTCGGCGACGGCATTGTCGCGGATGGCGCCGCGCGTCTCGACTACCTCGAACCAGCGCATTTGCCGCACTGTCTTGGACGCCCGGCTGATGGCGTTCTGTACGGCATCTTCCATGCTCACCGCCGAGGTCCCCGTTAACTCAATGAGTTTGTAAACGTTCTGGCTCATGGTTCGCCTTGCCCTTTCTGTGGCTCTTGCCAACGGTCAAGTGTTGGAGCTTAATCAAAGCACAGCCTCCGCTCGCGGTCAAACCGCCTCCTTCTCACCTCATGCGCTTGGCGTTTTTCGTGATTGGGGATTGACATTAGAACTAATGTTCTATACAATGGTCGCAGAATCAAGTCGAATCTACAAGCGGTCTGAACAGAAAGGGCGGAGGCCATGCGATCGGTTATCGGGTTGACCCTGATCGTGATGATCGGCTTTGCAGCATGGGAGGTCGGCGGCAGCATGAGCAGCGATGCGGTCGCTATGGCGGTGGGCGTGCTGCTCGGCGTGCTGGCGGGCGTCCCCATGGCGTTGCTGCTGCTGGCGGGCAATCGCCGGCAACCGGACCGTTCCGAGCGCACCGCATATGATGAGAACGCGCTGTCGCCCGCCTATGGCCGCAACCAGTGGGCCGGCGCGCCGCCCGTGATCGTGGTCACCGGCGCGCCGGGGGCCAACCAGGCCTCTGCGCAATTGCCGGAACCCGCGTCTTGGACGGTTCCAACTGGCGGCCAGATGAGCCAGCCGGCGCGGCGCTTTAAGGTGGTGGGCGAGCGCGAGGAGTGGATCGACGAGTGGTAGGCCCGGCCTCACGCCGCAAGCCGGGCCTAGTTCGGCAACCGGTTCTACTCGGCCAGCCCGAGCCGATAGACGCCGCCGCCGGCGATGTCGGTCAGGTACGATTCGCCCGCTTCATCCTCGCCGAACGAGCTGAGCAGCAAGCCGCTGCGCATCACAAGCGCGCTCTGCCAGCCGTCTCCTTCGACAGGGGCCGCCGCCCAAATGGCGCCGCTGCAGTAGTCGCCGTAGAAGTAGACGCCCTGCAAGGCCGGATATGCGCCGCCGCGATAGACGTAGCCGCCCGTCACCGAGCAGTGGCCGCTGTGGTCGTATTCCAGGATCGGCTGCTCCAGTCCGCTGCGGTCACAGGCATCGCCCTCGATGCAGGCTGAGCCTTCCTGGATAGGCCAGCCGTAGTTCAGCCCGCCGGAACTGCCGGCCGGCGTGACGTTGATCTCCTCGTAACGATTCTGTCCCACATCAGCAATCCATAGGTCGCCCGTGAGCCGGTCGAAGCTGTAGCGCCAGGGGTTGCGCAGGCCGAATGCCCAGATTTCGTCGCGCACCTGCGGGCCGTCCGTCTCCGCGCCTGCCCACGGGTTGTCGGGCGGGATGAGGTACGGCATCGACGTGTCGCTGGTCACGTCGATGCGCAGCATCTTGCCCAAGAGCGTGTCCGGATTTTGGCCGTTGCCGAAGCGGTCGAAGGCTGCGCCGCCGTCGCCTGTGCCGATATAGAGATAGCCGTCCGGGCCAAAAGCCAGCATGCCGCCGTTGTGGTTGCTCGCGGGCTGGTCGATCTGGAGCACAATCAACTCCGCGGCGGCATCTGCTGCGTCGGGGAGTTCGGGCTGCACTTGGTAGCGGGCGACGACTGTGTGACCGTTGAGGTCGGTGTAATTGACAAAGAAATGGCCGGTTGCGGTGAAATCCGGAGGGAAGGCGAGGCCGAGCAAGCCTTGTTCGCTGCCTGAACTGCCCACACGGTCGCGGATGTCTAGGAACGGGGCGTCGAGAAGTTGCCCGTCGCGCATGATGCGGATGACGCCCGGCTTTTCTACGATGAAGAGGCGACCGCTGCCGTCGCCGGCGTGTGTGACGAAGAGCGGCTGGTTCAGCCCCGTGGCGACCGGCTGAAGGTCGAGCGTGATTTGGTCTGGTGACAGTTGGGCCGGCGCCGGCGACGCGGCGGGCTGTTGCGGCTGCGTTTCCGGTTCCTGTGCGGGGGTGGGCGTCGGCAACAAGTCGGTTGCGGCGGGAGCGGTCTCATCCTCTGCGGCCGTCCCATTCGCCGCAGAGGCATCTGCGTTCGTCATTGCTTCTGTGGGCGCGGCGGCGGGGGCGACCGCTTCCGGCGCGGGTTCGGGGCTGCTCGAACACGCGCCGAGGAGGAGCATCCCGGCCAGCGCGGCGCCGGCGACGAATGACAGTGCGGGTTTGGTTGCGGCAATTTTCGTACGGTTCATATCGGCCCTTTCTGTTCCGGCGTCTGCGCGCTGGCGCAGCACAGACGATCACGCCCTGATTTGTGCAGACAGCATATCGAACAAAACGCGCCTGCGTCAGTAAGGTGCGTTGGATTGTCCGGCGGCTTGGAGAGGATGTTCGATCTGGGTAAACTGAGTTTATTGTCGATGCGCAACAAGCCGATTGGCGAAATATGAGACAGCCTACCGAAGCCGCGGCGGAATCATGTTACCAATAGGGGGTTGCCGGCCAACGAACAGACGCAACTGATGAGCCGGTCAAAGCGACCATACAGGGAGGGGCTGCATGGAACATAATGAAATGTTGATCGTCGCGGGCATCATCGCCGCCGGCATTGCATGCCAGTGGTTGGCCTGGCGTATACGCGTGCCTGCCATCATCCCGCTGTTGGCCGCCGGCTTTTTGGCCGGGCCTGTGTTGGGCTGGCTGAATCCCCAAGAGGAATTTCATAATCTGTTCTACCCCATGATCTCGATGGCGGTGGCGGTGATTCTATTTGAGGGCGCGCTGACGCTGACATGGCGAGAAGTGCGCAGCGTGGCGTCGACGGTGCGCAATCTGCTGACCGTCGGCGCGGCGGTGACGTGGTTTGGCGGGGCGCTGGCGGCGCATTACATCACCGGGATGCCGTGGAACCTGGCTTTGCTGTTTGGCGCGTTGATCATTGTGACCGGTCCTACCGTCATCGCGCCGTTGCTGCGCAACGTGCGCCCTACCGAACGGATCTCGTCCGTGTTGAAGTGGGAGGGCATCCTGATCGATCCGATCGGCGCTTCGATCGCGGTCTTGGTGCTCGGCTCTATCGTCGCCGGGGCGGAGGCTTCTTTTGGCAGCGCGGTGCTGGCCTTCCTGCGCATCGCCGGCGTGGGGCTGTCGTTGGGCTTGGCGGGCGGCTATGCCGTGTATTTGCTGCTGCATCACTATCTCGTGCCGGACTTCTTGCGCGATATTGTGACGTTGGCTGTCGTATTGGGTGTTTTTGCCGTATCCAGCGCGCTGGCAGCCGAGTCCGGGCTGTTGGCGGTGACGGTGATGGGCGTGCTGCTGGCCAATACGGATCTGCGCAAGCTGCGTGAGATGCTTTACTTCAAAGAGAAACTCAGCGTACTGCTGATCTCCTCTCTTTTCATCCTGTTGGCCGCCAACGTGACGATGGACGATCTGGCGTTGTTGGATTGGCGAAGCCTGGTCGTGCTGGGTGTTGTGATCTTGGTTTTGCGCCCGCTCGGCATCCTTCTGAGCACCTGGGGCAGCAATCTGAACCGCAATGAGCGCCTGTTTCTTTCCTGGGTGGCCCCGCGCGGCATTGTAGCGGCTGCGGTCTCTTCGCTGTTCGCCTATGAGCTGGTTCAACTTGGCATGGTCGAGGCAAGCATCTTGGCGCCAATGACGTTCTTGATCATCGTCGGTACGGTTCTAATCCAGGGCGGCACAGCTAAATGGGTGGCGCGGGCGTTGGGCGTCAGCGAGGCCGACCCGCAGGGCATCTTGCTGATGGGCGCCAACCGGCTGGCGCAGGAGTTGGGGTTGACGTTGCAGCAGGCCGGCATTGAGGTGCGCCTAATCGACTCGAACCAATCCAATGTGACTGAAGCGCGCTTGCGAGGGTTGAAGGCCAACCAGGGCAATCTTCTGTCGGACTATCTTGAGACCACCATCGACCTGGCCGGCATCGGCCGTCTGTTGGCCCTGACTAACAATGACGAAGCCAATGCTTTGGCTTGCAAGCAGTTCGAAGATGAGTTCGGTTCGTCGGAGGTATACCAACTGCCGCCGCATTTTGCGGAAAGAAACAACGGCGCGCCGAACCGCTTCCAATTGGGACGGCTGCTTTTTCAACGAGAGGCTACTTACCCGCGGTTGCTGGAGCTGCTAGACCAGGGCGCCGTCGTCAAGGCGACGGCGCTGACCGAGCAGTTCAATTGGCAGCGGTTCCAGGACCAATATGCCGGCCGTGAGGGGGTGTTGCTGATGGCGATCCAAGGCAAACAACTTTTGATCGCGACGACCGACCGGCCCTTGCAGCCGCAGCCCGGCTGGACGGTGGTCCATCTGACGTTGGTGCAAAACGGCAACGGCGCGGCGGATGCTGCGGCGGACGTTGAATCGGCGTTGCTGGCGGCCTAAGAGCGGGGCCGCGCCGCCGACAAAACGCGGCCTTGGGCGGCATAAAATAATAGGTCGGGGGAATTGACTTCGCACGCGTTGATAGTATAATCGCGCGTAAGGATGATTGTCGGCGGAGACAACCAAGATAACCGCTGCGCACAGGTCTAATGTGTGGCGGTTTTTTGTGGAGGATGCGCAGTCATCAGATTGTTCAAACAACTCTATAGGTGAGGTTTAGAGAGAACGCGATTGTCGCGGGGCAATTCTGCTGCTGAATGCCTGCGTCAGGCGACCGCCGGTCGCCGCAAAGTATCAAACCGCTGAATCCGAAGGGTTCGTGTGATCGGAGTCCGTTGGGCTTTGTGTTCATGCAAACCCTTTTTTTGTTGGCTTGGATTTCGACCGTTCTACTGGAGATGAGAAAAGATGATACGCCACGCGAAGTTGTGGAACCGAATTGCGGTCGTCGCCATAGCCTGTCTGGCAATTGCCTTGCCGGCGGCGTGCAGCGAACCCGCGGCGCCAACAGGCGCGGCGGACGCGCAGGAAGAAGCGCAGGCCGAGGCGGACAGCCTGACCATCCTCGACTGGGCCGGGTATGACGCCCCTGAGTTTTGGACGAAATTTGCGGAAGCCTATCCCGATGCAGAGGTCAACTATACCTACTTCGAGCAAGACGCCGATGCCCTGGCGAAGCTGCAAAGCGGATTTCAGGTCGATCTGGCTCACCCGTGCAGCAGTTGGTGGGGGCTGTATGTGGACGCCGGTCTGGTGCAGCCGATCGATACGTCGCGCCTGAAGAATTGGCCGGATGTGGCGCCGGAATTGGCCAAGCTGGGCGAGTTCGACGGGCAGCAGTATTTTGTGCCGTGGGACTGGGGCTACGAATCGATCCTCGTGCGCACTGACAAGGTGGAGGAGATTCCCGCTTCTTGGGCTGATCTGTGGAATCCGGCTTATGCGGGGCGCCTCTCGATTCCCGATTCGGCGGAGGTGGCCCAGGTGATAGCGGCGGTTGCGCTCGGCATCCCCAACCCGTGGCAGACGACCCCGGAAGAGGACGCGCTGATCAAGCAGAAGTTGAGTGACATCAAGCCGAACGTGTTGACCTATTGGATCGACGCAACAGAGCTGAGCCAGATGGTGGCTTCGGGCGATGTCTGGGTGGCAGCCGGCGTGTGGACGGATACCTACAGCCAACTGCTGGCGGACGACGTCCCCGTCGAATACATCGAGCCTGCCGAGGGGCGGCTGGGCTGGGTTTGCGGCTACGGCATCAGCAGCAACGCGCAGGCGCCGGACCTTGCCTATGCGTATCTGGACGCGATCTTGGACCCCGAAGCCAGCGCCAATTTGAGCAATCAGTTCTTCTACGGCACGTCGAACCGCGAATCCTTTGATCTGGTGGACCCGGCGCTGGTCAGTCTGTTCAAACTGGATCAACCCGAGGTATTGCAGCAGACGGTGTTCTACCAGACGATGAGCGCCGAGCACCGCCGGAAGATCACGGAAATGTGGGACGAAGTGAGGCTGGCGCCGTAGCGCCGAGACGAGACCGCGGGATGAGACCGGGATGAGACCGCGATGAGACAGAGACGTTGGCTAATCGTATTGATGTCGCCCTTGGCGCTGTGGTTGGGGCTGTTGTTCTTGGCGCCGTTGGCGACGATGGTTGTTTTCACGTTCCGGGCGGGCAGTTTCGGCCCCGAACACGACGTATTCACGTTGGAGAATTACCGCACGTTCTTCGGCAATCCGGTCTATAGCCGGCTTTTGCTGAGTTCTGCGTGGATCTCCTTTGTGGCGTCTGTGCTGTCAATTCTCCTGGCCTATCCGTTGGCCTATTACCTGGCTTTCCAGGCCGGCGCTCACCGGCTGACGCTGCTCTTGGTGATCATCGTGCCGGCCTGGATTAGCTTTCTCTTGCGCGTCTTTGCTTGGAAGCTGATCCTTGGTTCCGGCGGGTTGCTCAACATTCTGCTGATGGCCGCCGGCCTGGTGGACGAACCGGCGCCCATCCTGCTCTATAGCCGGTCGGCGGTGATCGTGGCGCTGGTCTATTCGTATATGCCCTTTGTCGCCTTGCCCATCTTTGTTGCGCTGCAACGCATCGACCGCTCGCTGATCGAGGCGGCGTCTGACCTGGGCGGCACAGGCTGGCAGACGTTCCGAGATGTCATCTTCCCGCTGAGCATGCCGGGCGTCGCGGCCGCGTTCTTTCTGATCTTCATCCCCACGCTGGGCGAATACGTGACGCCCCTGCTGTTGGGAGGGACGGAGGGGCTGATGTTCGGCAACGTGATCCAGAGCCAATTCGCCCGCGCGCTGAACTGGCCGTTGGGCTCGTTGATGAGCCTGGCCGTGCTGCTCTTTACGCTGGCGCTGTTGGCCGTCTTCGTCCGCCTTGTTCATTTAGAGGATTGGGTACAGGGGTAGGATGTAGGATGACGGCACGCGCTTGGCGTTCGCTCAATCTCTTTTATGTGACGTTCGCGGCTGTGTTCCTGTATGTGCCGCTGCTCTTGCTGATCGTCTTTTCTTTCAACGACGGCGGCACGCTGGCCTTCCCATTGAGCGGCTTCACGCTGAAGTGGTATCGAGAGCTTTGGGACACGCCGGAACTGCTGCGGGCTGCGTGGAACAGCGTCTTGCTGGGCGCGGTCTCGTCCGTGGTCGCCACGGTCATCGGCGCGATGGCTGCGGTGGGGCTGATGCGCTTTCGCTTTGCGGGGCGCAATCTCCTCATCATGGCGGCCATGCTTCCGCTGGTGGTTCCGTCGGTGGTGTTGGGCGTGACGATGCTCATGGGCTTTGCACAGATCAACCTGCCGCTGTCGTTGTGGACTGTGGGCATGGGGCATGTAGTGATCAATTTGCCGGTGGTGATCCTGATCGTGATGGCGCGGCTGTCCGGGTTGGACGCCAATCTGGAAGAGGCCGCCATGGACCTGGGCGCGACCTATCTCGGCGCGCAGTGGCGCGTGACGCTGCCTCTGACGTTGCCGGCCCTGTTCGCTGCTTTTCTGACATCGTTCACCACATCGTTCGATGAGTTCGCCTTGACCTTCTTTCTGGTCGGTTCGGAGCCGACCTTGCCCACCTATCTCTATTCGCAGTTGCGCTTTCCGACGCGCTTGCCCATCGTGGTAGCGATGGCCTCTGTGGTGATCGTCGGCTCGTTCCTGACGGTTGTCTTTACCGAGTGGCTGCGACGCCGAGGCGAGACGCAACAGGCGATTCGTGTCGATTCTCTAGCCGGCGATCCCGCCGTTGATGGGCGGCAGCCTGGCCCGGCCATGCGGCCGAATGCGCCGGCGCTTGAGCGCGGCTCCACGCCGCGCGGAGGCAAGTAATGGGTGAATTTGCCGTACAATTGCAGCGCGTGACCAAAGTCTATGGCGAATCGCGCCGCGCCGCCCAGGCTGCGGGTCTCCAACCTGCGGCAGTCAATGCCATCGATCTGTCGGTTGCCCCCGGCGAGTTCTTTACGCTGCTCGGGCCGAGCGGCTGCGGCAAGACGACCACGCTGCGCCTGATCGCCGGGTTTGAGCAGGCCACCGCCGGGGAAATACTGATCCGGGGCAGGCGCATGAACGATGTGCCGCCGCATCTGCGGCCGGTGAACACTGTCTTTCAGAACTATGCCCTGTTTCCGCATCTCACCGTGGCGCAGAATGTGGGCTTTGGGCTGAAGGTGAAGCATGTCGGCGCGCCGGAACGCGAGCGGCGGGTGGCGGAGGCGCTGGAGATGGTGCGTCTGTCGGAACTGGCGCAGCGCACGCCCAGCCAGCTTTCCGGCGGCCAACAACAGCGCGTGGCGCTGGCGCGGGCTATCGTCAACCGGCCGGCCGTTCTCTTGCTGGACGAGCCGCTGGGCGCGCTGGACCTGAAGCTGCGCAAGGCGATGCAATTGGAACTAAAGCACTTGCAGGCGCAGTTGGGCATGACCTTTATCTATGTCACCCATGATCAGGAGGAAGCGCTGATCATGTCTGACCGGATCGCAGTCATGAACCAGGGCAAAGTCTTGCAGGTCGATACGCCGGCGAATATCTACGAGCGGCCTGCGACGCGCTTTGTGGCGGACTTCATCGGCGAGAGTAATTTCTTGCAGGGCGCGGTGGACGAGATTGACGAGGGGTGCGTCGTCGTGAAACTGCCCGGCGCGCTGCGGCTGTCCTTTGCGCCCAACGGCCATGCGCTGCATAAGGGCCAGGACGTGACGCTGGCGATCCGCCCGGAAAAGCTGGGGCTGGCGCACCGCAACGGCAGCGAGACGCCCAATTCACTCACCGGCGTGGTGCGCAATATTGCCTATTTGGGAACCGACACCCGCTACACCGTCGAACTATGGCCCGACGCGGCCCTCGTCGTGCGCATGCAGAATGTACATGGGGCAAACCGGCGGGCGTTCGCGGTCGGCGACCCGATCCGGGTCGAATGGGCGCCGGACGATATTCAACTCTTGCAGCAATGACGGATCGTTGAAAAGGAGAAAAGGCCATGTTGCTGGTCCATGCGTCTCTCAGGCCAAGCGCTATTCACGGCCTTGGCTGCTTTACGGATGAACCCATCGCCAAGGGACAGGCGATCTGGGTCTTTGACCCGCGGGTGGACATCCGTCTGCCGGTCGAGGAACTGGTCGCCTTGCCGCAGCCGATCCGGGCATACTATGCCAAGTACGGCTACGCTGAGATGGCGGAGGGGCGGGAGGTGATTACGCTGTGCGGCGATCATTCTAAGCATATGAACCATGCGGCGGAGCCCAATGTTCTATCGCTCGGCGACCATGATGCGGCGGCCCGTGACATTGCCGCGGGCGAAGAGCTGACGTGCGACTACTTCTCGTTTGACCTCGACGCGGCGGCGAAGCTGGCAACTTAACCGCAGGACGTGCTTCACTCAACATGACATCGTGCGTATGAAGCGATCGAACCAAAACATGATCGCCCCCCGAATGGCGAAAATGATGCGGCGGTCGCGAAATTTTAAGTTGACAGCCCTCTCTAGCCCGTCCTATGATAGAAGGAAGCGCCGGATCCGCCCGGCGCTGTGATCCAGCGCATAGCGCATTAATCTGAACCGACAACCATCATCCCGCGCAAGCAGGTGAGTGGGCCGTGTGTATTCCCCGTCGATCCGGCCGGTTTTGCTATGGGCGTGCGCTGCGCCCGGCGAATTTGGCGCGCGGCGCGGCCTCGGCGCTGCTGGGCGCGTGCGTGGCGGCATGGCTCGTCGCGGTGCGCCCGTTCCCCGCGCTCGTCGCCGCGCAGGTTGCCGGCAATACCCCTTCCTTGGTGATCGCCGAAGTGATGGTCGACCCGCACGAGGTCGACGACGCGGACGGCGAATGGATCGAGGTGTTCAACGCGGGCGAAGAGCCGGTGAATCTGCTGTCATACATCCTGGCGGCGCATGATCGAGAATACGTCATCGACCGCGATCTCTGGGTCAACCCAGGCCAGGCGGTCGTCCTCGGCGTCGAAGGAGATCCGGCAATAAACGGCGGAGCGCCGGTAGATTATGTATATGACCAACTGCGCTTGCATAACCAGAAGGGCAGATTGATCCTGTATGCGGCCGACATGGTCGCGGTCGACCAGGTGAGGTGGGGAGAGGGGGCGAGGATCACCGCGCTGGAAGGCGCCAGCCTAGAGCGCCAGGGCGACGATATGCAAGCGCCGTGGGCCGCGGCGACATCCCCCTGGCCGGGGTCTATGGGCGACTTGGGCAGCCCAGGTATGCCGTATTCGCCGTCGGCTCCGACGGCAACGCCTGCGTCGAGCGCAACGCCGGAGTCCACCGCCGTGCCGCCGCCGACAGCAACGACGGAGCCGGTCGCGCCGACGCCTGCGCTGCCTGAGTTGTGGCAAATGGCTCCACAGCCGCCGGCCTTGGCGATCGACGAGGTCAATTATCTGAGCGCCGAGCGGGAGTACATCGTTCTCGCCAACGTCGGGGCGGCGGACGCAGACCTGACGGGCTGGTCGCTCGGCGACGCGGAAACGCCGGGTGACGGAGAGGGCATGCACGCCTTGCCGGACGGCCACAGGCTGGCCCCTGGGCAGGTCTTTGTGATCGCGCGCAACGGCAGCGCTTTCCGCGCGCAGTGGGGGCGTGAGCCGGATGCCGAGATCGAGGATAGCGACGCCGCCATCCCCAACCTGCCCAAATGCCGGGAATTGGCAAGCGGCGCGCTGGCGCTCAACGATGACGGCGACGAAGTCATCCTGCTCGACCCTTCTTTGCGGCTGGCGGATGCGATGGCGTACCGCAATGGGGACTATGCAGCGCTGGGGTTGGCGGGTAACCTGCGCGCCGCCGCGGGGCAGAGCTTGCAGCGCGTGCCCGGCTTCCGATATCCTGCGACCGTCGATGTCCGGCTGCGATTTATGGCCGGGGCGCCGCAGCCGTTCGACGTGCGTGCGCTGCCCGCATCCATAACAGGCGAGCGTCCCGCAGTGGGCGACGGGTTGATTGGGCTGTGGGGTACGCTGGGGGCGATCAGCAATTTCTCGCCGGAAGGCGTTGCGCCGCCGCATTACCTGGCCGCGGCCGCAGCCGCCGACGGTCTGGATTTTGTGGCGGTCGCAGATCCGGCGATAGTACACGGCGACGATGTCATCGCCGCCGCGCAGGCGTCGGTCATCAACGTGCCCGCCTGGCAGTGGGG
>CAZYSJ010000089.1:17173-19106 GCA_964649875.1 uncultured Caldilineaceae bacterium
CTGACGTTGCGCGTGCGCGATGGCCCGTGGATGGGCGGCGCGACCCAACCGGCCAACGAACTGCATCTGGAGATCGTCTTCGGTGACCGCAGCGGCGAGGTTGCCGGTCTGTCGCTGTGGCAAGACGACAAGTTGGTGCGCCAACTCGACACGCCGCCTGCCGGCGGACGCTGGGAGGTCGCCGTCCCTGCGCTGCCGGGCAGCTTTCTCTACGCCGTGGCGACGGAACTGGACGGGGATTTTGCAGTCACCGCGCCGATCCGCATCGAGCATGCCGAGGGCGGGCGGGTTGTGCTCAACGAGGCGCTGCCCGCCCCGCGCGGCGATGTGAACGGCGACGGCTCCGCCGACAGCGACGACGAGTTCGTGGAGCTTTTCAACGCTGGCGATGCGCCCGTAGGGCTGGGCGGCTGGCGTCTGACCGACCGCAGCGGCGACGAGGCCGGCGGGCGTCAATTCGTGTTCGGCGGCGACCGTTTTGTGCCGGCGCACGGCTATCTGACGCTGTGGCGCGGGGAGACGCGCCTAAGTCTCAACGACGACGGGGACCGCATCCGGCTGTTGACGCCGGCAGGCGAGGAGGCGGACGCGTTGCAGTGGGAGCGCGCGCCGGGAGATGGCCGCAGCCTGGCGCGTCTGCCGGACGGAGGCGTATGGACGAGCGGGGCTGAGCCGTCGCCGGGCGCGTATAATCGCATGCCCAATGGCCATACGGAGCCGCCCAAGCCGCCGGACCCCGCAACGGATGGAACCTCAACCAAGGAGGCGGTCGCCCAAAAGATAGAGCAGGGCGAGGCGCCGGGCGCGCCGGGGTCGCTGGCCTCGGCCAAGTTGTTGGGGCTGAATGCGGGGGTGGAGTTCCGCGCCCAGGTGGTGGCGCCGCCCGGGTTGTTCAACTCGGCGGTCTATGTGGCGGAGGCGGCGGACGCGTCTTCGGGTGTAGCCGGGCTAGGCGTGCAGGTGTACTTGCGCAGCGGCGTCTTTATGCCGATGGCGGAGGGCGACTGGGTGTTGGTGCGCGGCCGGCTGACCTCCTTCCGCGGCGAGCTGGAGGTGACGGTTGACCAGCCAGACCACGTGTGGCGCTATGCCGCGGGCGCGCCGCTGTTGCCGCTGCCCGTGGCCGCGTGCGATGTGGGCGAGTCTCTGGAGGGGCGGCTGGTGACGTTCGAGGGCGTGGTGACCGGCTGGCAGGGGGACAGCATCTATCTGTGCGACCCGGACGCGCCCGAGGCGGAGGTGCGCGTGACGGTGCGCAGCAGCCTGGACTGGAAACGTCCGTATGTGAACAAGGGTGAGCGCTGGCGCGTGACGGGGATCGTCAGCCAGTTTGCACGCGAACATCCGTGGAACGGCGGATACCGCGTATTGGTGCGGTATCCGCCGGATTTGGTGCGGGTGGACGGGCGGTAGACTCCCGTATTAGGTAACGGAACAAGTCAGGTTTCTAGGTCTCTGCACCTTGTGTGCTGCGCATCATGACGATGCCCAGCCATACGAACCATACAATCTGGCCTAGGCCGAAAATCATCCCTCCCAGATCGCCAAGCGCCGGTATGGCCGAGACAATGCCTGCCACGCCGACCACCAACCCAAGATAGTTCAATGCCTTAGAAAGCACTTTTGTTTGTAAAGCAGCCCAGCTTAACAATAGGACCCAAAGGCCGCCGACAATCTCATTGCCGCCGCCTAATCCCTCGACCACAGCGTCAATAGCCGCCCATACCGTCGCAGCCTGCGCCGGGTCTGTGTCATAGAGGCCAGAGACTACGCCTGCGCCGATGTTTGCGATCATGCCGCTGGCAATCACCAGACCGGCCCAGATTAGTCCGAAGGCCGTCGCCGTCCGAACAAGCGCAGTCGAGCCGGCCTTCAATCGCTCGTGAAGCGCCAGCGCCAACACAACCAGAACGGCGCCGAAGATCACATAGAT
>CAZYSJ010000090.1:0-18990 GCA_964649875.1 uncultured Caldilineaceae bacterium
GGCGTGAGCTTTTGCGGCTCCGACTTGTTCTCGGCCTTTTCAGCCGCGGGTTCTGGGTTCGAGTCCCAGGGGGCTCATCTGGCAACCGCCTTGAACGCAGGTTGAAGGCGGTTTTTTGTGGGGTCGGGCAGGATGCCGGTTGCTTTGCGGCGTGTGGCGATGAAAAAGCAGGTCATGCACTACTTGTGGCTTATTCTCCTATCGGTGTCGGCCGGCGTGGCGGGGCAAACAGCGCTCAAGCTGGGCGTCAGCCAGCCCGGCGCGGAAAACGCGGCCGCCAATTTGGTCTCGTTGCTGACGATGATCGTCCGCTCTCCGCTCGTCTTGCTTGGCTTGGTGTTGTATGGCGTGGGCGCGTTGGCCTGGATCGCCGTTCTGACGAAGCTGGACCTGAGCGTCGCCTACCCTTTCCTGGCCCTCAATTTTGTCCTCGTAGCCCTCACCGCGAAATTGGTGCTTGGCGAGAGCGTTCCGCTGCTGCGATGGGTGGGCATCGCCGTAATTTGCGCGGGCATTTTGGTCGTCTCGCGCAGCAATCCGTAGCTCAATTCGGCGCGATCCTCTGTGGGTGACACAATCCTAAACGACCGATCCTATTCGGGTGCGCGCAGCGCCAAGGCGCGGCTGCGATTTGTGCGCGGCCCCTATTGCGTAGATACTCAGGGCAGACGCATGCCCGCCTGCACTTGCTTGAAAGCAAACTAGCGCGGTTTCTGCTGTTCGTCGTTGTATGAACGGGACGAAAACGATGAGCCAAAAGGTGCTTGTGGTCGAGGATGAGCCGGCGTTGGTCGACACGCTGGAGTACAATTTGATGAAACAGGGCTATGAGGTCATCACCGCGATGGACGGGGCGAAAGCGCTGGAAACAGCCCGTCGCGAGCGACCTGATTTGGTGGTGCTGGACATCATGTTGCCTGTCATGGACGGCTTCGAGGTGTGCCGCATCCTGCGGCAGGAGACCAATGCGCCGATCCTCATGCTGACGGCGCGCGCCGACGAGGTGGACAAGATCGTTGGGTTAGAGGTGGGGGCCGACGATTACCTAAGCAAGCCTTTTAGCATGCGCGAGTTGATGGCGCGCGTCAAGGCGCTGCTGCGTCGTGTGCGCCTGGCGCGCGAGGAGGCCAACGTGCAGGCCGCCGAAGAGCGGGACGCGGGCTTGCGGCAGGAAACGCTTGTATTCGACGATTTGACCATCGACCTGAACCGCCGCGAGGTGTCTTGCCAGGGGCGGGCGCAGCATCTGAAGCCGAAGGAGTTCGATCTGCTGGTCTTTTTTGCACACAACCGCGGCATCGTGCTGAGCCGCGATCTGGTGCTGGAACGCGTGTGGGGTTGGGACTATGACGGCGGCAGTCGTACAGTCGATGTACATGTGCGGTGGCTGCGCGAGAAGATCGAGCAGGACCCGTCGAGGCCGGTGCGCATTGTCACGGTGCGCGGGGTGGGCTATCGTTTTGAGGGGTGACGGCGGGCGCGGCGCGGCAATCTGTGCGCTTGTATACGCTGCGATGATGTGTTTGCGCGGTCTGCGGAGGTGACGAAATGGCGGAGCAGATGACCGACAAAGGGCGCTCGACGTCTGGAGGAAACGCTTTGAGCCGGCTTTGGCGGAAGGCGCCGGCGCGGCTATCGTTGTGGCCCGCGGTTGCCGTACTGGTGATCATGGCGGCCACGACCGCTCTGTTATGGCTGCGCCTCGGCTTATTCTATCGCGAACGGATCGACGTGCATTATGTGGAACAGATCGAGCGCATCGCAGCGCAGGAAGCGTTCATCCGCGCTTGGTCGCAGAACGACGGCGCATTGGGCGAAACGCTGCGCCAGTTGGCCGATGTAACCGGCGCGAGACTGACCGCTTATGACAGCCAGGGGGCCGTATTGGCGGACTCTCTTGGCGCTGCGCCCGTCGAGGGCGAGGGCATGCCCGAAGAAGTGCGCGCCGCGCTGGCAGGCAACGTTGAGGCGCATCGCCGCGACGCCGATGGGGAACCGATGATGTTTGTGGCCGCTCCGGTGGCGGTCGACGGCGAGACGGCCGGCGCCGTGCGGCTGGCGGTTTCCAACCGAGAGCTTGAGGCGACGCTTGCGCAGGCGCGCAATCGCTTGCTCGCCGCCTGTGCTGCGGCAAGCATTCTCATCATCCTGATCCTTGCTGTGACCGCCGGCCGGACGAGCCGATCACTGCGCAAGCTGACGGAGATGATCGAGCGCATCACCGGCGGAGACTTGAACGCACGCGTGATCATGTTGCGGCGCGATGAGCTTGGCCGGCTGGGGAAAGCGCTCAACGAGATGGCGGACAAGCTTCAGCGCCAGATGAAGAAGCGCGCCAGGGAGAAAGATCGCCTCAACACCGTGATGCATGTGATGACGGACGGCGTGATGATCCTGGACCAGATGGGTGACGTGCGTTTGGTGAACCCGGCGGCGGCGCGCCTGTTAAAGACGACCAGGGCGCAGGCATTGCGTCGCTCGTTCGTGCAGGTCACGCGCGACCACCGCGTGGCGGAGGTATGGGCGCGCTGCCGCCAATCTGGGGCGGAGCAGTCGGCGACCGTCGAGTTGGCGAACGACCAGTTCATCCGCGTGATCGTTACGCCCTTGCTCAAGCGCTCGCGACGCGGCTATTTGGTGTTGCTGCAGGATCTGACGCAACTGCGACGGCTGCAGACCGTGCGCCAAGATTTTGTGAGCAATGTCTCGCACGAGTTGCGCACGCCGTTGGCTTCTCTGCACGCATTGGTCGAAACCTTGCGCGACGGCGCTATCGACGATCCGCCGGCGGCGGCGCGTTTTTTGGATCGCATGGAAGTGGAAGTCGACGCGTTGACGCAGATGGTCGAGGAGCTCTTGGAACTATCGCGCATCGAATCGGGGCAGGCGCCGCTGGTTCTCGGGCCGCTGTCTCTGCGCGATATCGTCCTGCCGGCCGTTGAGCGTCTGCGTCCCCAGGCTGAACGCGCGCATGTCTTGCTCGACGTGCAGATCCCTGAAGACCTGCCGCCGGTTTTGGCGGACAGCCGGCGTATGCAGCAGGTGGTTACGAACCTCTTGCACAACGCCATCAAGTTCTCCCCCGGCGGCGGGGATGTGACCGTGCGGGCGGAGGCTGCGCCGCCCTACGTCGAGGTGACTGTGCGCGATGAGGGCATCGGCATTCCCCGCAGCGAATTGACGCGTGTGTTTGAGCGTTTCTACAAGACAGACCGTTCGCGCGCTTTTGGCGGGACCGGGCTGGGACTTGCCATTGCCAAGCACATTGTGCAGGCCAGCGGCGGCGAAATCTGGGCGGATAGCGTGGAGGGAGAGTGGAGCGAATTCCATTTTACCTTGCTGATTGCCGAGCCGGCGGAGCAGCCTGCGGATGAAACATCCGGCGCGCAAGTTGAGAAGAGCGAAGCGCCGTAGCGTTAACGTTGCGATCGGCCCGCCCATTGCAGCGCAACTCCTGAGCCATCCCCAATATTGATCCTCACAGAACGTTAACTAACGCTTAACGTTCTCTTTGTCGTTTGCATCCCGTCTGTTAATCGCATACGCGTACACTCAAGCCGAGGCCAGCCTCCAGATTTGTCGGCGACGGCCAGTTGGCTTGTGCGCGGGTCATCTGCGCACCGGAATGATTGCAAACTACACAAGGAGCAAAACTCTATGCGTCGATTGAGTTGGTTAATGGCGGCTGCACTGGCAGTTCTGGCCTTGGCGGCTTGCAGCGGATCGTCTCCGGCTGCTGCGCCTGCGAGCGAACAAGCCGCGGCGGCGCCTGCGACCGAAGCGCCTGCGGCAGAGGCTTCGGCCCCGGCGGAAGGCGAGTTGCCGATGGTGGACCCGCTGACGGTGACCGGCGATATCGTGACCGCGGGCAGCTCGACGGTGTACCCGCTGAGCGAGGCCATGGCCGAGCGCTTCATCAATGAGGGCTACGGCGGCAATATCACGATTGACAGCATCGGTTCCGGCGCCGGTTTCGAGCGTTTCTGCGCATCCGGCGAGACCGACATCTCCAACGCCAGCCGCCCGATCAAAGAATCCGAGGTCGAAGACTGCGCCGCCATCGGCCGCACGCCTATCGAAATCCGCGTGGGGACGGACGCGCTGGCCGTCGTGGTCAACCCGGAGAATGACTGGCTGTCCGACGGCGTGACGATGGAGCAGCTTGCGCAAATCTTCAGCGTCGATGCGGTCAACTGGTCGGACGTGGATGCGGCTTGGCCGGCGGAGCCGATTCAGCGCTTCTCTCCCGGCACGGACAGCGGCACGTATGACTTCTTCGTCGAGGCCGTCATGGAGCCTGCTTACGGCGAAGAGGCGGAGACCAAGTTTCTGGACGCGGCCAACCTCCAGTTGAGCGAGGATGACAACGTCCTGGTGCAGGGCGTCGCCGGCAGCAAGTATGGCATCGGCTATTTCGGCTACGCCTACTATGTCGAGAATGAAGGCGTCATCGACATTCTCCCGATTGACGGCGTCGAAGCCACGCCCGAGTCTGTAGACGCCAACAGCTACCCGTTGGCTCGCCCGCTCTTCATCTACACCGATGCGGGCATCATGCAGAGCAAGCCGCAGGTTGCCGCCTTCGTCAATTTCTACTTGACGTATGTCAATGAGGAAGTAGAGCGGGTCGGCTACTTCCCGGCTAGTGACGAGGCGCTCGACGGGGCGCGGGCGGCTTGGCTGGCCGCTATGGGGCAATAAAGCTGTCGCGACGAGAGAATCGCCGCGCCGGATGATAAGCGTCAACGCGGGTGGGGAGAGGCTGCGGCCTGCTCTCCATCCGCCTGGTTTTGCCGGCGACGATGAGGAGTATGGCCATGCACAGTGAGATATACGCCCGTTCGCCGCAACTCGGCGCGCCGGAACGGTCGGCGGGCGCACGAATGGATTTGACGAAACAGCGGCGGCCGGGCGAGATGGTCGTACAGGTCTTTTTGTATTTGTGCGCGGTTGTTTCGATCTTCACGACGATCGGCATCGTCGTGGTGTTGGTGAACACGGCCGTGCATTTTTTCGCGCGACCTGAAGTAACATTTTGGGACTTCTTCACGGGCATCTCCTGGCAGCCGCGCATCAATGCGTTCGGCATTTGGCCGCTGTTGCTGATGACGCTGGCGATCAGTTTTATCGGCATGTTGATCGCCTTGCCGGTGGGGTTGATGGTCGCCATCTATCTCAGCGAATATGCGCCGCCGAAGGTGCGCAGCGCGCTCAAGCCGATTTTGGAAATTCTGGCCGGCGTGCCGACAGTGGTCTACGGTTACTTCGCCCTGACGTTCATGACGCCGCTGCTACGCGGCCTGATCGGCGCGGATGTGGTGCAGATCTACAACATCGCTTCGGCGGGTTTGGTCGTGGGCATCCTCATCCTGCCGCTGGTCACGTCTATGAGCGAGGATGCGTTGCGCGCAGTGCCGATGTCCTTGCGCGAGGCGGCCTATGGGGTAGGGGCGACCAAGCTGGAGACGTCCGTCAGCATTGTGTTGCCGGCGGCGCTATCGGGGCTGGCGGCGGCGGTGATCGTGGCGATCTCGCGTGCGATCGGCGAGACGATGGTCGTCGCCATCGCGGCGGGCGCCGGTCCCCGCAACTTTGCGAGCTGGGGAGACGCATTCAACAACATGGCGCTGGTCAATCCTTTTACGGCGGGGGAGACCATGACGGGGTATATGGTGCGCATCAGCGGCGGCGACATCAGCTACAACTCGGTCGATTATGACAGCCTTTTTGCCGTCGGCTTGGTGCTCTTTGCGATGACGCTCGGCCTGAATATCGTCAGCCGCCGCATCGTGCGTCGCTTCCGCGAGGTGTACGAATGAGGTGTATGAATGAGGCGTACGAATAGTGAGGCGTATGGATCATGACGATCAAGCGAAGTAAAGGGACCGAGGACGGCGCATTCCCTGCCGGCGTCGCGTTGCGCAGATTCGACGAGTGGCGGCACCGGCGCGGGAGACTGTTCGGCGTTCTCTTTATGGCGTCGACGCTGGTCGGCATCCTGGCGTTGACGGCCCTGCTCGCGTCGATAGTCAACGATTCGTTCGGCTATGTGGCCGTACAGAATGAACAGGACCCGCAGTCCCTGGCGGCGTGGGCGGCGGCCCAGGATGCGTCCGTTAGCCCCGATGCGGCGTTGGCGGAGCTGGACAAGGATGCCCTAGCGCGTATTCTCGCCGCCGGCGTTTCCGCCGGTCGCATGCGCGCGCTGGAAGCTTGGCAGCCGATGGCCGAACGGACGCGCGAAGATGTGTTGGACCTGGTTGTGGCCGAAGTTGTGCGGCCTACTATCGTGCGTACGTGGCCTTTGTCAGATTCTCTGTTGCGCAAGGCGGAGATCGAGGCGGTTGTTGCTGACATGGCGGGCGCCGAATTGGAGTGGCGCAACTGGGTGTCGTGGGATTTCGTCGCCTCGCCGCAAAGCTCCAACCCGGCGGTGGCCGGCGTGCGCACGGCTATCCTGGGTTCGCTGTGGGTCGTCGTCATTTGCATGCTCTTCGCCGTGCCGTTAGGCATCGGCACAGCGGTGTACCTGGAAGAATATTCGCACCGCAATTGGTTCAGCAGTCTGGTGGACACCAACATCAACAACTTGGCGGGCGTGCCGTCGATCATCTACGGCTTGCTGGGGTTGGCGATTTTTGTGCGGGCGCTGGAGCCGCTTACCAGCGGGGCTGTGTTCGGTGCGTCCGACCCGACGACAGCGAACGGACGCACCGCGCTCTCCGCCGGACTGACGCTGGGGCTGTTGACCCTGCCGCTGATCATCATCAACGCGCGCGAGGCGATCCGCGCCGTGCCGCCGTCGCTGCGCGAGGCCAGCTACGGCCTGGGCGCCACGCGCTGGCAAACGGTGTGGAGCCATGTGCTGCCCAATGCCATCGGCGGCATTCTGACCGGTTCGATTCTGGCGGTCTCGCGTGCGATAGGCGAGACCGCCCCGCTGGTCGTAGTCGGCGCGTCGACCTTCATCACGATGGACCCGAGCGGGCCTTTCGCAAAGTTCACGGTGCTGCCTGCACAGATCTACCAGTGGACTGCTCGCCCGCAGGCGGAGTTCAGAAACCTGGCCGCGGCGGCCAGTCTGACGCTCTTGCTCTTGTTGATCGTCATGAACTCCGCCGCCATCTACCTGCGCAATCGCTATAGCAGCCAGAGGATGTGAAGATGCTCAAACTGGATTCGACGGTGATGAAAACGGACCAATCTGCGAACGGGACTCCGCCGGACGGCGACATGTCGGACATGTCGATCGTCGCTCGGAACCTGAACGTCTACTATGGGAACTTTCGCGCTGTAAAGGACGTCAATCTGGCGGTCCCTCGCAACAAGATCACGGCTATGATTGGCCCTTCCGGCTGCGGCAAGAGCACCGTCTTGCGCAGTTTCAACCGGATGAACGACCTCATTCCCAGCGCACGCGTCGAGGGCGAGGTGATCTTTAACAGCCAGAATATCTACGCGCCGGAGATCGATCCGGTGGAGTTGCGGCGGCGCGTGGGCATGGTTTTCCAGAAGCCGAACCCCTTTCCCAAGAGCATTTACGACAACATCGCCTGGGGGGCTAAGATCAACGGGTTTCGCGGCGATATGGACGACCTGGTGGAGGAGTCGCTGCGCAATGCAGCCTTGTGGGACGAGGTGAAGGATAAGCTCGACCAGAGCGCGCTGGGGCTTTCGGGCGGGCAACAGCAGCGGCTGTGCATTGCGCGTGCGATTGCCGTCCGCCCGGATATCATCCTGATGGATGAGCCGTGCTCGGCGCTGGATCCGATTGCCACGCTGCGCATCGAGGACTTGATGCACGAATTGACGAAGACCTATACGATTATCATCGTGACGCATAATATGCAGCAGGCGGCGCGCGTGTCGGACTATACGGCGTTTTACATGGTCGACGACAGCCGCACCGGACGCTTGGCCGAGTTCGGGCCGACTGAGCAGATCTTTACGCGGCCTCAAAACAAGGCCACCGAGGACTATATTACGGGGCGCTTCGGGTAAAGCGGTAGCGCAACGCCCATCGAGGCGCGAGGCGATGCCAAACTCAGGCCTGCACGTCGATAGGGGGCTGCGATTGCGCTCAACCCCGGCTCAGGCTACAATAGCGTGAACTCCGCATGATAAGGCTGATTGGCGCAGCGAATTGGAAGGGACGGCTGTTCAATGGTGACACGCATTCACTTCACGCGTGAACTGCAACGATTGCAGGACGAGATGATTATGTTGGGCAGCATGGTCGCCGAAGCGATCCAGGACGCGGTGCGCTCCTTGCGCGAGCGCGACTTGGAGACGGCGAAGCGTCTGATCAAGTATGACCGCACGCTCAATGCGCGTCGTTTCGAGATTGAACGAGACACGCTCGTGTTGCTCGCCACGCAGCAGCCGATGGCAGGCGATCTGCGTCTGCTTGCCGCCATCCTGGAGATATCCACGGAATTAGAGCGCATGGGCGACTATGCCAAGGGCATCGCGCGCATCACTCTGATGCTGGGCTTGGAGCCGGTGGTGAAGCCGACGCCCGAAATCCAGGTTATGGCCGACCGCGGCACGGATATGATGCGTCGCGCGCTGGACGCGTTCGTCAACCGCGACCTGGAGGCGGCGAAGGCGATCCCGCTTGAGGACGACGAGATCGACGCCATGTACAATAAGGTGAACCGCGAATTGGTCACGACAATGATGGCGCACCCCGACCGCAGCGACCAGGCGAACTATATGTCCTGGGCGGCGCATAACCTGGAGCGCTTTGCCGACCGGGTGACCAATATCTGCGAGCGCATCATGTACACGATCACGGGCGAATTTTTGGAGTTCGACGCAGAGGAGCCGGGGGCGAGCGGCATCCACTGACGCATCGGCTGTAGGCAGAAACGACGGCGTGACGAGGCGCGCATCCCTCGTCACGCTTTTTTATTGGTTTTCCACGGTGCTGCAGCCCAACTCGTTGCTCTGTTAACATATTTTGTGCAGTTGTCATTCTGAGCCGAAGGCCAAGAATCTCTGTGTAGCGGACAAGCAGATTCTTCCTCCCTCCGGTCGTCAGAATGACAGAAACATAGTTACCAGAGCACTTAGCCGCAGAACGGCCTGAAATGCCCCGTCAAACGCTTCTCCCGGCCGGACAGACTGCTTCGCGGCCCCCTGCATACAAAGATAGTTGGCATTATCCGTATCCAAATGGGCGAATTATCGTCAACTATTAGTGAGGAGTATGTGTCGGGCCGCAATCCAAAATTAGGGAACAGCGTTTGGAAGAAGGACAGAATCTGGTCGGCAACCCGTATATCGTCGGCCGCTGGGTGCGGGGCGCGGATCACTACGACCGCAAAAGCCTCATCGAATACCTGCTCAACGCCCAGGACACCGCCTTTTGGGTAGTCGGCACGCGGCGCATGGGCAAAACATCGCTCCTGCGCCAGCTCGAACACCTTACTGATGAGGACGAATCCCCTTATGTGCCGCTGTTCTGGGACTTGCAGGGCTGCAGCACGCCGCAGGACCTTTCCGGCGAGCTATACCTGGCAATTGAGGATGTAGCGGAGCGTTTTGCGCGCCTGGATGTGGACATAACGTGTCTGCGGGACGATGACGCCGCCAATATTCTGCGTCGCCTGGGGCGTGACACCATGCGCCACGGCCGCGAACTGCTCCTGCTGGTGGACGAGGCCGAGGTGCTGGTAGAGATCGGGCAGACGCAGTCGGCCTGGCTGGCGCGCCTGCGCAAGGCGATGCAGGAAGGCAACCTGCGCGCCGTCATCGCCTCCACGCGGCTGCTGACGCAACTCACCGACCAGAGCGGAAGCTGGATGACCAGCCCGTTTTTGTTCGGCTTTCACATGGTCAATCTGTGGACGCTGCACCGCGAGGGGGCGAAGGCGCTGGTGCGTCAGGCCCAGTCGGCGCGACCGGTGCAGGCGGATGAGTCGCTGGTCGAAGCGATCCTAGACTACACCAACAGCCATCCCTACCTGGTGCAGTATCTGTGCCAGCGGCTGTTCGTGCCCGACGCGAAAGGCGGGCATCTGCGGGCTGTCCAGGACGACGACCTGGAAGTGGACCAGATGTTGGCGAGCTTTTTCCGGCTGGACTTCCACCGCTTGAGCGTGGCCGAACGCCGTATTTTGCTGGCGATCGCCGAGGCGGGCGCGCTGGACGAGGACGGCATCCGAACCCGGTTGGCGGACTGTGCAGAGGTGCGCCTGATCTCGCTGCTTCACGCGCTGGAGGAACTGGGCCATTTGCGTCGCTGCGACGAGGGGTGGGCGGCGGGCAGCGAGTTCTTGTCGCGTTGGCTGCTGGACAACAGCCGCCGGCTAGCAGAGGAACTGCGCAATGAAGATGCATCGGCGGAGGGCGACGGCGGCGCGGCGGACATGGAGGCATTGGCGCGTACGCTCGGCATCTCGCCGGAGCGCATCCAGGCGCTAGCCGGACAGCGCATCACGTCCGACCGCGAGTTTTTCGAGGCGATCAAGCGCTTCTTCTATGAGATCCGTTACCTGGTCGAGCAGGACGACGGCCATAAGCTGCTGGTTACGACAGCGCCCGACGGCGCTCCTGTCCTGCGCAGCGAAGAAGACGTGCAGATCGCGCTGAAGCATTGGCTGCGGCCTATGTGCCGCGCGCTGAACATTCATATGGACCGCGAGGCGTTGACCGGGCGCGGCTTTCTTGACTTCAAGTTTTCCATCGGGCACGACTTTCGCTGTCTGGCCGAAGTGAAGCTCTTCCACAGCGCACGGTTCGAAGACGGCATCGGCATCCAGTTGCCGACCTATATGATCGCGGATCGCGCCAGATACGGCATCTATGTGCCGATTTTCCTGGATCCGTCCGGCTATCTTGAGGCGGTCGCCAAGCTGGAACAACTGGCGGGCGAGCGCGCGCAGAGTCACGGCGTCGAGATCGGCGTGGTCGATATTCGTGCGTGGAAACCGGCGCCCGCTTCCAAGGCCGACGAGATCGAGGAGCGCAACCGCTACTACCCGGACAGCTTGGCCGCGCGCCGGTCGACAAAGACGGCGAAGCCTGGCGAACCGGAGCAAGAGAAGGAGGCCTAAGGTGATGACCCCGCGGCTGACCAAGACCAAATATATCAGCGGGCGACAGTGCATTAAACGCCTGTGGTACGAAATATGGCGGCCTCATCAGGTGTCGCCGCCTAGCCTGAGCCAGCGCAGGATCATGGACCAGGGGACGGACGTGGGCGAACTGGCGCGGGAGCGTTTCCCCGGCGGCGTGCTGATCAGTTCGTTCCGGCGCAAGTCGTTGGACGAGACCGATGAGGCGCTGCGCAACGGCGCAGCGTGTCTGTTTGAGCCGGCCTTCCTCTATGACGATATCCTTGTACGCTGCGACATTCTGCACAAGCGCGAGGACGGCGCCTGGGACATCATCGAGGTCAAGTCCTCGACTCAGGTCAAGCCCTATCACGTGGAGGACTTGTCGATTCAGCGTTACGTGCTGGAGGGCTGCGGCATGCGCATCGGCGCGGTCAAGCTGATGCGCATCAACAGCCGGGAATGCGTCTATCCGGACCTGAGCAATTTCTTTGCCGTCGAAGATGTGACGGATCAGGTCGATGAAGCGGCCGCGCAGTTGGGCGACAACCTCAAGGCCATGCGCGACGCGTTGAGCCGCAAGCAGGAGCCGTCAATCTCCATTGGGACGCGCTGTGACCGGCCCTTCCCCTGCCCGCTGAAGCGGCTATGCTGGCGGCATGTGCCGCGTGAATCTATCTTCACCATCCCGCGGCTGAACGACGACAAGATCGATGAATTGGCGGAGCGCAACATCTTGCATGTCTGCGATGTGCCCCCGGACTTCCCCCTTACGCCGGCGCAGCGGGCCTACGTGGAGATGCAGCGCAGCGGCCGGCCGGTTATTTGTTTAGAGGGCATCCGTCATCTGCTGGCGCAGTTGGAACGACCGATCCACTTCCTTGACTTTGAGACAATGGCATTTGCGGTGCCGCGTTTCGACGGCATGCACCCGTATCAGGCGATGCCGTTCCAGTTCAGTTGCCATGTGTTGCACCGCAACGGGCGGCTGGGGCATCGCGAGTATCTGCACGAGGACGAGAGCGACCCGCGGCCGGCGGTGGCGCGCGCCCTGGTGAAGCATATCGGGGCCGCCGGCTCGGTCGTGGCCTACAATGCCGGCTTCGAGCGCAGGGTGCTAATCGACCTGGCCGAGGCTGTGCCGGCGCTTGCCGCCGAATTGCACTCGATTGCAGCGCGGCTGTGGGATCAGCGCGATGTGTTCCGCCTCTACTATGACCACCCCGCCTTCCTCGGCTCTACGTCCATCAAGAGCGTGCTGCCGGTAGTTGTGCCCGGCCTGTCTTATGCGGACCTGGCGATCCAGCAAGGCGACGATGCCCAGGCGGTTTGGTCGGAGATGATCGCCTGCCAGGATGAAGCGGTCAAAACCAAGCTTGCCGCGGACCTGCGCGACTACTGCCAGTTGGACACCTACGCCATGGTCGAGATCCAGCGCGCGCTGGAGAAGCTGACCGCCAGTTGACCTCGGCGAAAAGCTTGCCGCTGTTCTTCCTCATGATTGTTCATTCCCGTTTGTGACGAAGGATCGCTATGCGTATACGAGAAGTGCGTATTTCCGGTTTTCGTTCCATCCCGTTCTGCGCCGAGATCGAGACGTCTGACGGCGCCGGCTTGCGTTCGTCCAAGGCGGTCCACATTCAGTGGCGACGGGACGCGTTTCGCTTTCAACTGCCCACAGGGCGGAGCGGCGGGCGCTCGATGTTGAGCGCCATCATTGGGGCCAATAGCGCGGGCAAGTCCACCATCTTGCTGGCTCTGGATATGGCCTTCGGCAACACGACCAAGCTGGACGAGGCGATGTTCAACGGCAAGCAGACAGACTTGCCGGTGATCGTGGAGGTGACGGTGCAGGGCGAGATCGAACGCCCTAGCCAATGGCACAGCGAGAACTGCACGCTCAACGGCAAGACCTACGCGCTGACTGTCGCTTCGGTATGGACCGCAGCCGGGCGCACGCGCTTCATCCGTCGCGGCGACGGCCTGTATGCCAAGCAGACGGCGCGTGATCGCGAACAGTGCGCCGCTCTTTTGCCCGAATTCCGCATCATTTGGGCGGACAGCCGCCTCAACGACGAGGCGAATCTTGAGAAGAAGAACCTGATCAGCGACCTGATCGACGCCCTGTTGGAGCAGGGCCAGGCGCAGGAACTGTCGATCGTTCATCGCATCGACGGGCTGATGCGCGAGTTGCAGGCGCTGGTCGGCCGCGACAACCCGGCGGAGCCGCACTTGTGGCAGCCGGTCGAGGAGTTGGAAGCGAGCTTGTCGCGCGGCCTGGTGTCGATCACGCCGCAGCGCAGCCGCGTCCGCCTTAACCTGGATCAGAACATCCCCTCGCTGCGCAGCATCTTCACCCGGGGCGTCATGTCGATCGATAACGGCGTGGAGTTGGCCTTTGACCAGCACGGCCTAGGCCTGCAGCGTTCATTCGTGGTGTCGACGCTGCGCACATGGTGCGACCTGATCCGCGACGCGCAGAAGGATTACGTCTTCGCCATCGAGGAGCCGGAGATCTATCTGCACCCCCACGCCACGCGTGTGCTGTTGAACACGCTGGAGGAATTGGGGCGGCATGACCAGGTAATTTTTACGACGCACTCCAGCGAGTTCGTCAACCGGGCGCCGCTGGGCAACGTGTTGACCGTGCAGCGCTGCGACCGAGATGGCGAAGTCGCCAGCCGCGTCACGCGGCCTAGCCTGGGCGGTCTGCGCGCCGACGACATCGCCAAGGTGCAGCGCTATTTGCAGGAAGATCGCAGCGACATGCTTTTTGCACGGGCGGCGCTGTTGGTCGAGGGACAGGCTGAATTGTTCGCCCTGCCCAGCTTTGCCCGCACATTAGAACTGGACCTGGACGGCAACGGCGTCTCCGTGGTCTTTGTGAACGGGTTGGGCAACTTCTATACGTATCACCACATCCTGCGCGCTTTCAACATTCCCCACATGATCCTGGTCGATGGCGACGGCAAGCCGCGCGAGCGCCTGCAGGAATATCGCGGGGCGGCGGATGCGGTCTATGTGCTGCCGCAGGATTTTGAGCAGGCGTTGGCGGATGCGCTCTCGCGCGAGCGGCTGCTTGAGTTGATGAACGAGTGTTTGCGGCGCAGGGGCAAGCCGGAGCGAGCGACCGCGCCGACGGGCAAGCGCGCGGCAGTCGAACTGGCGGCGCTGGGCAAGCCTTTGGTGGGTCGCGTGGCGGGCGATATGCTGACGCGCGCCGAGGTGGAGCAGATGACCGAGATCGTGAGCGCGTTGACCGAAACCGCTAAGGCCGCAGCGCTAGGTTCAGTGGGGAACACGGATCGTTAATTGAATCCTTACAAGTCCGACAAAATCCCTTAACGCGCTCAAGTTAAGATTAAGGCGAAGCGAATCAGAAAGGGAGCATCACAAGGCGGCGGGTCGTAAGTTAGTCCCGCATCTGTTGTGACAGAGAGGCCGCGTAGCATGGGAAGATTGCTGTGCGGCCTCTCTGTATTGCTGGACTGAGTAAGGAGTTTAGATGTGCGCCAGCGCTTCGCCCAGCAGACGCCGGTTGTCGTGCGCTACGAACGTCCGGTACGCCGCGGGGAACTCCGCCTGGAGACGCGCGGCCGTGTCGGAGAGGTCCTGCAGACGGGCGCGGATGAGCTTCTCGTCCAGGCCGTCCTTCTGCCAGGCGAGCAGGCGACCGCGTTCGACGAAGGTGTCGTTGAACGCGCCGAGGTGATCTTGCATGCGCTTGAGCTGATCGATCAGCGCCTCACCCTCTTTGCCCAGCAGATGGCGGCTGAACTCCAGACTGTAGCGCAGGTACTTGCACTCGATGCGCAGGGCGTGCATCTGTTCCGCCGGCGCTTCGGTCTCCGCCTCGACTAGCGGCTCGTAGGCGCGCACGCGGGCAAAGCGCGCCATGATCACGCCGGGCATGACGTGGCGCACCTGCAAAGGCGCCGGCGCTGCCAGCTTCGCCACAGACCGCTTAACGCCCTTGCCGGGCGAGCGCGTGAATTTGATAAAGGCGGTAAGGGTTGCCGCGTGCTGCGGCCCGTCCAACCATTCCAGCAGCGCCGCGCGTGCGGCGGCGCGGCGCGCCTGCACAAATTCCTCCAGTTTGTACACGTCGGTCTGTTCGGCGGCGGGCAGGCCGGCGCGGAATTCGGCCAGGTTTTCCAGCGCCACATCCAGATCGCGGACGGCGCCGAGTCGCCGGCCGAGACGTCGCAGGTCGGCGAAGGCCGGCTCGATGGCGGAACGCCGGAAATAGTGGCCGAACAGCTCTTGCGCGGTGCGCGCCCGGCGAATGGCGACGCGCATCTCGTGGACGTATTCGGGGTCATCGCCGATGCGGGCGCCGTGTTCGTGCAGGATGACCTGCATCGCCTGACGCCGCCAGATCAGGCGGCAGGCTTCGGCCATGTGCATGGCAGGCTGGATATCCGGGTTCGCAACGTCCGCGCCGGGGGCCATCTCCGAAATCGCTTCCAGGGCTGCCTCCAGCTTGGAAGCGGAGCGACGCCGTAGGCCGGCGCGCTTGTCGAGCCGGACGGCGAGCATCTCCAGCTTGGCGACGTCGCCGTCCGGCAGCAATTCGAGTTCCAGCTCACGGAAGCGCGCAGCGGGGGGAGAGCGGTCCGGCTTGGCGCCGCGGTCATAGACGCGCACGTCATCCACGCTCAATTCAGCCAGCGGGGGGCTTTGCTTAGCGGCCTTGCGTTTGCCTGCGGCGTGTTGCACGAGCCGTTTGAGCCGGGTTTGGCGCAAGATGACGACGGGTCGCAGCTTCCGTTCGTCGGGGTTGCGGGCGGCGACAAGGTCGCTCAGTTCGGCGGAGCAGTGCGCCAGATAGGGCGGTTGGCCTGTAGCGGGGTTGACCGTCTCTTCGCGCTCGATGCGGTCGTAGAGCGGCGCGTTCCGGCGCGTTTCCAGGCTTTTGGTTGTGACGAGAAGGCCATCGCCCGACTGGCGCGTGCGCAACGCCAGCCCGCGGCGGATCAGGTCGAAGGCGGGCGTGTCGTAGTAGATGTCAACGGTTTCGGTTGTGCGCGACAGCAGGAGTTGATAACCGGGCGCAAGCGTGGCGCCGGCGGCGAAGCGATCGACGGTCTTTTGATTGAGTATGGCAAATTTTGCTTCAGTCTCGTGCGGGTCTGTTAGGGGCATGGCAATTGGTCTCGGCGGGCCGGGTTGATTATGCGCTAAGAATCTCGCTGCGCAATGGGAGAGCGGGACAGGCTAAATGATTGCAGGGCGTCGTCTTCCGGCGCTTTGGGCAGCAGCACGTCGAAACGCGTGCCCTTATCGATCTCGCTGCTCACGGTGATCTTGCCGCCGTGGATGTCGACGATCTCTTTGACGATCGCCAGGCCGAGGCCAGTGCCGGGGATATCGTCCGGCTGGCGATGATTGCCGCGATAGAAGCGGTCGAAGACGTGGGGCAGGTCCTCGGGCAAGATGCCGATGCCGCTGTCTTCGACAATGAAGCGGACCATGTCCGCGTCGTCGCTCTGGGCCGTGCTGACGCGCACATAGCCGGCGCGCGTGTAGTGGAGGGCGTTGGCGACGAGATTGGTGACGAGTTGCGAAAGCTGGTTAAAGTCGCCGTTGACGAAGGGCAGTTGCGGATCCGGTGCAAACGCCAGTTGAATGCCGGCGGATTCGGCCTGCGGCTGGTGCAGGCCGACGATCTGGCCGGCGACGGCGTTGAGATCGGTGGGTTCGACCGCTAGCGCCTGGCGCTGTGCAATCTCGATGCGCGAGAGATTGAGGATATCGTCGACCAGTTGGCCGAGGCGCTCAACGCTGATCTGCAGCATGGATTCATATTGGGCGCGCTTATCGGCCTTGCCGCGTTGCAACAGGTGCATGTAGAGCTTCAGGTTGCTGATGGGCGTGCGAAGCTCGTGCGAGACGTTGGAAACGAATTTCGACTTGAGCCGATCCAGTTCGAGCAGCCGCTCATTGGCATCGGCCAGTTCGCGGGTGCGTTCGGCCACGCGCAGTTCGAGGTCTGCGGCATAGCGTTGGATCTCGGCGTAGAGGTCGGCGCGGTGGATGGCGTTGGCGGCCATATCGGCCACGGCCAGGAGCGTGCCGAGCGCCCGATCCGTGATCGGCTCGGCGCGGCCAATCCAGAGCACGCCGACGCAGCGGTTCTGCGCCATGAGGGGGACGGCGGCGACTGCGCTTGCATCGCCCAGAAAGCGCGTCAGGTAGTGCCGATTGTCTTCGCGGATGAAGTTGTTTACATAAGTTGAGCCGCTTTCGATGACATAAGCGGCGGCTTGTTCGGACGTCAGACGGCGGCCGGTCATGTAGGCATGATCGCCCGCGGCAAGTTCGACGGTGACTTCGCCGGTGTCTGCATCGGTTGTCAGGAAGAGAGCGCCCGTAAGGTTGAGCACCGACATGATCTGGTCGAGGATGATGGGCAGCATCTCGGCGCGCGTACCGGCTTTGCGCAGGGATGCGGCGACGCTGAGCAGCGCCTCGCGCTCGCTTTCGACGCGGCGACGCTCGGTGATATCGCGCTGCGTGACGGCGTAGTTGATGATGACGTCGCTGCGGTCGCGGATGGGGAAGACGCTGATCTCGATCTCGCACTGCATGCCGGATCGACAGCGACAGCGCGTCAGACCCGACCAGGGGATGCCTGCGGCTATCAAAGAGCGGTAGTGGTTGCAGAAGTCGTCGGTGTAGATCGTGCGCAGTTCGGGCAGGGACTGCCCAATGATGTCGGCTACGCGCGAACCGGTCATTGCCTCGAAGGCGGCGTTGGCGTAGACGATGCGGCCCTGTGCATCGGTGATAAGTACGGTTTCTACGGATTGTTCGACGACGGTGGCGAGGCGGGCGATCTCCTGTTCGGCGCGCACATGTTCGGTGAAGTCGCGCGATACGGTGAGGATAGAACGGATGATGCCGTCGGCGTCAAACTCGGGGACAAGGTGGGCGTCGAAGCTGCGCGTATCTTCGCCGATGGGCAGGTCGTACTCGATGCGCACGGCCTCGCCTTGCGTGAAGACGCGGTTCAGCGAATCGCGCCAGAACTCCACCAGTTCGGGCGGTAGCGGGGCCTCGTCGACACGCACGCCCAAGTAGGCGTCCGGGGCGGAGCCGGTGATGCGTTGGACGGAGCGGTTGGTATAGATATAGCGCAGGTCGCGGTCGAAGCGGCTGATCATGTCGGGCGAGTTTTCGGCCAGGGTGCGGAACATGACCTCGCTCGCCTGTAGAGCCAGCTGGGTGCGGCGCAGGCGTGCGGCGACCTGGATGCGCGCCAGAAGCTCGCGACGGCCTACCGGCTTCACAATGTAGTCGTCGGCGCCGGCTTCCAGGCCGCTGACGCGGTCGTCTTCGCTCGTCTTCAAGGCCGAGAGCATAACCACATAAGATGTAGCAAACTCCGGCTGCTCTTTGATTTTTCGGCAGATGTCGCCGCCGTCCATGTCCGGGAGCACCCGATCCAGCAGTACGATGTCGGGCCGTTGGTCCCAAAGAATCTGTAGGGCGGCGCGTCCTGTCCCCGCCTCTAGAATGCGATAGCCTGCGTGGCCCAGGATGTGGCTATAGAGGCGCAGCAAGCTGGGCGAGTCCTCGACGATCAAGATAGAAATGGGCGCGTCCTTCGCGTCGAATGGCTGCTTCATGGGGCGACTGTCAGTTCCGGATACATGATGTGCGAAATATGTCCAAGCCTGTCCAATGTCTTGGGCCGGCGACTTAGGGCCGAAACGAGAAACGGCGCGCGGGTGTAGGCGGCCAACAACGTTGCTGCGCTGTCCTGCGCGGCGAGGGAGTTGTATTTGTGCAGTGTTCGAGAGCGACAGCAGCGCATGCGTCTCTGATAATTCTAACATACCATCGAAAAGCTTGCGCTGCAACACATTTTATCGGTAGTGTTGAGGATTTTGGTGGAAATTGAAAAGAGAGAGGACTTCCTGTAAAA
>CAZYSJ010000091.1:0-18967 GCA_964649875.1 uncultured Caldilineaceae bacterium
CCGCGAAGGCGGCCGCACCGTCGGCGCCGGCGTGATTACCGAAATCTTGAAGTAGATGACCGATGCGGGGGAGGGCCGGCATGTGCGGCTCTCCCCGCTTTTCGGCGCCAAGGAGAGAAGCATGGCGAAGCAGCGGATCCGGATTAAGCTGAAAGCGTATGACCATCGGGTATTGGATGCGTCGGTGCGCCAGATTGTCGATGCGGCCGAGCAGACGGGTGCGCAGGTAGTTGGGCCTGTGCCGTTGCCCACGCGCAAAGAGAAGTTCACGGTCATGCGGTCGACCTTTATCGACAAGGACAGTCGCGAACAATTTGAGATTCGGACGCACAAGCGGTTGATCGATGTGATCGACCCGGGCAGCAAGACGATCGAAAATTTGACGCGTTTGAACTTGCCGGCAGGTGTAGATATCGAGATCAAACTGTAGACGGCAGTTGAACGGGGAGTCAAACGCCCCGATGCGGGATGATGTGGCTTACGCTCCCCGCGTAACCGGCAGTCCCAGGAGGAATTGATGAAGGGAATTCTCGGCAAAAAAGTTGGCATGACGCAGTTGTTTGACGAAAACGGCGTGGTCGTGCCGGTCACCGTCATCGAAGCCGGTCCTTGCTATGTGACGCAAGTGAAGACGGCGGAGACGGATGGCTACAATGCGATTCAGTTGGGCTTCGAGGAAGTGGCTGAACGCAAGTTGACCAAAGGCCAGAAAGGCCATTTGGGCAAGGCGAATGCGCCGATGCTGCGCCGGCTGCACGAGGTTCGTTGCAAGGACGCCGCTCAATATACCCCGGGCGACGTGATCAAGGCCGACATTTTTGAAGACGGCGAGCGCGTGGATGTCGTGGGGCGCTCCAAAGGCAAGGGCTTTGCGGGTGCGGTGAAGCGGCATGGCTTCGCCGGCGGCCCCAAGACTCACGGCCAGTCCGACCGGCAGCGCGCCACCGGTTCGCGCGGGGCCGGCACCAGCCCGGGCCATACGTGGCCGGGCTCGAAGGCTCCTGGTCAGATGGGCAGCGAACGCGTGACGGTGCAGAATTTGAAGATCGCGTTAGTTGACGCTGAGCGAAACCTGATTGCCGTCAGGGGGGCGGTTCCCGGTGCACGGGGCAGCGTTGTCCTGGTACGCGAGGCTATAAAGACGTCAAAGGCATAGGAGCCGCCGTCGGGATGCGACGAGGCGAGACGCCGGAGAGGCGTCGCCGCTTGGTCGCCCCGGGCGATAAGCAATAGGTTAAGGAGAAGCGTACGATGTTGTTGCCTTTGAAAGATATGGCCGGGAATCAGACAGGCGAGCTTGAGGTG
This sequence comes from uncultured Caldilineaceae bacterium, assembly GCA_964649875.1. Lineage (GTDB taxonomy): Bacteria > Chloroflexota > Anaerolineae > Caldilineales > Caldilineaceae > JASGTU01. The sequence continues at coordinate 1,306 of CAZYSJ010000091.1, forward strand.
AACGATGCGGTTTTTGATGCGCCGGTTCGCCCGCACCTGATGCACCAGGCCTTGATGATGCAGTTGTCGAATGCGCGGTTGGGCACGCACAAGACCAAGACCCGCTCGGAAGTGGCGGGCGGCGGTCGCAAGCCGTGGCGACAAAAGGGCACGGGCCGCGCGCGTCAGGGTTCGATTCGTGCTTCGCAGTGGGTCGGCGGCGGGACTGTCTTTGGCCCGCGGCCGCGCAAGTATGTGAAGGACATGCCCAAGAAGATGCGCCGCGCCGCGTTGCGCAGCGCTCTTTCGCTCAAGGCGCGGGCCGGTCAGGTGGTCGTGGTCGACGGCTTGGCGATGGATGCGCCCAAGACGAAGCAGGCGGTTGCGCTGCTGAAGGCGCTGGGTGCAGAGGGGCAGCGCGTGTTGGTGATTTTGGCGGAGCAGGACATGGCCGTGCAGCGCAGTTTCTCGAACCTGCCGGACGCGAAGACGCTCTCTAGCGGGTATTTGAATGTGCGCGACCTGCTGGGCTATGACACGGTGGTCTTCGCCAAAGAGGCCATCCAGCCGGTGGAGAACTGGCTGGCGGTCAAGGCGAAAGCCGAGAACGCGGTCATGCAAGAAGGCGCGGTTGCGGAAGCTGCCGAAGCCGGGGAGGAATAGGCGATGCATATCTATGAGGTCCTGCGGCGGCCTATTGTCACTGAAAAGACGATGTTGACCGTCGATACGGCGAACCAGTATGCGTTTGAGGTCGACGTCCGCGCCAACAAGTTCCAGGTGAAGGATGCGGTCGAGACGGCTTTCGACGTGACGGTGGAGCGTGTGAACATGATGGTGATGCCTGCCAAGACGACGCGGCGCGGCAATCGCATCCGGGTTCGCAAGCCCAAGTGGAAGAAGGCGGTTGTCACATTGGCGCCGGGCAACAGCATCCAGTTTTTCGAGGGCGTCTAGGAGGAGTTGAGGGAAGATGGCGATTAGAGCATACAAACCCACTTCGCCCGGCCGCCGCAACATGACGGTGTCTGCGTTTGACGATATTACGCGCACCGAACCGGAGCGTTCGCTGTTGGCGCCGCTCAAGAGCAAGGGCGGGCGAAACAATGCGGGCAAATTGACCGTGCGGCATCGCGGCGGCGGGCACAAGCGTCGCTACCGCGTGATCGACTTCCGCCGCGACAAGTTCGGCGTGCCGGGCCGGATCGACTCGATTGAGTATGACCCGAACCGCAGCGCCCGCATTGCGCTGGTGGTCTACGCCGACGGCGAGAAGCGCTATATTTTAGCGCCCGCCGGGATTCGCGTGGGCGACACAGTCATGTCCGGCCCCAATGCCGAGATTCGGGTGGGCAACGCCCTGCCGATCCGGTCGATTCCGCTGGGCACGACGATTCACAATGTGGAGTTGTACCCGGGGCGCGGCGGCCAGTTGGTGCGCAGCGCCGGGAATGCGGCGCAGGTATTGGCCAAGGAAGGGCGGATGGCGCAGTTGCGTCTGCCCAGCGGCGAGGTGCGTTATATCGATATGAACTGCCTGGCGACGATTGGGCAGGTATCGAACCCGGACCACGGCAACATCACGGCGGGCAAGGCGGGTCGTATGCGCTGGCAGGGCAAGCGGCCTTCGGTGCGCGGCGTGGCGATGGACCCGGCTTCGCATCCGCACGGCGGCGGTGAAGGTCGTTCGCCGATTGGCATGCCTGGGCCGAAGACGCCGTGGGGCCAGCCGGCGCTAGGCAAGAAGACGCGGCGCAACAAGCGCACGTCCAAGTTTATCGTGCGCCGCGGCGGCGGCAAGAAGTAAGATCGAGAAAGGATAGAGAAGATGTCTCGGTCATTGAAAAAGGGGCCGTTTGTTTCCCCGAAGCTGCTGAAGAAGGTTGAAGAGATGAACCGCAGCGGCGAGCGCCGGGTGATCAAGACTTGGTCGCGCGCCTCGACGGTCTTTCCGCAATTTGTCGGCCACACCATCGCCGTACATGACGGGCGGCGCCATGTTCCGGTCTATATTACGGAGAACATGGTGGGCCACAAGCTGGGCGAGTTTGCGCCGACCCGGTTTTTCCGGGGGCATGTCAGGTCCGAAAAGTCCACGCGTCCACGGCGCTAGGCACAGGTCGGACGCAAGGAACGGAGGCGTTAAGCGATGGAAGTGCGAGCGGTGACGAAATATACCGGCATCAGTGCGCAAAAGGCGCGACTGATTGTGAATGAGGTGCGGGGCCGACAAGCCGAAGAGGCGATGGCTTTGCTCCAGTTTATGCCGCAGTCGGCAGCCCGAACGGTTGCCAAGACGATCAAGAGTGCGTTGGCGAACGCGACGGAGAACTTCGGGCTGGAGTCGAGCGATATGTATATCAGCGAGATCAAAGCCGACGAAGCGCCCCGGCGCAAATGGCGACGCTACGGCGCACGCGGGCGCTTCAAGCCCTGGATCCGTCGTTCGTCCCACATTACGGTGGTGCTGGAAGAACGCATCTCAGGCGAGCAGTAGCAAGGAGGAGTCAATTGGGTCGCAAAGTGCATCCCCAGGGCTTTCGCCTGGGCATTATCAAGGAACATAAGAGCCGTTGGTATGCAGACGGCCAGACTTATACGGAGCAGACGGTCGAGGACCGCGAGATCCGCGAGTTGGTGCGCAACGATCTGCCCAAGGCAGGCATCAGCGGCATCGAGATCGAGCGGCAGCCGAACCAGGTGCACGTCATTATCGACACGGCGCGGCCGGGCGTGATCATCGGGCGCAAGGGGGCCAGCGTCAACGCGCTGCGCGCCAAGCTGCAAGATATGACGCAGAAGAAGGTCAAGATCGATGTGCGCGAGATCGCGCGGCCGGAATTGGACGCGCGGCTGGTGGCGGAGAGCGTGGCCGAGCAGCTGGAGCGGCGCATCAGTTGGAAGCGCGCCATGAAGCAGTCTGTGCAGAAGACGATGCGCGCCGGCGGCCAGGGCATCATGATCACGGTGGCCGGGCGGCTGGGCGGCAGCGAAATGGGGCGCGTGGACACGGTGCGCGAGGGCCAGATCCCGCGGCATACGCTGCGCGCCGATATCGATTACGGCACGGCGCGCGCCAACACGACCTTCGGCGTGATCGGCGTAAAGGTGTGGGTCTATCTGGGCGAAGTGATGCCTGGGGAAGAGTACCACGCCCGCTACAGCGTCGAGGCCGGCTAAGACCGAACCGGCTCGGCAGCCTGCTTGGATGCCGGAGAAGTAAACCGGACGAACGGATGGAGAGTCTACGATGTTGATGCCGAAGCGTGTGAAGTATCGAAAGCAACAGCGCGGCCGCATGACCGGCAAGGCGCACCGCGGCAGCACGATTGCCTTTGGGACGTATGGCCTGCAGGCGTTGGAGCCGCACTATCTGACCAGCCGGCAGATCGAGGCCGCGCGTCGCGCGGTGGTGCGCTACATCCGCCGCGGCGGCAAGCTGTGGATCCGGGTCTTCCCGGATAAGCCGTGGACCAAGCGGGCCGCAGAGACCCGCATGGGCTCGGGCAAGGGCAGCGTGGAGCATTGGGTGGCTGTGGTCAAGCCGGGGCGGATTATCTTGGAGATGGCCGGCGTGCGCGAAGAGACGGCGCGCGAGGCGCTGCGGCTGGCCTCGCACAAACTGCCGCTCAAGACTCAGTTCCTGATGCGCGAGGAATAGTCCGCCGGGCGTATTGGCCGGCGAGCCGCAGGCTGCGGCCGGCAAACGCGCCTTGAAGGAGGCAGAGATGAAGATAAGTGAACTGCGTTCGATGACGAATGCCGAATTGGCCAATAAGCTGGATGACGCGTATCAGGAGATGTTCAACCTGCGCTTTCAGCGCTCCACCGGGCAGTTGACGAATACGGCGCGTGTGGGCGAGGTGCGCAGGCAAGTCGCACGGATCAAGACGATCCTGCGCGAGCGCGAGCTGGCAGCTACAGAATAAGGAGCGGGGAGATGCGTGCGCGACGAAATGTGCTGGTGGGAACCGTCACCAGCGATAAAATGGACAAAACAGTAGTGGTTACCGTAGAGCGCACAACTCGCCATCCGTTGTATGGCAAGGTTGTGAAGGTCTACAAGAAGTATAAGGCGCATGACGAGAACAACGAGGCCAAAGAGGGCGACGTCGTGCGCATCTGTGAATGCCGCCCGATCAGCAAAGACAAATCGTACTTCGTTCAGGAAATTCTTGAGCGAGCCGTCATCGTTTAAGGCGAGGGTAGAAGCATGATTCAGCAGGAGAGTCGGCTGAAGGTGGCTGACAATACAGGCGCCAAAGAGCTGTTGACGATTCGCGTCAAGGGCGGCAGTATGCGGCGATATGCGGCTGTGGGCGATGAGATCGTCGCAACCGTCAAAAGCGCCAGCCCCACGGGGAGCGTCAAGAAGGGTGACATTGTGCGGGCGGTGATCGTGCGCACGCGGCGCGCCGTGCGGCGTGCGGACGGCAGTTATATCCGGTTTGATGACAACGCGGCCGTGATCGTGGATGATCATCATTTCCCGAGAGGCACGCGCATCTTTGGGCCGGTGGCGCGCGAGCTGCGCGATGCAGGCTATATGCGCATTGTGTCGCTGGCGCCGGAAGTGCTGTAGCGAACGACATCAAGCGACAGGCTCGGCGGCCGCGGGCTGCACGAGCCGGGTCGAGGCCTCATAGGGAATGGGGAGGTTGGTGAGATGAAGGTCAAGATTGTCAAGGGCGACATGGTGGAAGTGATCTCCGGCAATGACAAGGGTCATCGCGGGGCAGTCCAGCAGGTCATCCGCAAGAAGGACAAGAGCGGCAAGCCCGATCCGAATCGGGTGTATGTGTTGGTGGCGGGCGCCAACCTGGTGATCAAGCACCAGCGGCGCACGGGCCGGGTCAGCACGCAGACCGGCCGCATCGAGCGCGAAGCGCCGTTGCACATCAGCAAGGTGGCGTTGATCGGGACGGACGGGAAGCCGACGCGCGCCGGCTACGAGGTGGCGGCGAACGGCGAGAAGACCCGCATCGATCGGCGCAGCGGGGATCCGCTGCCTAAGCCGCGCGAATAGCGCTGCGCCATCCGCCCGCGGCGATATGTCCGTTGGGCGGGAGCGGGCGACACGGGTTGCCCGTTGACCAGTTATGTTGTCTGACCTGGCGCCGGACTCGCCGGCGCTTGCAGACCAGGAGTGGAGCGAAATGAGTGAGAATGGGAAGACGCCGCGACCGACGCCGCGGATGAAAGAGCGCTATCAGAAGGAAATCGTGCCGGCGCTCATGAAGGAGTTCGGCTATTCCAACGTCATGCAGGCGCCCCGCATCAGCAAGATTGCGGTGAATATCGGTTTGGGCGAAGCTTTGACTAACAGTCGGGCCATTGAGGCGGCGACGGGCGACTTGGCGAAGATGACGGGGCAGCGGCCGGTGGTGACCAAGGCGCGCCATTCGATTGCCACGTATAAGTTGCGCGAGGGCATGCCCATCGGCGCCAAGGTGACGTTGCGCGGCGCGCGCATGTGGGATTTCCTGGACCGGCTGATCAACGTGGTGCTGCCGCGACAGCGCGACTTTCAGGGCATCTCGCCGGACTCGTTCGACGGCCGCGGCAATTACAGTTTGGGCCTGCGCGAGCAGTTGGTCTTTCCGGAGATCGACTACGATTCCATCGACAAGGTGCGCGGGCTAGAGGTGACGATCGTGACGACTGCCGGGACGGACGAAGAGGCGCGGCGTCTCTTGGCGCTGATGGATATGCCCTTCCGGCGTTCATAGGTCGTTTGGCGAAGCCGGAACTTTCTTGTCTGCGCCAACCCGGTTTGCAGCCGGCAAGGCTGCGTTGGCGGCGCAGAGCTAGTGTAGGAGAGATATCAGTGGCAAAGAAATCGATGGTGGCCCGAGAGACCAAACGCAAGTATGCCGTGCGCGTACACAACCGTTGCAATATGTGCGGGCGGCCGCGGGGCTATATGCGCCGCTTCGGGCTGTGTCGCATCTGTTTCCGCGAACAGGCGTTGCGCGGCATGTTGCCGGGCGTCGTCAAGTCGAGTTGGTAGGCAATTACGGCTGTAAATGCTGGTTTGCGGTCGAGCGCGCAAGCGGGAGTCTGAAAAATCAGATTTACGGTGGTTGCTAACTACAATTTTCTGCAATCTGCCTGCCGTGGGGGGCCGGAGGATGCCGGCGAAGGCATTGTCCGCTCCAGTTCAGCAAATGCTGTGTCGGCGCATTGAACCAAATTTGCAGGAGTTTGCAAGAGTGGCCAGAGGAGCTTAAAGAATGCAAACAGATCCCATTGCGGACATGCTCACGCGGATTCGCAACGCCTGTCTTGTCAACCACAAGCAGGTTGTGATGCCGAGTTCCAAAGTGAAAGCGGAGATTGCCCGCATCTTGACGGAAGAAGGCTTTGTCGAAGGGTACGGCGTGACGGATGAGAAACCGCAGCCGAACTTGGTCATCCGCCTGAAGTATACCGGGCGGGGCGAGCCTGTGATTACCGGGCTGGACCGGGTGAGCAAGCCGGGCCGCCGAACGTATACCGGCTATCGAGACATCCCGTGGGTGCGCAGCGGGCTGGGCGTCAACATTGTTTCGACGCCTAAGGGACTTATGACGGGCCGGCAAGCGCGCCGGGATAAGGTCGGCGGCGAGATTATCTGCAACGTCTGGTAAGGCGAGTCTGGTTCCGGCAGTAGAGCCAGAGCGCAGCCGGATTTAGGAGAGGAGGTCATCATGTCACGGATTGGTCGGGCTCCGATTGCGGTTCCTGCCAACGTCACGGTCACGATCGAGGCCGGCAACAAGGTGACTGTCAAGGGGCCGAAGGGCGTCTTGCAGCAGACCTTGAACCCGGAGATGAAGCTAGAGCAAGAGAACGGCGAGATCGTGGTCAAGCGGCCCAGCGATTCGCGCGAGCATCGCGCGCAGCACGGCTTGACGCGCACGCTGTTGAACAACATGGTGGTGGGCGTGACCACGGGCTTCTCCAAGCGCCTGGAGGTGCATGGGGTCGGGTATCGCGCCGAGAAACAGGGCAACAACTTGGTCTTGCAGGTGGGCAAGAGCCACCCGGTGGTCTTCGAGCCGCCAACGCAGGATATGTCGTTCGATGTAGAGAAGGATGGGCGCGGGTTCACCATCTCGGGCATCGACAAATGCGAGGTGGGGCAGTTGGCCGCGGTGGTGCGCAAGTCCCGCCCGCCCGAACCGTACAAGGGCAAGGGCATTCGATATCAGGGCGAATATGTACGGATGAAGGCCGGCAAGACCGGCAAGTCCGCTCGCTAAGCGAAAGGGCAGGAGTTAAGGACAATGGCAAAGGGATCACGCGAAGATGCACGGCAGCGCCGCCATGCGCGTGTGCGCCGCAAGGTGATCGGCACCGCCGAGCGACCGCGGCTGAACGTGTATCGCAGCATCAATCATATCTATGCACAGGTGATCGACGACGGCGCCGGGTACACGTTGGTTTCGGCGTCTACGCTGGATCGGGCTTTGCGCGGCGAGATGGAAGGGCTGACTCCGCAGGAGCAGGCCAAAGCAGTCGGCAAAGCCGTGGCGGAGCGCGCCCGCGCCAAGGGGATCGAGGCGGTTGTCTTTGACCGCGGCGGATACCCTTATCACGGCCAGATCAAGGCGCTGGCGGACGGGTCGCGCGAAGGCGGTCTCGCTTTCTAGGCAATACGGGGAGAAAAACTGATGGCACGTCCTGAAAGAGATAGACGAGAACGGCGCAGAGACCGGGAGCGCGAAGATCGCGAGGAACTGGACGAGCGCGTCGTGCATATTGCCCGTACGGCCAAGGTCGTTAAGGGCGGGCGGCGGTTCGCGTTTCGCGCCGTAGTCGTGGTAGGCGATCAGAAGGGCCGCGTCGGCGTCGGCGTGGGCAAAGCGCGTGAGGTGCCTGACGCGATTCGCAAGGCGTCGGACCGGGCGCGCAAGACCATGGTCGAGATTCCGCTGCTGGGGACGACGATCCCGCATGCGGTGGAGACGAATTTCGGCGCGGGTCGCGTGCTGTTGAGGCCGGCCAGCCCCGGCACGGGCGTTATCGCCGGCGGCGGCGTGCGCGCCGTGGTGGAAGCGTGCGGCGTCAAGGACATTCTGAGCAAGTCGCTGGGCAGCGACAACATCCTGAACGTGGTGCAGGCGACCTTCTCGGCGCTGCAAGAGTTGCAGGATTACCGTGTCCAGGCTGAGCGGCGCGGCGTCGAGCCGAGCCAGTTGGCCCCCTTCTGGCATAAGGAGGAAGCATATGCCTGAGGCAAAGACGCCCAAGATGATCCAGGTCACGCTGGTGCGCAGCCCGATCGGCTTTGAGCAGTCGCAGAAGGATACGGTCAAGGCGCTTGGTTTGCGCAAGCTGAACCAGACGGTGGAAAAGGAAGATTCGCCGGCGATCCGGGGAATGATCAACAAGGTTTCCCATCTGGTGGTTGTCGAAGAATAGAACTGCTGTTAAACATATTGAGGACGAGATATTATGAAACTACATGACCTGCGCCCTGCAGAAGGTTCTACGCAAAAGCGCAAGCGAGTAGGTCGTGGCACAGGCTCCGGCTACGGCAAGACCAGCGGGCGGGGCATCAAAGGGCAGAACTCGCGTGCAGGCGGCGGCGTCCCTCTGACGTTCGAGGGCGGGCAGTTGCCGCTTGTGCAGCGTTTGCCCAAGCTGCGCGGCTTCAACAATCGCTTTAAGGTGTACTATACTGCGGTCAACTTGGACTCATTGGAGCGGCGTTTCGAGGCGAATGCCGAGGTGACGCCGGAGAGTCTGACCGGCGTCGGGCTGGCCGGCGGCACGGCCCCTGTGGTGGTATTGGGCCGCGGCGAGATCAGCAAGCCCCTCCGCGTGAAGGTGCATCGCATCAGCGCCAGCGCTCGCCAGAAGATCGAAGCCGCAGGCGGCTCGGTCGAGGTGTTGGGCTACGAAGTGAACAAGCGGCTGCCGCGGTCATAGGGCAGAAGAACGACAACGCGCGGCGCGGATTAGACGCGCCGCGCTAAGGGGAGAAGGGCACTATGCTTGAAGCTGTACGAAACGCCTTTCGTCTGCCGGACCTGCGCAAGAAGCTGATGGTGACCATCGGCATCCTGGTTCTTTACCGGTTTGCGGCGCATATTCCGCTGCCCGGCGTGGACCGCGTGGCGTTGCAATCGCTGTTCAGCGGCTCAGAAGGCATGTTGCTGAGCCTGCTCAACTTCTTCAGCGGCGGCGGCTTGGCGCAGATGGGGATCATGGCGCTGGGCGTTTATCCCTATATTACCGCCTCGATTATTATGCAGCTGCTGACGCCGATTATTCCGCAGTTGGAAGAACTGCAAAAAGAGGGCGAGCAGGGCCGGCATAAGCTGAACCAATATACGTATTGGATGACGGTGCCGCTGGCGGTTTTGCAGGCTATCGCCCAGGCCACGCTGTTGAGCCGCCCGCTCAGCGCGCAGGTAACGGTGTTGCCCAACTGGGGCTTTACCGGCGACAATCTGCTGCCGTCGCTCACGATCATCATCGGCATGACGGCCGGCACCATGTTCGGCATCTGGCTAGGCCAGTTGCTGACCGAGCAGGGCATCGGCAACGGCATCTCGCTGATCATCTTCGCGGGCATTCTGGCCTCTGTGCCATACCAGATCATCCGCCTGTGGCAGCAGCCGATACTGCTGGTCATTTTCTTGCTGATCACGGTGGCTACGGTGACGCTGATCGTGTGGGTGCAGGAGGGCCAGCGGCGCATACCCGTGCAGTACGGCAAACGCGTGCGCACGATGCGCGGCAACCGCATGATGATGGTGGGCGGGCAGAGCACCTATGTGCCGCTGCGCGTCAACACCGCGGGCATGATTCCGCTGATCTTTGCGCAGAGTCTGCTGATTCTGCCCAGCACGTTGGCCTCGTATTTCGTCGCGGCCGAAACCAATTGGGTTGCATCCGTCGCCCAGTGGATATCGACCGCCATGAGCCCGACCAACTGGCTGTACTGGCTGCTTTACTTCCTGTTCACGGTCGCGTTCACCTACTTCTATACCGACGTCATGTTCCGGCAGCAGAACTTGCCGGACACGTTGCAGAAGCAGGGCGGCTTTATTCCGGGCATCCGCCCCGGGCCGCGCACCGAGACCTATCTGAACCATGTGCTGTCGCGCATTACGCTGGTGGGCGCGCTGTTCTTGGGTTTCATTGCGGTGTTGCCGTTCATTGTCGGCGTGGTTGTCGACAGCATCTTCGGCGGGGCCGGCGTGTTGACCGGCTACGATTCGCTGATCATCAGCAGTGCGGGTCTGCTCATTGTGGTGGGCGTGGTGCTCGACACGATGAAGCAGATCGAGGCGCAGTTGATGATGCGCAACTACGAAGGCTTCATTCGCTAGGCGCGGCGAGCGCCGGCCGGCGCTAAGCGTCGACGGTACAACAAAACCGCGTCGACCTGTGCGCTGGCATGGGTCGACGCTCCCGCTATCCGGCATCATGACATGGCTGCGGTTTTAAGACAGAGGCCGCAGCGCCACTGAGACGAGGAAGCGACATGGCTGCACAAGATCGGCGCGTATTTCTGGTATTGTTGGGTGTGCCAGGCGCCGGAAAAGGCACCCAGGCCAAGCTCCTAGAGGAATTGTTGCAGATTCCGCAGATCTCGACGGGCGATCTGTTTCGCTATAACCTGAAGAACGAGACTGAATTGGGGCTGCTGGCGAAGAGCTATATGGATCGGGGCGACCTGGTCCCCGACGAGGTGACGATCCGGATGGTGGAGGAGCGTCTGACGCGTGAGGACTGTGCGCGTGGGGCCATCTTCGACGGCTTTCCGCGCAACTTGGCGCAGGCGACGGCGCTGGACGCCATCACCGATCCGCTGGGCGGCATCGCGCTGGTTCCGCTGATCGGGCTGGAGGACGACGACGCCATGCGGCGCATCACCGGGCGGCGGGTATGCCGTTCGTGCGGTGCGGTCTACCACATCGACTTCAACCCGCCGAAGCAAGAGGGCGTGTGCGATGTGGACGGCGGCGAGCTGTACCAGCGCGATGACGACAAGCCCGACACTGTGCGCAACCGGCTGTATGTCTACTATAAGCAGACGGCTCCGTTGGTGGGTTATTACTATGCCAAGGGGCTGTTGGCCGAGGTGGACGGCGGTCTGCCGATCGACGAAGTGCAGGCCCATCTCAAGGCGGCGCTGCAGGCTAAAGGGTTGATTTAGGAGCGATTCTTGTCTTCGAGGATGGAGCGCTTATTGGGAGGGCGGAACCGGCGACCCTTGCGCCGCGTATCCGAACGGCCCGAACGCGCCGCGCCGGTGTTGAAAAGCCCGCGCGAGATTCACATCATGCGCGAGGCGGGCCGCATCGTCGCCAAGGTGCATGCGGCCTTGCGCGAGGTAATCCGCCCTGGCGTCAGTACATGGGAACTGGACCAGACGGCGCTGGAGGTGTTGCAGAAGTATAACGCCGTCTCCGCCTTTCTGGGCTATCGGGGCTACCCCGCCAACATTTGCGCCAGCATCAACGACGAGCTTGTCCACGGCATTCCCAGCAAGGAGCGCATCTTGCGGGAGGGCGACATCATCAGCGTCGACGTAGGCAGCGTCTACCGCGGGTTTGTAGGCGACAGCGCTTGGACGTATGCGGTGGGCGAGATCGGCGATGAGGCTGCCGAATTGATGCGCGTAACTGAGGCGAGCCTAATGGCCGGGATCGCGCAGGCGGTCGTCGGCAACAAGGTCATGGACATCAGCCGGGCTGTGCAGCGCACGGTGGAGGCGAACGGCCTGCATGTGGTGCGCGAGTACACCGGGCACGGGGTAGGGCGGCAGATGCACGAGGCGCCGCAGGTGTTGAACTATGTAGGCGGCGATGCCGACGGCAATTATGAACTCGAAGCAGGCGTGGTGATTGCGATCGAGCCGATGGTTCAACAAGGGACCTGGCAGACGCGAGCGCTGCGCGACGGATGGACGGTCGTGAGCAAGGACGGCAGTCTGTCGGCTCACTTCGAGCATACGGTTGCCGTCACCAACAGCGGGCCGGAGATTTTGACTCTCCTGTGACGCTGTGATAGACTAGCTAAGTTGCGCCGAGAAGATTCCGGGAGAAATTAGGATGAAGGTTCGACCGTCAGTCAAGAAGATGTGTGAGAACTGCAAAATCGTACGCAGGCGAGGCGTGCTGTATGTGTTGTGCAAGAACCCGAAGCACAAGCAGCGCCAGGGCTAGGCGTTTCGCGTAGAGCGTAGAATAGACGCGTAGAAGAGAAGGGGAATCTTTATGGCACGTATTGCAGGGATTGATATTCCGCGTGATAAGCCGGTGGAAATCGCGCTGACCTATATCTATGGCATAGGTCGCAGCACCAGCCAGCAGATTCTGGAGGCGGCCCAGATTGACCCGACGACGCGCGTGCGCGACCTGGACGAGAGCCAGGTGACGCGGCTGCGCGAGTATATCGACCGCAACTACCAGGTCGAGGGCGATCTGCGGCGCGAGGTCAACATGAACATTAAGCGGCTGATGGAGATCGGCTGCTACCGCGGTCTGCGCCATCGCCGCAATCTGCCGGTGCGCGGCCAGAGCACGCGCACCAATGCTCGCACCCGGCGCGGCGTCAAGAAGACGGTGGCCGGCAAGAAGCGGGCGCGCAAGTAAAAGTAACCGGCGTGCGGCGACCCGCCCTTGGGGCGAGCGACTGCTTGCAGATCGGTTTTGATTGGGTTGTTCGTTTGGATGGAGAATGCTCTGAGCGGATCAGGCTGCGCAGAGGATAGCGATACTAGCTGGGTTTCTAGCTGACAGTAAGGAGTAACCGTGGCCCGACCTCAACGAAGGCGCGATCGTCGTACTGTACGACGCGAGAAGAAGTTTGTGCCGCATGGACAGGTTCACATCCATGCCTCGTTTAACAATACGATCATTACGATCACCGACCCGCAGGGCAACACCCTGTGTTGGGCGAGCAGCGGCAGCAGCGGTTTCAAGGGCAGCCGCAAGTCGACGCCCTTTGCCGCGCAGCTAGCCGCCCAGAGCGCGGGCAACTCGGCGCGCAGCGACTTCAACATGCGCGAGGTCGATGTGTTCGTCAAGGGGCCGGGGCCGGGTCGCGAGAGCTCGATTCGCTCGCTGCAGGCCAGCGGACTGACGGTGTTGTCGATTACGGACATCACGCCTTTGCCGCACAACGGCTGCCGTCCTCCCAAGAAGCGGCGCGTCTAGCGGCGCGACTGATGCGCAGATTCCGCGCAGGCGAGTTGCGCGTGCGCAGGGTGACGCAGTTCTTGCCACGGGGCCAGCGGAATGGGCAGACAGATCGCCCGGTTTTGGGCGATCTGTAGTATTCGTTGGCGCCGGATCTGAAATAGAAATCAATAGCCGGAGGAAATATGGCAAGATATTCGGATGCAGTATGTAAGTTGTGTCGGCGGGAGGGGCAGAAGCTCTTTTTGAAGGGCGAGCGCTGTCTTAGCCCTAAGTGCGCCATCGAACGGCGCAACTACCCGCCCGGCGAGCACGGCAAGAAGGCGACCTTCCGCCGCAAGGTGTCGGACTACGGCATGCAGTTGCGCGAGAAGCAGAAGGCCCGCCGCATTTATGGCGTGATGGAACGGCAGTTCCGGCGCTATTTCCGCGAGGCTACGCGCCTGCCCGGCCTGACCGGCGTGACGTTGCTGGCGATGTTGGAACGGCGCCTCGACAACGTGGTCTATCGCATGGGTTTTGCGGACAGCCGCGCCCAGGCGAGGCAGCTGGTGCTGCACGGTCATTTCGATGTGAACGGCCGCAAGACCGACGTTCCTTCTTTCAATGTGAACGTGGGCGATGTGGTGACGGTGCGCGAGAGCAGCCGCGGTTCCGTCTATTTCAAAGATCGTGCGCAGATCATGGAAGGCAGCCGAGTTCCGGCATGGCTTTCGCTTGACCTGGCCGGCATGCGCGGCTCGGTGGCGAGCGAACCTAGCCGTGAGGATATCGAGATCCCTCTCAACGAGCAACTGATCGTCGAGTATTACAGCCGGTAAGGGATGCTGCGTCCCGCCTGCGCCGGATGGTCGCGGCGGGTGCGGCGTCGCCATTTTCGGCAACAGATGTAGGCGGACGCTTGGAACTGCGGGGGGCCGGTCATCGCCGGCTCCGCACGCGCTGAAATGTAGGGAGGGTGCTCGTTGCTAAACACGGTATTACCCAAAATCGAGATTGAGGCAAGCTCGCAAAGCTACGGACATTTCGTCATTAGTCCGTTGGAGAGCGGCTACGGCATCACGTTGGGCAATGCGCTGCGGCGCGTTCTGCTGTCCTCGCTTCCCGGCGCGGCTGTCACATCGATCCGGCTGAGCGGCATTCATCATGAGTTCACGGCGATTCCGCACGTGCGCGAGGATGTGACGCGCTTGATCCTCAACGTGAAACAGATTCGGTTGATCAGTCGCAGCGAAGAGCCGGTGCGCATCCATGTGGAAGTGATGAACGAGGGGCCTATCACCGCCGGCGATCTGATTTGCCCGCCGGAGGTGGAAGTTGTCAACCCGGACCAATATCTGCTGACGGCTGATTCAAATGATGTGGACCTGGACATCGAGATGGTGGTCGGCGTGGGCCGCGGCTACAGCCCGGCGGAGGATCGCACCCGTCTGCCGCTCGGCGAGATTCCGGTGGACGCGATCTACAGCCCTGTGCGCAAGGCGGCCTATCGCGTCGAGCGCACGCGCATCGGCCAACAGACGGACTATGACCGGCTGAACCTGGAAGTGTGGACCGACGGCTCGATTGCGCCGGAGGACGCGGTGCGCAGCGCGGCCAAGATTCTCGTCACCCATCTGGAACTGCTGGCCGGCGCTACGGTTGAAGAGCCGGAGGAGCCGGAGGAGCCGGAAGAGGGCATCCCCAGCCGCATCTACGAGGCGCCGATCGAAGAGCTTGAGTTGACGGTGCGGGCCTATAACTGCTTGAAGCGGGCCGGCATCACCAAGATCGGCGAAATCCTGCGCCGCATGGAAAAGGGCGAGGATGAGATGCTGGCCATCCGCAACTTCGGCAAGAAGTCGCTGGATGAGCTGGTTGAGCGCCTGCGCGACAAGAATTATCTGACTGTGCCGGGCGTGGACCTGAGCGCCTATCTTGAGGATAGCGAGCGGGAAGACGGCGATGAGCCGGAGGACGAATCCGAAAACGATGAACTTGACGAGTTGCTGAACGCGGAGGCGTAGGCGCAGACTTCGGTCTGCGACGCCTGGCGGGGCGGTCGTCAGGGGGGGCGGTTGCACTAACAGAGCGGGAATGGAATCATGCGACATCGAATTGTAGGGCGAAGGCTGGGGCGAGACTCCGGTCACCGGAAAGCGCTGTTTCGTAATTTGATCCGCGAGCTGTATCTGCACGAACGGATCACGACAACCGAGGCCAAGGCGCGGGCGATCCGCTCGGATGCCGAGAAGCTGATTACCACGGCCAAGCGCGGTTTGGCGGACGGCGGCAATCGCGTCCATGCACAGCGCACTGTGGTTGCGTACTTAAACGACAAGGGCGTTGTTCAGAAGTTGTTTGACGAGCTGGCCCCGCGCTATGCTGAGCGACCGGGCGGGTATACGCGCATCGTCAAGATCGGCAAGCGTCTGGGCGATGCGGCGGATATGGCCGTGATCGAGCTGGTCGAGGCCTAGCGCCGGGAGATTGGCGCGGCGTGGAAGTTCCGACGATCCATGTGTGCGGGCTGGCGGCCTATGACGGCACGGACTATTTCGGCTTTCAGGCGCAGGCTGATGTACCGACGATACAAGGGGAGTTGGAGAAGGCGCTTGCCAAGTTCAGCGAGCCTGTAGGTCGGGTGGCGGGCGCCGGGCGCACCGACGCCGGCGTCCACGCAAGCGGCCAGGTGATCGCCGTGCGCACCAAGTGGCGCCACGATCCGGCGCAGTTGCAGCGGGCGTGGAACGCGCACTTGCCGCGGTCGATCTGTGTGCGAGCGATCGAGTTGGCGCCGGAAGGGTTTCATCCGCGTTTCAGCGCCGAGAAGCGCACCTATCGCTATCGAGTGGTGATGGGCGGTGGGCAGGATAGCGGGGATGCGCCGGACCGGTCGCCGTTGACGGACCGCTTCGCTTGGTATGAGCCGGCGCCTCTGGCGCTAGAGCAAATGCAGGAGGCCGGCGAGCATCTGGTCGGTGAGCACGATTTTGCCAGCTTCGGCCAGCCGACGCAGGGCGAAAGCACAGTCCGCCGTGTGATGGAGGTCCGCTGGCAAGAAGAGCATTGTTCGCCGGAAGTCCTTGACCGCTATCCCGGACGCCGGCTGACGCTGACGATTACGGCGAATGGGTTTCTGCGCCGCATGGTGCGGTCGATTGTGGGGACGTTGTTGGAAGTCGGTCGCGGCAGGCGACGCCCCGATGAGGTAAAGGAACTCTTGGCGGCCAAGGATCGCGGTTTGGCTGCGCCGCCCGCTCCGGCTTGCGGCTTAACGCTTGAGCGAGTGGTCTATCCGAGAGAACTAAATGTGTTTGTCGCCGGCGATGTATAGCGCATCAACATGGGCCGGGCGGCGGGCGGAAGCGACGAACCGGGTTAGGCATTATCAGAAAATATAGGAGTGAGCAGCGTGAAGACATATAGTCCAAGCGCCGAAGAAGCTAAAGAAAGCCGTGAATGGTGGGTGGTAGACGCCAGCGGCAAGACATTGGGCCGGCTGGCTTCGGAGATCGCAAAGGTTCTGCGCGGCAAGCACAAGCCGACGTTTAGCCCGCACGTCGATGGCGGCGATTTCGTCATCGTGACCAATTGCGAGAAGATCGCGGTTACCGGCGACAAGCTGGACAACGTGCGCTATTACCGGCACTCGCGTTATCCGGGCGGGTTGAAGAGCCGCACGATGCGCGAGCAGTTGGCGCGCTTCCCCGAGCGGGTGCTGTATGAGGCCGTGAAGGGCATGGTGCCGAAGACAAAGCTGGGCGCCGCCCAGATGAAGAAGTTGCGCATTTACGCCGGCAGCGAGCACCCGCATGAGGCGCAGCAGCCCAAGACGTTGGAACTGTAGGAGGTCCATAGATGGCTGAGTATATTGAGGCGATAGGTCGCCGCAAAACGGCCACGGCGCGGGTGCGTCTGTACTCGGGCACGGGCGAGATTGTGGTCAACGAAATGCCGATGGCCGAGTATTTCGGCCGTGATCTGGACAAGATGATTCTGCGCCAGCCCCTGGCGCTGACGGGCCGGGACACGGCGTATAACATCAGCGTCCATGTGCGCGGCGGCGGCGAAGGCGGACAGGCTTCGGCTGTGCGGCTGGGCATTGCGCGGGCGCTGTGCGAGTCGGATCCCAGCTTGCGACCCACGCTGAAGGCCGCCGGCTTCTTGACGCGAGACGCACGGGCCAAGGAACGCAAGAAGGCGGGCCTCAAGCGCGCTCGTAAGGCGCCGCAATACACCAAGCGCTAATGCGCGATTCTGCGTCTATTGCGCAGACAGTTGGTTGCGGTTGAACGGTATAGGTGAACAGCGCCCTCTGGGGCGGCAGGTCGGCTCGATCTGCTGCCCCAGAGGGCTTATGCTTTGTGGGGCGGGCGATGGTCATACGAACGGGGATCTTGCATGTGCCGGCGATCGACGAGGAAGCCGGTGCGGCGGTGCGGCGGCTGTTGCAGACAGAGACGCCTGAAGCGGTTGTACTGCTGGAGAGCTACGCCGCCGACCAGCGCAACTAGATCGGAAGAGCGTCGTGTAGGGAAAGAGTGTAGGATAGGGTGTAG
>CAZYSJ010000092.1:0-6329 GCA_964649875.1 uncultured Caldilineaceae bacterium
CCGTTGAAGAGCAGGTCGCTGAAGCAGTGGGGCACGCGGTGAATCTGCAACGTCTGGTGATCGATGTGCTGGCGTCCCGTGGGGAAGTAGATGCCGAGCAGTTCGCCATGGCCGCCCTCGCCCTGCATGTCCAGGTCCAGGAAGGCCTTGGTCAGGCGGCTGCCCCAACTCACCTGGATCCAGCGCAGATCGGCGTTGCGGTGCATAATGGCGCGGCCGGTCAGGAAGTTCCAAGTGGAGTGGTCGAAGTCTTGCAAGTTCATGTAGCGGACGACGCTGTTTTCGCCCACCACCAACTCGACTACGCTGTTCTGCAGCCCGTTCTCGCCGCCGAGCAGGTCGTCGACGACGGTCACTTCGGCGCCGTCTTCCGCTACGAGCAGCGTGTGGTGGTATCCGCCCGCGCCCTCAGCAGATTGGTGCAGGATCACCTGCAACGGCAGGTCGACCTTGGTGTTCTTGGGCACATAGATGAACGCGCCCGAATCCCACAGCGCGGCGTGCAAGGCCGTAAACTTGTTGTGATCCGGTTTGACCACCTCGGTCATGAAGTGCTTTTGGATCAGTTCGGGATGATCGTGCAGGGCGCTACGCAGGTCGGTGAAGATCACGCCCTTGGCGTCCAGGTCTTCGGCGTTATGCCGGAAAGCGACGTCGCCGCTCTGGAAGACCATGCTGCCCGCGCTCTGCATTTCGTCCAGTTCTACCTGGACGAGCGCATCGACCGCGGCGGGCTTGCCGTCGGTCTGCGCATACGGCCGGAAATTGTCCAGCTTGAAGCCGGTCAGCCGCGTGCGGCGCCAGGCCTCGTCGTCGGACTTGGGCCAGGGCATGGCCTCGAACTGCTGCCAGGCCCCCAGCCGCTTCTCCAGCATCCACTCCGGTTCATTGCGCGCCGCGGAAAGGGCGCGCACGGTTGCTTCGTTAAACTGCGCCACGGACTTCTTGACGTCGTCCGGGGCCACATCCTTTACAAGAACGCTCACGTTCTCTTTCCTCCGTGTCATCGTCATGGACGCTACAAAAGGCGTTTAGCCAATCGAGCCTTCCATTTGCAGTTGGATCAGGCGATTCATTTCCACGGCGTATTCCATCGGCAGCTCCTTGACCAGCGGCTCAATAAAGCCGCCGACGATCATGGCCGCCGCCTCATCCTCGCCGATGCCGCGGCTCATCAGGTAGAAGAGCTGCTCTTCCCCGATCTTGCTCACGGAGGCCTCGTGCCCAACGCTGACGTTGTCCTCTTCGATCTCGATATAGGGATAGGTGTCGGAGCGGCTTTGCTCGTCCAGCAGCAGCGCATCGCACACCACGTTGCTCTTGCTGTGATGCGCGCCCTTGGCCACGCGCAGCAGGCCGCGATAGCTGGCGCGTCCGCCGTCCTTGCTGATCGACTTGGAGACGATCTTTGAACTGGTGTAGGGCGCGCCGTGCACGACCTTGCCGCCGGCGTCTTGGTGCTGCCCCTTACCGGCGAACGCGATCGACAGAATCTCGCCATGCGCCTTCGGCCCCATCATATAGACCGCCGGGTATTTCATGGTCACCTTGCTGCCGAGGTTGCCGTCGATCCATTCCATCGTAGCGCCTTCCTCGGCAATGGAGCGCTTCGTCACCAGGTTGTAGACGTCGGTGCTCCAGTTCTGGATCGTGGTGTAGCGGCAGCGGGCGCCCTTCTTGACGATGATTTCGACCACTGCGCTGTGCAGGCTGTTGCTGCTGTAGATGGGCGCGGTGCAGCCTTCCACGTAGTGGACGCTGGCGCCTTCTTCCACGATGATCAGCGTGCGCTCGAACTGGCCCATGTTCTCGGCGTTGATGCGGAAGTAGGCCTGCAAGGGGATGTCCACATGGACGCCCTTGGGCACGTAGACGAAGCTGCCGCCGCTCCACACGGCGCTGTTCAGCGCGGCGAACTTGTTGTCGGCCGCGGGGATGATCGTGGCGAAGTACTCGCGCACGATGTCCTCGTGCTCGCGCAGCCCGCTGTCCATGTCTAGGAAGATGACGCCTATCTTTTCCCACTCCTCGCGCAGGCTGTGATAGACAACCTCGGAGTCGTATTGGGCGCCGACGCCCGCCAGGAATTTGCGCTCGGCTTCGGGGATGCCCAGGCGCTCGAAAGTATTCTTGATGCTTTCGGGCACGTCATCCCACGACTTGCCGCGCTCTTCCATCGGCTTCAGATAGTAGTAGATCTCGTCAAAGTTGATGCCGCTCAGGTCTGCGCCCCAGGTGGGCATGGGCTTGGACAGGAAGATGTCCAGGGCCTCATGGCGGAACTGGCGCATCCAGTCGGGCTCGTTCTTGTGGTCCGAAATTTGGTCGATAACGGCGTGGTTCAGTCCGCGCTCAGATTTAAAGAACGCGGTCTCCGTGTCATGGAAGCCGTACTGGTATTCGTCTTTGACGCCTGTCAGTTGTTCTCGGTCGGTTTGTGTCGCCATCCGGTACTCTCCTTCACTTCAATCAAAGGCCGGCTGCCTAGATAAACGGCAGCGGCGCTAGGCGGTTACAGGCTCGTCGGCGAATTCCTTCTCCACCCAGCCGTAGCCGCGCTCTTCGAGCATGTGGGCCACTTCCGGGCCGCCGGTCTGCACGATGCGGCCGCGGAAGAAGATGCTTACGTAGTCCGGTTTGACATAATTAAGGATGCGCTGGTAGTGCGTGATTAGCAGAAAGCCGCGGTCCGGCGTAGCCAGCTTGTTGATGCCGTCGGAGACCACGCGCAGCGCGTCGATGTCCAGCCCCGAATCGGACTCGTCGAGGATGGCAAACTTCGGCTCGAGCATCGCCATCTGCAACACCTCGGTGCGCTTCTTTTCGCCGCCCGAGAAGCCGTCATTCAGGTAGCGGCGCGCGAAGCTCGGGTCGACGTTGAATTCCTTCATTTTTTCGTTCAACTCGCGGCGGAACTCGCGCATGGGCATGAGGTTGCTGCCGATCACGGCGGGCGAGTTGCCGTTGCTTTCCGCTTGCTGAGTGTAGCCGCGCACGTTGGAAACGGCGGTGCGCAGGAAGTTGGCAACGCTAACGCCCGGCACGGCTACGGGATATTGGAACGCCAGAAAGACGCCGGCGCGCGTGCGCTCGTCGGCTTCCATGTCGAGCAGGCTTTCGCCGTCGATCAGAATATCGCCTTCGGTGACCTCGTAGTGAGGGTGACCGGCGATCACGTAGGCCAGCGTCGATTTGCCGGAGCCGTTCGGCCCCATCAAGGCGTGAATTTCACCGCTGCGCAGCGTAAGGTTGACGCCCTTCAGAATTTCGGCGTCTTCCACCACCGCATGCAGATTACGAATTTCGAGAACGCTCATTTTGTTTCAACTCCTGTGCAGTGAATCGATTGCCGTTAACCTAACCATCATACAAAGAACTGCGAATTTGTTCCGTAAAGTAGAGACCAAACGACTCGAAAGAGCAGAGCAAAAGGCGGACAAGGCCGAAATTGCAGGCTGCCGTTTCGAGTGCGCCGTTTACGATTTCCCTTGCAGTTTGCGTTGGACAACGAACGTGCAACTCGGATGGCCGTCCATCATGCAGCGGTGCAGGTTTACGTCCGAGCCTAACACCTCGCGCATGAACTTTTCGTCCATCTCGCAGATGTCGCGGTGCTCGTGCGCCAACTCGTGATATGGACAGTTGTAGGTCTGGAGGATGAACACGTCGTCTTTTTCCTGGGTCACGTCCGTCAGAATGCCGCGGGCATAGAGCGCTTCGGCAAGCTGCGCAACGCGCTCCTTAAGGCGACCGGAGCGCACAAGGGGCGTGTAGCGTTTGGCCAGCCGGCTGCCTACGCGTTCGAGCAGTTGCCCGGTTCGTTCCTCGCCTTCCAGGGCGAAGACCTCTTCCAGCAGCGTCAGCGCCAGGTCGTCGCAGTGCGACGAAAACAACTCATGCGCTTTGGCCGTCAGCGAATACACATGATGCGGGCGGCCCACGCCGGCATGCACGCTCGACCGTTCCACATAACCGTCGGCCTGCAACGTTTGCAGTTGCTGGCGTACGGCCGTGGTTGTCACGCCGAGAACGTCTTCCAATTCCTTGATCGTGGCCGCGCCTTTGCGCTGAAGGTATTCCAGGACGCGCCACGCCGGGCTTTCTCGATTCTGATAGGCGTTCAAGGCCATGCCGCCTGTTCTCCAACTAACCGCATTCCGCCAACCAAGAAGACATCTCAAACCCGTCGCCGCTGCAAATATCGCTGTACCCGTGAGCGGCCGATTTGGCGTCACATACCGGCATCGTATCATGGCGGAACAATTTTGTCAAATAAATCTGTCTAAAATACCCAAACCCTCCTTTGCCCGCGAAAAAGCGAGACGCTTCCGGCCCAGAAGCGTCTCGCGCTTATGCTGCACGTCTTCGTACATTGCGCGAACGGCGGCATCTCCGCCGCCGCGAACAGCCGGCGGTTAGTCGGCTGCGGCCGGCGTCGCCGGCGTCTTAACCGGCTCCAACGCGGGCTGCCGCGTGGAGGGCAGCACTAGGGCGAATACGCCGGCGGCAATGGGCACAAAGCCCAGCGCCGTCAGCACCAGCCCCAGGCCGATCTGGTCGGCCAACAGACTCGCCAGCCAGGCGGTGGCGGCGCCGCTGGCGAACATGAAGCCCAGCACGGCCCCGCCCATCATGCCCTTGCGCGCCGGCAGAAGCTGCTGCGCCATCACCAGCAGGATGCTGTGCGGAACGTTGAGCAACATGCCGGCCAGGGCCGCCGACGCGAGCAGCAGCACGCCCTGGCTGTGCAGCAGTCCATAGGAAAAGGGCACGCTGATCATCATCGACAAGAATACGACCATGCGCCGGTTAAATGAATCGCCCAAAAAACCGCCCGCAAAGGTCCCGACAGCGCCGGCCAGCGTAAACAGGCCGATCATCGCCCCATACACGGCCGGCTCATAGTTGAGATCTGCGAAGTAGCGGGGCAGCAGCATCATGAAGCTTTGCAGCGTAGTCGAGCGCAGGGCAATCAACAACACGAATGATGCGCCGACCATCAGGCCGCGCTTGCGCGCCGAACCGCTTGACTTCTCGCCGGCGACAGGCGACTTGGCGTGGGCATGGCCGTCTTCAATCGGGTCGCGCAGATAGATCGCCATGAGGATAACGGCCGGCAGCGCGGCCAACGCCATCAGGGGCAGCCCCGCTTTGAGGCCAATCGTCTGGATGATGACGCCCGCCAGGACCGGCCCCAATGCCAGCCCCGTCTGCCCGGATACGAAGAAGACCGACGTGGCCGTGGTTGGCCGGCGGCCGCCCGCGGTCGAGGCGTTGAGCAAGCCCACCGGGTGTAAGGCGCCGCTGCCCAGCGCGCCGACGGTGAGACATGCCACCAGCGCCGGGTAGCTGGGCATGAAGGGAGAGAGCGCGAAGAACGTCATCGTCCACAACAGGCCAAGCGCGCCGAGATGGCGTCCGCGCCAGCGGTCAGCCAAGATGCCGAAGAGGGGCTGGGTGAGGGCGGCGGCAAAGGTGTAGATCATGGCGCCGAACCCAATCTGGCTGACGCTTAGGTCCAGCACGCCGGAAAAGGACGTCAAGACCATGGCGAGCGACGCGTTCAGCATGTCGACTGAAAAATGCCCGTACGATGCAGCAACAAGACGCTTTAACTTCATGCCGTTCCCTCTTTGTACACGATGCCCGTCAAAGGGTTTCATTGTAGCATAGCTCGGACTGCACCGGAGAAACCGGCGGTCG
The DNA here is from genome assembly GCA_964649875.1 of uncultured Caldilineaceae bacterium. Lineage (GTDB taxonomy): Bacteria > Chloroflexota > Anaerolineae > Caldilineales > Caldilineaceae > JASGTU01. The sequence continues at coordinate 5,704 of CAZYSJ010000092.1, forward strand.
TTTGGTCATGGGCGCGCGCCGGCCATCGCAGCCAAAACAAGAACGGGAAGCGGTCGGATATCCGCTTCCCGTCATGTGACTCGTTCGGCGCCGTGTTTGGCGCCGGGGTTTACTTGAGGATGTGGGTTACTGCGCGGGCGGCGCCAGCACGGCGTCGATCATGTAGATTACGCCGTTGCCGGTCTCAACTTCGCCGGCGACGATCAACGCGCCGTCTACCTTCAGGGCGTCGCCGTCTGTGGTAAAGGTGATCAGGCCGCCTTGCACCGTCGTCTCCTGCAGACCGTCCGCCAGTTCGGCGGCGGTGATGCGCTTGGGCAAAACGTGATAGAGCAAGACCTGTGTGAGCGCGCCCTCGGCATCGGCTGCCAGATCGTCCCAGGTTCCTTCGGGCAGAGCGGCAAAGGCGGCGTCGGTGGGGGCAAAGACCGTGAACGGGCCTTCGCCCTTGAGCGTGTCTACAAGCCCCGCCGTCTCCAGTGCAGCCGCCAGTGTGGCGAGGTCGCCGGCTGCAGCTACGGCGTCGACAACGGTTGCCGGGAGTTCTGCCTCTTCAACTGCACCTTCGGCGGCAGGCTCCTCAGCCGGGGCGGCTTCTTCGCTCGCGGCTTCCTCGGCGGCAGGCT
>CAZYSJ010000092.1:6429-18870 GCA_964649875.1 uncultured Caldilineaceae bacterium
CAGGCTCCTCAGCCGGGGCGGCCTCTTCGGCGGCGGCTTCCTCGGCGACAGGCTCCTCAGCCGGGGCGGCTTCTTCGGTCGCGGCTTCCTCGGCGACAGGCTCCTCAGCCGGGGCGGCTTCTTCGCTCGCGGCTTCCTCGGCGGCAGGCTCCTCGGCGGGGGCGGCCTCTTCGGTCGCGGCTTCCTCGGCGGCAGGCTCCTCAGCCGGGGCGGCCTCTTCCGTCACACCGGCAGGCTCCTCGGCTGCAGCGCCGCCAGGGGGCGCCGCACGGAAGTCAAACAGTTCCCGGTAGCTGGGCGAGTAGTCATACGTCCCATTTCCAAAGCGGCAGGGATGGTAGACGCGCCTATAGCCGCCGGGCGTCAGCACGTAGGAGAACAGGTCGCAGTCGCCCCCATTGTCGCGCACGATGCGGGCCGGCAAGTTGGGCGGCTGGTAAGCTGCCGCACCCATGCTGTCGTGGGCCATCATCACGTAGGGGCTTGCAGCCTGCGCGCTTCCGCCCCACAACCCAAGCGCCAGCCCTAGGGCCATCGTCAGGGCGATGCCCACGGTGAGGATTTGGACCTTTGACTTGCTCATCGCCTTTCTCCTTCGATCAGCATGTGTAGGCGCTGCGCCCTACTGCCAGGTTGGACAAATATGATGTGCCGCCGGTGCGATTTGTGTCGGAATCGGATGAATGGAACGGCGGTTATCGCGGAGTCGTTCCGGCACGCCGTACAGCGTACGTTCACAATAAATAGAGTAACACAGGAGGCAATTCGCAACAACTTGCGCACAACGTTTTCACCTGCATCCGCCTGGGCCTGCCGGCGCATCGCACCGCTGTAAACGCGCGGCGAAGCCCGACCCACAACGCGATCGGGCTTCGCCGGCTTACTCGTGTGATCTGAAGACGTCAGAGATTAGGGGGTGCTCCACACCTGGCGCGGGTAGACGGCGTAGTCGCGCGTCTCGTTGCCGAAGCGGCAGCACGTGTTGTAGACCCGCTTGTAGCCGTGCTTGGTGCGCACGTAATACCACCAGTCGCAGTCTCCGCCGTTGTCGCGCGCGATGATCTTCGGCGGCTTAGGCGTGGACCAGCGTGCGCTGCCGCCGCTGTTGTACGTGTATTGCGGATGCTGATAGTAGTGCGGCCTGCCGGGGCCGGCAGCCTGTGCGGCGGCAGGCATCATCGCCGCCGCCAGTCCGAACACCAGCGCAATCGCCAAGGCAATTGCAAGCTTTCGAGATGTAAACCGGTTCATTGTGTCCCCTTTCTTGTCCCCACAAACTACGCCCTCCACAAACCGATGTCGCTCGCGCCGGTACGCGGGCTGAGAGACTGCACCGGGTATTCATGTCAGGATGGGGAGATGCACAACCGGCCGCGTGGATGAGCGCAATGCCGGCGCCGCGTAAGGGATTTGGGACCCGCGGAGGTTGCGCATAGGCGGTGTCAGCGGCGATGTTCACCTGAACGTTCTCAGTGTAGCACAGTTTTTTCGCGCCTGGCAACAGCCATTTTCACGCCCAGGGGCAGTCGAAACCAATGCGCTCCCCAGGCAGCCCGCATAGACGCAGGCACGGCGCGGATGATACACTGTCGCCATGACGCCTGCCGATTCGTTCCCGCGCCAAGCTTCGCCCACGGGACGCCCTGAAGACCTCGCCGCGGCTGTTGTCCGCTATGCGCGGCGCCTGGGCTTCGACCGCTGTCGCATCTTGCCGGTGGGCCAGGCGCCGCATGCCGATTTCTTCGACGCCTGGCTGGCCGCGGATCGCGCCGGGGAGATGAGCTATCTGGCGCGCCACGCGGCCAAGCGACGGCGGCCTGAGCTGTTGGCGGAGGGCGAGGCGGGACCGTTTCGCTCGTTGATCGTGTTAGCCGTCGACTATCATCAATTCGATCTGCCGCCTGCGCTGCGCGACGATCCAAGCCGCGGCCTCATTGCCTCCTACGCCTGGGGAGACGACTACCACGAGATCATACGGCCCCTGCTCTACGATCTGGACGGCTTCATCCGCAGCCGCACCGGTCGCAGTACGCCGGGCAAATGTCTGGTCGACACCGGCCCGGTGCTCGAACGCGACTGGGCGCACGCCGCCGGGATCGGCTTCACCGGCAAGAACTGCTGCACCATCGACCCGGCGACGGGCAGCTGGCTGCTGCTGGCGACGGCGCTTGTGCCCGAAGCGCTGACCTCCGCGCCGCCCATTGCGACCGCGCCCGGCTCCGTCTCCGCCCAGGCTGTGTTAGACGGTCTGCCGTGGGACGGCGCTTATGGGGCGTGGGAATTGCCGGCGGATGATGCCGGCCCGGATGCGGCGACGCGGAGCGGCGCATGCGGGCGCTGCACGCGCTGTCTGTCCGCCTGCCCCACCCGCGCCTTTGTCGGGCCGTATCACCTCGACCCGCAGCGCTGCATCTCATACTGGACCATCGAGGCGCGGCAGCCTGTGCCGCGCGACCTGCGCCCGCACTTCGGCAACCGCATCTTCGGCTGCGACATCTGCCAGGAAGTGTGCCCCTGGAACCGGCGTCTTGCGCAGCGCACGCCGCTGCTGGAGGGATTGCATGCCCGCTCCGATCGCGTGGCGCCGCCGCTGTTGGAGGGCTTTGCGCCGGCGACGCCCTATTGGCTGGATGAGCAGGCATTTCGCGAGCGGTTCCGTCGCTCGCCCGTGCGCCGCGCCAAGCGCAGCGGCATGTTGCGCAACGTCTGCATCGCCCTGGGCAACTGGGCTGACCCTAGCGCTCTGCCGGCGTTGCGGAGCGCGTTGCACGACAGCGCCGCGTTGGCCCGCGGCCACGCGGCCTGGGCGCTGGGCCAGATTGTCGCACGGCACGGCCATGCCGGGGCCGCCCGCGCGTTAGCCGATGCGCTGGATCGGGAATCTGACGAATGGGTGCGTTCCGAGATAGCGGCGGCGCTGGCCTAAGTAAGCGGCCAAAGATGCTACACTCTCGAGGCTGTGTGGTATACTGACGGATGATGAATCACGCATGATGCATCACGCATCACACCTGGCGCACGACGCCCAATGCCTGAGGCATGACCGCTATGTCTGACCAACCGAAGAAACGCATACTCGTGGTCGACGACGAGCCGCGCATGGTGCGATTCGTCAAGATGAACTTGGACCTGGAAGGCTACATTACGCTCGAAGCCAACGACGGCATGGAAGCCCTTCAGAAGGTGCGGGATTATAACCCGGACTTGGTGCTGATGGACGTCGAGATGCCGGGCATGGACGGTTTCGAGACGCTGAAACGCCTGCGCGCCATCAGCGACGCAGCCGTGATCATGCTGACTGTGCGCTCGGATGAAGAAGACCGCATCAAGGGGCTGGACTTGGGTGCGGACGACTATGTGACCAAGCCCTTCAGCCCGCGCGAACTGTCCAGCCGCATCCGCGCCGTGTTGCGTCGCTTCGAGCAGCCGGGCCGGCCCGACGCCCAGATCATCAAGATCGACGACCGGCTGGAAGTGGACTTGCAGCGCCGCGACGTGATTGTGGACGGCGAGCGCATCAACCTGCGGCCCACCGAATACCGCTTGCTCTATCACCTCATCCAGAACGCAGGCTGGGTAGTGCCCCACGAAACGCTGCTCACCAAGGTGTGGGGTCACGAATACATCAACGATAACCACTTGTTGCGGCTGTATATCACCTACTTGCGCAAGAAGATCGAGCCGGACCCGGCCAATCCCCGCTACATCTTCACCGAGCGCGGTCTGGGCTATCGCTTCATCGACTATAAGCGGCAAGAAGCATAACGTCTGAGCGCGCCTCTCGAATTTGAAAGTACCGTCCCCTGTGTGATAGGATACACACTTGGCGCGTTTGGAGCGCCGCGCGTTCTATTTGGCACGCCTTGGGACCGGACGCCGGGTGCCGTTTCGTAAGAAGCGGTCGGTTGGACGGGGTGAACAAGGCGGATGAATAACCCAAAAGGAGAATAGCTCATGTCCGTAGTCAGCATGAAGGCCTTGCTGGAAGCAGGCGTGCACTTTGGCCACCGCACCCAGCGTTGGAACCCCAAGATGCGCCCGTTCATTTTCACGGAGCGCAGCAAGATCCACATCATCGATCTGCAGCAGACCATGGTGCGGATCAATACCTTTTCCGAAATGGTGCAAGACCTCGTAGCGAAGGGCGGCTCCGTCCTCTTCGTCGGCACCAAGCGTCAGGCGCAGGCGACCGTCCAGCAGGAAGCGGATCGCTGCCGCATGCCCTATGTCAACCAGCGTTGGCTAGGCGGCACCCTCACCAACTGGACCACCATTAAGCAGCGCATCGACTATCTGTTGCGCCTGGAACGACGCTACGACGCCGGCGAGTTTCGCAATCTTTCCAAGAAAGAACAGCTCGCCATCACGCGCGAGATCGAGAAACTCAACCGGCGCATCGGCGGCCTCAAGACCATGACGCGCCTGCCCGACCTGCTCTTTGTGGTCGACACGCATCTGGAGGATCTGGCCGTCAACGAGGCCAACAAGCTGCACATTCCTATTCTGGGCATGGTCGACACCAATGCCGACCCCGACCCCATCGATTATGTGATCCCCAGCAACGACGACGCGATCCGATCCGTCAAGCTGATCGTTTCGCTAATCGCCAATGCCGCCGAAGAGGGTATGCGCATTCGCGAGGTGGAAATGGCGGATACGGGTCAGGTCACCGACGCCGAACTGGCCGAGATGGAGCAGTACCTCGGCCCGAGCACGTTGGCCAAGCTGCAAGTCGTGGACGAAGACGAATACGACGAATACGACGAAGATGAGCAGTACGAAGATATCGAAGACGTCGCCGAAGACGAGGGTGAAGGCGAAGGCGAGGATTTCGAGGAAGAGCAAGAAGACGAATCCATCGAGGCCGCCCGCCATGATGACGACGACGATGACGACGATGACGATGACGACGATGACGACGACGATGACGACGATGACGACGATGACGACGAGCGGGACTAGCGCAGCGCCTGGCGCATGACCGGTACGCTTGTAGAATACGAACTCATCCAATTGGGAGAAGCAAATGGCTGAAATAACTGCGCAAATGGTCAAGGAATTACGCGAGGCGACCGGCGCCGGCGTGTTGGATTGTAAGAAGGCGCTTGCAGAGGCAAACGGCGATTTCGAGGCCGCCGTCGAGCATCTGCGCATCAAGGGCCTGTCCACCGCGGCCAAGAAGTCGAGCCGCACCACCAACGAAGGCATTGTCGGCTACTACGTCCATCCCGGCGCCAAAGTCGCCAGCATGGTCGAGTTGAACTGCGAATCGGATTTCGTGGCGCGCACCGAGCAGTTCCAACAGCTTGCCAAAGACCTTGCCATGCAGATTGTGGCGTCGCGTCCCGCTTACGTTTCTAGAGAAGATGTGCCGGCGGACGTGATCGAGCAAGAGAAGAACGTCTACCGCGAGCAGATGGCCGACAGCGGCAAGCCCGCACAGATTGTCGATAAGATCGTCGAGGGCAAGCTGGACAAATGGTTTGGCGAAGTCTGCCTGCTCGAACAGCCCTTCATCAAGGAGACCGACCGGTCGATCCAAGACCTGATCGTGGCGAGCATTGCTGCGCTGGGCGAAAACATTCGCATCGGACGGTTTTCCCGCATAGAAGTGGGCGAGGGTGAATAGGATAAATGCCCAGCCGGCGCCGGCTGGGCATTTGTTTGTCCGGCGAGGAGTTCTGTAGCGCCGCGCTCGGACGGCGGGCTGAGATCTGTGCAGACACCAGGAGTGATCCAATGGCAGAACTGAAGTATAGACGCATCTTGCTCAAGCTGGGCGGCGAAGCGCTCGCCGGCGAAGGCGGATTCGGCATCAATCCGCATCAGGCCGAAGACTTGGCCCAGAAGATCGTTGCGGTGCTCAATTTGGGCGTCCAGATCGCCATCGTCATCGGCGGCGGCAACATCTGGCGCGGCAAAGAGGACGGGCTTGATCACGGCATGGAGCGCGTTACCGCCGACCATATGGGCATGCTTGCCACCGTGATGAACTCCTTGGCGTTGCAAGATGCGTTGGAGCGTCAAGGCATCCCCACCCGCGTGATGACCGGCATCGAGGTGCGCGCCGTGGCGGAGCCCTACATCCAGCGTCGCGCCGTCCGCCATTTGGAAAAAGGGCGCGTCGTGATCTTCGGCGCGGGCACCGGCAACCCCTACTTCACAACCGATACCGCCGCTTCGCTGCGCGCCATGGAAATCGACGCCGAGGCATTGGTCAAGGCGACGAAGGTGGATGCCGTCTATGACAGCGACCCCAAGATCAACGCCAACGCCCGCCGTTTTGAGCATCTCACTTACATCGACGCACTCAACATGCGTGTCGGCGTCATGGACAGCACGGCCATGGCGATGTGCATGGACAACGATCTGCCCGTCTACGTGATCAACTTGTGGCACGAAGGCTCATTGCACAAAGTGGTGACCGGCGAGCCGGTCGGCACGTTTATCTCGGCGTAGGCGGCCGCGGCGGCTTGGGGCCTCAGTCCCGTCCGCCGCGCTGTTTTTCTTGTCGGCGCGGGCTTTGATACAATACATAGAAGAAACCCTGGAGAGCGAATCAACGTATACCACTTGAGAGCTTAGCCCGTGGAGGCGGGGAGCGTCCTGAGCAGATACCCGTCGCAGTTTCGGGCTTGCAAGACATAGCCGCCAGGAGGAAATGTCATGATCGAAGATGTATTGTCAGATGCCGACGACCGTATGGAGAAGGCCGTTGAGGCCTTGCAGCAGGATCTGAAAACGATCCGCACGGGCCGCGCTTCGCCCGCCTTGGTAGAACGCCTGATGGTGGACTACTACAACATGCCGACGCCTCTCCAGCAGTTGGCGACTATCTCCGTCCCCGAAGCCCAGGTTCTGCTCATCCGGCCTTACAGCGCGTCGGACATCGGCGCCATCTCAAAGGCTATTGCCAAGTCCGATATCGGCCTGACGCCCAATAACGACGGCCAGCAGATTCGCCTGGTTATCCCTTCCCTGACCGAAGAGCGCCGGCGCGATCTGACCAAGCAGGTGGCAAGACGAGCCGAAGAAGCCAGGGTCGCCGTGCGCAACATCCGGCGCGATGCCATTCATGACTTGCGCGAGCTGGAGAAGGAAAGCATCATCTCCGAAGACGACCTGCATCGCGGCCAAGATCGCGTTCAGGAAAAGACGAACGACTTCATCAAGCGCGTCGACGAGATCGCGCGCGAGAAGGATGAAGAGATCATGACAATCTAGGCCGGCGCGAGCAGTCGGCTCGATCCGGCCAGTTACCGGTCGTATACTAGACGGCAGTTTCGCGCTTGCAGGAGGGGGGTGGGTGACGGCTCACCCTTCTTTTTCGTCGCTGCACCTATGGCAGGCCGCCTCAGCGGCTGTAAGCGGCGGCAACTCGCCGGTTGGGGGCCTTAGGGGTCAGCGAGAAGGAACGATATGGATAGCCAATCGAATCAGAAAGACGAGACGGCAAGCGGCGCGCCCTATCACGTCGGCATTATCATGGACGGTAACGGGCGTTGGGCGCAGCAGCGCGGTCTGCCCCGGCTGGCCGGTCATCAGGCCGGCGTCGACAATATCCGGCGTATTTTAGAATCCAGCGTGGAGCATGGCATCAAAGTGCTGACGCTTTACGCTTTCTCGACGGAGAACTGGGGCCGGCCGCCCGAGGAGGTGCGGGGTCTGATGCGCCTCTTGGGGTTGACCATTCGGCGCCAGCTCAATGAACTGAACCGGAACGGCGTACAGATCCGCCACAGCGGCCGCCTCGCCGGCATCAACCCCGAACTCCAGGATCAGATCCGCCATGCCCTCGAAGTGACTCAACATAACGACCGAATCATTCTCAATGTCGCCTTTAACTATGGCGGTCGCGCCGAAATTCTCGACGCCGTTCGCCACATCATCAGCGACGGCATCAACCCCGACGATCTGACCGAGGATCTATTTAGCCGGTACCTCTATACGTGCGATTTGCCGGACCCGGACTTGATCATCCGCACCGGCGGGGAATGGCGTCTCAGCAATTTCCTGATCTGGCAGGCCGCCTACGCCGAGTACTATACCACGCCCACTTTTTGGCCGGACTTTGACGAAGCCGAACTGCGCAAGGCGCTCGTCGAATATGCGGCGCGCGAGCGACGTTTCGGCCGCGTGCTCCAGAGCTGACTCGTTCGTCCGCCATCCGTCATGAAAACGCGTATCATCACCGCTCTAGTCGCGCTGCCTTTTGTACTGCTCCCCATTTGGGTGGGGGGAGTGTGGTGTACCGCGTTGTTCATGGCGGTAGCGATTATCGCCGGTCTGGAGCTTTTCCACCTCATGGAGATCGGCGGCTTTCACCCCAATCGCTGGCTGGGGATCGCGTGGCTGAGCATGTTGGCGCTCAACGGCTGGCGGCCCGATCTTTTTCCCTTGGCGCCGGTGTTGGTGGCCGGTCTGCTCATCAGCGTGACCGACGCGCTGCGCATCAAGGAAAACCCGGCCGGCAGATGGATGTCGACCAGCGTGGGGGCTATCTACCTCGGCATCGCCACCGGTCAGACGCTCGCTTTGCGCCAATTGCCTGAAGGCCTGTGGTGGTTGCTCTATGGCCTTGTCGTGGCGTGGACGAATGACACGGCAGCTTATTTTGTAGGCGTGACGTGGGGTCGACACAAGCTGTGGCCGCGCATCAGCCCCAAGAAAACGTGGGAAGGCACCATCGCCGGGTGGATCGGCGCGGCCATTGCCGGTGCAGCCGTCGTGTCGCTGACGCCGCTGCCCGATGAGGCGGGGCCGGCTGCGCTGATTGGCGCCGCTTGCGGCGTGCTTGGGCTGCTCGGCGATCTCTCGATCAGCATGCTTAAACGGCAGTTCGGCGTCAAAGATACCGGCCACCTGATCCCCGGACACGGGGGCATCCTCGACCGCCTCGACAGCTTGCTTTTTGTGCTGCCCTTTATCGCCACGGTCGCCTTGCTGCTCGCGCCCTGACGGCCTCTGCTAGGCCTGCCGCCATATGGCGCCGCCGGCAGCACGGCGCAGTTCGGCGATATTCTCCTTCGCCGTCGCCTGTCCGTTGAACACGGCGGTTCCGACTACAATCACGTTGGCGCCGTTGCGCACGACATCGTCGATGTTGCTGGCGTAGATGCCGCCGTCCACCTCTAGTTCGCAGATGGGATTTAACTCCGCCTGCATTTTGCGCATGCGGCGCATCTTGCTGGTGCTTGTCTCGATAAAGCGCTGTGCGCCGAAGCCCGGGTTCACGGTCATTATCAGTATCATGTCCACAAAGGGCAGGATCTCGCGTGCGGCTTCGATCGGCGTAGACGGGTTGAGGGCGACGCCGGCGCGGCAACCCAGTTCAGTGATGCGTTGCACTGTGCGATGCAGGTGGACGCACGCCTCTGCGTGCACCGTCAAAATGTTGGCCCCCGCCTCGACGAAGGCTTCCACATAGCGCTCCGGCTCTTCGATCATCAGGTGGACGTCGAGCGGCAATTCGGTTACCTGCCGCACGGCGGCCACGATCATCGGGCCAAAGCTGATGTTCGGCACAAACCGCCCATCCATGATATCCAGGTGAATATAGTCCGCGCCGCCCTGCTCCGCCGTGCGAACCTCGTCGGCCAGATGGCCGAAATCGGCGGCCAGGATAGAAGGCGCGATTTTGAGAGGGTGCTGTGTGATCATCATGGTTCTATCGTTTCCATATTTGGTGTGAAATTTAGGCCGGGCCGGACGAATGACGGTCCAGAAAGTCCGCCAAGCGGTCGCGCACGAACCAGGCTTGGCGGAAGATCAGGGCGTGCGTCTGGCCGGGGGCGATGTGCAGTTCGACATCCGGCAGCGCGGCGGCCATCGCTTTGGCAATCTCTACCGGAAAAATCTCGTCGTCCTCTCCGTGGATCAGGCAGACGGGCACGGTCCACTCGCGCAGCGAGTCCAATGGCAGATCGACGACATCCTCAGGGCGCAGACGTCGGAACCCGTTGAGCAGGACGTCTTCGAAGTAGCCGTCATAGCGATACGGATCGTGCAGCCGCGCCGTTCCTTCCAGCCAGTTGCGGCTGGCGCGAAAGTCCTTCGGGTTCAAACTGGTCGTCACGCCCGTCGTCTGCGGGTTGACGCTATAGGTCGTACTGACCAATGTCAGCGTGGCGGGCTGTACGAGACGGTGATGCAGTATGAGTTGCGCCAACATGCCGCCCGAACTGCATCCCGCCAGGTGGCCGCGGTCGGCGCCGGTCGCCTGCATGAGGCCGGCAAGTTGGCGGGCCATTTCCGGGTGGCGGAAGGCCGGCGGATGCCCGATCGAACGACCGTGGCCGGGCAAGTCGGGCAGCAACACCCGCCAGCGCTCCGCCAATCGCTCGACAATCGGTCCCCAGGCCGCCGCGCCGGTGCTCATGAAATTGTGGAGCAGCGTCACCCACCCGGCGGCGTTTGGCTCGTCCGGCCCGATGATGTCGTAATAAATCGGGCCGGAAGGCGTATCGAACTCAGGCATCTTGCGCTGACTCGTGGACCTGTTGGCCGGCTGCGCCGGCGTCGCCGCGGCCTCGTCCTTGCATGGCGGCGGCCAGCACATGAAGAACTTCGGCTATGTCTTCGAGCGTGATCAGACCGAGAAACTGGCGGCCATCGAAGACGGCGGCGACGCGTTTTCCGCTCGTCGTCATCTTTTCCCACACGTCGGCCAGGCTGGTATCCGGCGCGCAGACGGGGATCTCGGCGGCGGGCAGCATCACGTCTACCACGCGAGCATCTGTGCCTTGCTCACGCAGGGCATGGATCAAGCGCGCCCGCGTCAGCACGCCGATGAAGGAGCCGCTCAGGTCGAAGACGGCGAAATCGGTCTGATAGCTGTTCATGATCAGATCGACGGCCCGGCTCAATTCTTCGCTGGCGTAGAGGTTGACGGCGTCGGTTGGCAGGGCTTCGCTGGCCTGATGATGGCGCAGCACCGCGCGGCTTTCGACGGCTTCGCGTTCGGCGCCGCCGCCTACGTAGACGAAGAAGGCGATCAGCAGCAGGATGATGCCGCCGCCGCCGGCTGTCCACAGGAAGATGCCCCACATCGCCAACAGCACCGCCATCATGCGGCCCACCAGCACGGCAATGCGCGTGGCCTGCACATAGTTCATCGCCATTGCCAGCAGCGCGCGCAGGATGCGTCCGCCGTCCATGGGGAAAGCGGGCAGCAGGTTGAAGACGCCCAGCAAGATGTTGGTGGTCAACAGGTACAGCAACAGGTTGCCGAAACCCGGCGTTTGCAGGTTCTGCAAAATTTGCATGAAGCCCGGCTGCATCGAGCCGGTGCGCATCTCCCAGCCAATTGCGAGCAGCGTGAAGGGCAGAAGAAGCAGCGCCAAGGCAAAGTTGACCAGCGGGCCGGCGATGGCGATGAGCAGTTCTTGTCCTGGGTTTTCGGGCAGCCGCTGTAAATTTGCCACGCCGCCAATGGGCAGCAACGTGATGTCGCGTACGCCGATGCCGTAGTGTCTGGCAACCAGGGCGTGCCCGAATTCGTGCAGCGTAACGCAGACGAAGAGCAGCACGATGGTGATCACGCCGTAGAGCGCGCCGAGCAGAGGCGCCGACGCGCTGGCGCTGTAGACGAAGGCCCCATAAGCCAGAATCAGCAGGAACGACCAGTGTACCCGCACGCTGATGCCGCGAAATCGGAAGATGGTTAGCGACGTGCCCATGATGAGTTCCTCATGTCTAGATCAGTTGATAAGCCCCCGCACCCGTACCGGTCAGACGGTGCGCCGTTCGCCGTTTTACGCACTAGTCGTCCAGCAGCGGGGGCGGACCATTGGGGTTGCACTGTTCGCAAGGGCAACAGGCGCGCAGCGCGGCAAAGGTATAGATGCCCGAAGCATGACCGTCCGCCCATTCGAAGCGCACGGCGTAGTTGCCGATCAACTCGGCGCCGGCGACTTCCGTGCTGGGCGGGGGCTGCGCAGACAGGCTCAGGCTCTCGGTGCGCAGGGCGGCTTCGCGCCGCTCCTCGCGGCAGGAGGCGCACGGGCAGTTGGCGCGCAGCCAGCGCAGCGAGTAGGCGCTCACATGCCCGTCGGCCCAGGTGATCCGGACTTCGCCCGCCGCGCGATCGACGGCGATGTCCTTAGGACGGTGCGTTGCGGTCTGCGTCATAGTCTGTTTCGCCAGCTGCATCATCGTCTGCATCATCGGCTTCGTTATGCGTTGCATTTTCTTGCGGCGCGTTAGCCGGCGGCGTTCCCCCGCCGCCCAGCATGCCGCGGAAGAACTCGATGGGCAGCGGGAAGACGATGGTGCTGCTGTTTTCCGCGCCGATCTCGCGCAGCGTTTGCAGGAAGCGCAGTTGCAGTGCGCCCGGCCCCGTCGTCATGATGTGCGCCGCCTCGGCCAACTGGGTGGCGGCCTCGTATTCGCCTTCGGCATGGATGATCTTGGCCCGCTTTTCGCGTTCGGCCTCGGCCTGGC
>CAZYSJ010000093.1:0-18350 GCA_964649875.1 uncultured Caldilineaceae bacterium
CGGATCAGGCCCTCGCCCTGATCCGCTCTTCACCCTGACTTTTGAGAAGCCCTGTACGTTAACGTGATTTGTGCAGTTGTCATTCTGAGCGAAGGCGAAGAATCCCTGTGTAGCGGACGAATAGATTCTTCCTCCCTCCGGTCGTCAGAATGACAGAAACCGAGTTCCCAGAGCACTGAAGCCCGGCGATGTAAATTAACCGCAGAGGTTCGCCGTGAATTTTACGAATTGATCGAATTCGTCTCTAAACGCTTTGTGGATGTCGTGCTATCTATTGCCGAGATAATCGTCGAGCGCCTGGCGCAGACGCTGGACGCCAAGCTCCAGCGCGGGGATGTCGTGGAACGCAAAGCTCAGGCGCATGGCGCGGCGCATCCCGCCCTGGCTGGAGAAGCTCACGCCGGGCTGGAAGCCGACCTGATAGCGCTGCGCCGTATCCAGCAAGTCGGGCGCATCGACGCCTTCGGGCAGCGTGAGCCACAGGAAAAAGCCGCCCTGCGCATCGTCGAAGCGCGCCTCAGGCAGTTCGCGGCGCAGCGCCGCGCCGAGGGCCTGGGCGCGGCCCGCATAGACCGTCTTCAGCCCCTCCACATACGGCCCCAGCAGGTCAAGCTCCAGCAAGGAGCGCACCAAGCCGGAGGTGAAGTGGTTGAGGCTGCCGCCGCTGTCGGTCAGGCCGCACAGCGCGATTTTCTCCGCCAGGGCGGGCGCGCCGTGGATCCAGCCCAGGCGCAGGCCGGGGGCCAGAATCTTGGAAAAGGAGCCAAGCGACAGGATATTGGCGTCGTCCGCATACAGCGCCAGGGGCGCGGGCGGGATCGCGCCGTAGTCGAGCAGATGGTAAACCTCGTCCGCCACGACCAACAGGTTATGCCGCCGGCTCAGTTCGGCCAGCCGCACGCGCCGGCTCTCCGGCAAGGTCACGCCGGTGGGGTTCTGGAAGGTGGGGATGGTGTAGAGAAAGGCGGGCTGGTGCTGCGTCAGGGCCTCTTCCAGGGCGTCGATGACTAGCCCCTCATCGTCGGCGGGCAAGGAGATCACGCGCAGCCCGTGGTCGGCGAAGATGCGCAGGGCCAAGAAGTAGGAAGGCTCCTCTGCGAAGATGACATCGCCGTTGCGCGCAAAGAGCGTGCAGATCAGGTCCAGCGCTTGCGAGGCGCCGCCGGTGACGAGCAGGCGTTCGGCGTCGACCGCTTGGCGGTACTTCGCGGCGAGAAAGCTCGCCAGCGCCAGGCGGAAATAGCCGTCGCCCTGCTCGGCGCCGTAGTTGAGCAGATAAGGGTTGCCCTGCGCCAGCCGGTGTTCCGCGGCCCGGCGCATGAGGTCCAGGGGCAGGAGGTTGAAGTCTGGCTGGCCGATGCCGAAGTTGACCATGCCCGGCGGCAGCGAAACCTGCGTGCTGCGCACCGGCGCGTCGCTGGTCCACGGCTTCCCGCCGGACAGGTCGGGGCTGGCAAGGTCGGAATCTACACTGATATGCCCACGGATTGTCATGTCCTGTCCTCTCTTGACTGTGCGTGATCACTCTCGATAGGAGACTGCGAAAACATCCGAAGCATACCCGAATGCCGACAACAGCGTTTCGACATGAGCGAGAATGTCTTTCGCGCTGAAATTTGTCTCGATCCACAGATCGACGCCGGGTATCGGCGCCGGTGAGGTCATCCCCTCTCCGCTAGAGGCAATATACTGGCGCGTTCTGCCTCCAAAGGCGAAAGCCTTCTCGCGGAAATCAGCGGGACGACGCTCCGCTAGAAGCGCTGCAACCTGAACAAGGATGCTTTTCCAACTATGCGCTTCGAAGGACTGACCGAACAGGGTGAACCCCTTGGGCTTACGATTCGTCGGTCCAATAGGTGTATGGATATGAACAGGCTCTGGTGCTATACGTTCTGCCGTCGGGATAAGCAGTTCTCCCCACCAGTCCTCGTCGATGCTCATCACCGTGAATGTTCTCTCCTGCACGCCCACCTTATGCTTAAAAAGGAGGTCAAGCAGGCTGTCTCCATTGATCAAACTGATGCGCGTCTTGCCTGAGGCTGTAGCTTCCTCACGTGCGCTGTTTGTGAAATCGCTGGTCGTGATGATGATGCCTTGCTGATGCACCTGCAACGATCCTCGCAATTGCGTTACCGTAGGTGCGCCGACGTTTCTTTTCCAGCGCTTCACCTGAACGGCGGCGTTGACATCCGTGAGGCCGGCGGAGCGCAAGACCCCCGTCACGTCAATGCCGCCATCTCCATGATATGGGGTTACAAGAAGCGTGCTTTCGTCAAACCCCATTTGAATCAACAATTCATAGATCATTGTCTCAAATCGGTCTGGCGGCATAGCGTGCAGGAGATCGTCTAACTGGGCGCGAGTCGTTGCGTTGATCTCACGAATCTGTGCGTCAATTCCCCTTGGCTGACGCTTCGCCAGATCAAATACGCCCCGATCCGTGCGCACGAACAAGGAACCCTCTTGCTTGGTGTCCGTGTAGAGGCGCGAGCCCATTGTGGCATCCGGAGTCAGGCCCGTAGGGGAGATCAAGCCCTGCTCCAAAGCCAATTTGGTTATCTCCTGATAGTGGAGAGGCCTCCCTTCCGCACCGAGAATCTGGTAGGCTGCATCAAGATAGGTCATTCTCCTGTGCTCCCTCGCTCAGCCGCAGAACCGGCGCGTCGCCCAGCGCGGCGAGCAGGTCGTCGCGGCGCATGATTACGGCTGTCCCGCGCACGCCCGACCCCAGCGAAATCTCCTCCGAGGCCAACACGCTTTCGTCGACAAGCACGCGCATGGGCGCGGGCAGGCCGAAGGGCGCCACCGCGCCCAGTTCATAGCCGGTAACCTCACGCACCTCTTCGCGGCTCGCCATCGTCACACGCGAGACCCCCAGATGCCGGCGCAGCGCGGGCCACGAGATCTGCCGCGCGCCCGCGCACAGCGCCATCACGAACTCGCCCGCGGCCAGGCGAAAGACGATGCTGCGCACCACCTGATCCGGCGTCTGCCCGCGCTCCGCCGCAGCCTGCTCCAACGAGCGGACCGGGCCGGCGTGGACAAAGAGGCGATAGGGGATATTGGCCGCATCCAGCGCGGCGGCGACAGGCGTGGCGGCGCTCATGCCGCCCCGCCCGCGTCGCGCCCCGTCGCCAAACATGCGCCGGAGATGGTCATGGCGTCGCCTGCCGCGTGTAGCGCTTGAAAGTCTCGATCTCAGCCGGGTTGAAAGGCGTACCGTCCTGGCGCAGCAGGTCGTGGAACCACAGCGCCGGCTCTGTGCCGTCGGTGGGCGTGTCCCAGGCGAAAATGGTCTGCGTCTTGCCGCTGACCAGCCCCCAGTTGATGCAGCCCACCCGCTCTTTGTGGAAGACCGGCAGGCACTCCGCCGCCTCGCTGTGACCGCGGCGCAGCCATTCGGTGCAGATCAGCGGGCGGTCCTGCGCACGCAGCGCGTCGATCTGGCGCTGCAAGTCCGCGGCGTCGTTGTAGTTGTGGAAGGTGATGATGTCGGAAGCCGCCAGTTGGAAGGCGTTGAGTTCCTCGTTGTCGAACCAGATGCCGGCGGTAAGCGGCTGGCTGGGCGACGCCTCCCGCGCCCAGGCGAAGGTCTGCTTGAGCAGAGGCAGCGACCGCGCGCCCTGTTGGTTGTTGCCGGGCTCGTTGTACAGGTCCCAGAAGAGAATGCGCTCATCCTGGGCGAAGGCCCCGATCACGCCCTGCACGTAGGCGTCCAGCCCGGTCCACAGCGCGGGGTCGTTGACGATGCGCACGCCGGGGCTTTGCACCCAGCCGGAATTGTGGATGCCCGGCTTGGGCGCGGGCTGCGGGCCGAGCTTGGCGTCCGCGTTCCAGCAGTCGTCGAAAAGGACAAGGGCCGGACGAATGCCATGTGCGCCCGCCAGGTCGAGGAAACGGTCGATGCGGCCCAGAAAGCCGTCGGCGTCGGCGGCATAGAGCAGGTCGTGCAGATAGACACGCAGGGTGTTGAAGCCGAGTTCCTCGGCCCAGCCCAGCTCGCGGTCGATGGTCGCCGGGTCGAACGTCTCGGCCTGCCACATCTCAAGCTGGTTGATGGCGTTGCTGGGGATGAAGTTACAGCCGACCGGCCACGGCTGCGCGGCGTACCAGGCGTTGGCCTGTTCGGCGGTCCAGCGGGTCATGGAAACTCTCCTACGTTGTAAGTGACGGCGGAACATCGCCGAGCAGACCGGCGATGTCTTCGACAATGTGGAAGGTGGCGCGCGGGTTGCCGAGTTGTCGCGCGTTGGCGGCCATGCGCGCCAGCTCGGCCTGCTCCGGGCCAAACCAGCGCGTAACCAGGCGGGCGATATCCTCCGGCTCCGGGCGATAGGCGCCAACCTGGTGGTTGATGACATAGGGCACGTTGCCCTCTTCTTGGCCGGGGATGAAGCCGCTGAGCATCATGGGCAGCCCGCAGGTGAGCGCTTCGGCGATGGTGCCCGGCCCGGCCTTGGTCACGATACAGTCGCAGGCCGTCATCCACTCGGCCATGTTGTCCACATAGCCCAAGATGCGCACCGGAACCGACCATTTGCGCGCCGACATCTCGTCGTAGAGCTTGCGGTTGCTGCCGCAGATGATCACCAGTTGACCGAGCGGCTTGCCGTTCTCGTGCAGATGGGCGTCGAGGGCGTACGAGATGGACGCGACCTTGCCGATGCCTTCGCCGCCGCCGACCAGCAGCGCCGCGGGCAGGTCCGGGTCCATCTGTAGGCGGGCGCGCAGTTCGGGGCCGCGCTGGGGCGGCGCGGCGAACATGGGCCGGATCGGCAGACCGTAGAGACGGATCTGCTCCGGCGTGAGCCGCGCTTTGCGCGCCGCGGCATAGGCTTCCTGGCTGGGAATGAAACACAGGTCCGCCCTGGGATGGAACCAAGCCGGATGGACGGTCGCCAAGTCGGTGACGACGGTGACAAACGGAATGCGCAGCCGCATCACCTTCAGCGCCCGCATCGAGAGGTATTGCACCAGCGGATGAACCGAGATAACCAGGTCCGGCTGATAGCGGGTGAAGGCCTGGGCGATGCTCTGGCCCAGCACGCGCGCCGCCATGCGGTTGAGCGTCGCCGCGGTGATCTGCTCGTCCGTAGCCTGGAAGAGCAGCCGCCATAGCCAGGGCGTAGTTCCGGCCAAGAAGTTGTAGCTCTTGGGCAGTTCGCGCACAGGCCAGGGCAGATAGTCCATGAGCAAGTCGATGATCTCAACCTCGAAGGCGTCGCCGTAGAGTTGGGCGAAGCCGGCTTTGAGCGCCTCGGCGCTGGCGCGATGCCCGCCGCCGGTCTTGCTCATGAGGATGAGAATGCGCTTGGTCATAGCTGAGATCAATCGGACGCTAATTCAGAGACGCTAATTGAGAAAAGATAGAGTCAAGGGTGAAGTCAAACAAAGACATCGGATCGTGCTATACTGGGCCTAGTTTACCGCGTTTTGCATGTCTGTCCACATCCGGCGACTGATCGGACGCTCCTTCGGCCAGAAACGGGAACGATAAACCGCCGCGCGGCCTGGCGTTTCGCTTGGCCCTTTCTATAGATATAGATACGGTACGCCGCCGCCATCGATTTGTCGCGCCTCTCCTTGCCGGAACATCCATACGCCCACACACAATGGGGAATGCACTATGGCGACCAAACTCAAAGCGGGAATCATCGGCCTGGGCATCCTGGGCCGGCAGTACATTGACCTCTTCACGCGGCACGCGGCCGTCGAAGTGGCGGCTGTGTGCGACGTCCGTCGCGCCGTCGCCGGCGAAGCGGCCGCGGCCATCGGCGCCGCCGCCTACGACGACGCACACGCCATGCTCGCCGAACAGACGCTGGACCTGGCCGTGATCGCCACGCCCGACCACCTGCACGTCGCGCCGTCGCTGGCCGCTATCGAAGCGGGCGTGCCCGCCGTCATCCAGGAAAAACCGCTGGCGACCACGCTGGCCGACGCCGAAACGCTCTATAACGCCGTAGAACAGCGCGGCACGCGCTTCTTCATCAACTACGCCAACCGCGCCATGCCGCTGGACTTGGCCGCCTATTACGTGGTGCAGCAGGGACTGATCGGCAAGCCCGTCTACGCCGAAAGCCGCCTAGACGACAACATCAGCGTGCCGACCGGCCTGTGGGGCGAGCGCAGCGCCGAGTTCTCCGCCGGTTCGTCTACCGCGCATTTCCTCCTCAGCCATGTGGTGGACCTGATGCACTGGCTGTTTGCGCCGGCGCGGGTCACGGAGGTCTTCGCCATCCGCCAAGACGTCGTGCTGGGCCATACGCCCGATCTCTACGACGCCTACCTGCTCTTCGACAGCGGGCTGAAGGTGCGCTGCAAGGCCGAGTGGATTCGCTACATGGACGAGATTGTCGAGTTCTACACCAGCATTTCCGGCGAGCGAGGTACCCTCATCTACAACAAGCGGCCCGGCTTCGGCACGCGCGAAAGTTGGCGCGCCAACTTCGGCGACGCCGCTGCCGGTATGGACCTGCAACGCCACCTCGACGCGCTGGGCAGCCAGGGCGTCTACCTGCGCGCCGCCCGCCACTACCGCCCGCAGACCGGCGACTACTACGCCCCTTCGGTCGCGCTCTCGCTAGAGCACGAGGGGCCGGACGGGGCGACCGGCATGATGCTGGTCGAGCCCATATTGGATGCCATCCTGGAAGACGCGCTTCAGCCGTCCAGTTGGGTCGAGCGCGGCCCGCTGCCCACGCACGTAGACGGCCTGCGCCAGGTGCGCGTCGTCCATGCCATCGAGGAATCGGCCAAGACAGGAAGGCCCGTCGCCGTATCCGCCTGACGCCTGCCTACCACGCCGGAGAAGTGTTGTTGTTCGGGCTGCGGGAAAGGTTGATTGGGTTGCCGCCGCCGGCGTCGATCAGGAAAATCGCGTCGTAGCCGTCGGCGCGCGCCGCGTAGACGATCTTGCGACCGTCCGGCGACCAACAGGGCGACCCCTTGGCGGCTCCGTCGTCGGTCAGCCGGGTTACGCCGCCGCCGTTCGCGTCCATCACGTACAGTTCCGGCGCGCCGCTGCGGTCGCTGACAAACGCAATGCGCCCGCCAGCCGGCGACCAAGTCGGCTCGCGGTCGTCCGCGCTGTGGTTGGTGAGGTTGACGGGACTGCCGCCGTCCGCCTGCATGACATAGATTTCGTCGTTGCCGTCGCGCCGGCTGGTGAAGGCGATCCGGGCGCAGTCAGCCGACCAGGCCGGGTCGCTATCTTTGGCCGGGTGATTCGTAAGCCGGACCGCAGCGCCGCCTGCATCTGTCGCATAGCCCGCCGCATAATCCATCACGTAGATCTCCGGGTTGCCGGCGCGGTCGCTGGCGAACGCGATCTGCCTGCCATCCGGCGACCAGGCCGGGGCGGTATCGCTCGCCTGGTTAGCGGTCAGTTGAACCGGGCTGTCGCCGTTAGCGCCCATGACGAATAGCTCGCTGTCGCCGTCGCGCTCACTGGCGAAGACAATGCGACTGCCGTCAGGCGACCACGCCGGCTGGTCGTCGTCCCCCAGTTGGATAGTGAGCTGCGTCACAATGGCCCCGTCTGCGGCCATTGTACAGATTTCCAGGTTGTCGCCAACGTTCTTCGTAAATGCAATGCGGGTCGACATCAGCAGCCGGTCCAGGTAAAAGGCGGGCAGCGCAACTTCATCAGCGCAGACCCAGACGCCGGCCGCGTCATCCCAACGCGCAATCTGGCCGTTCGCACAGCCGAGGTCGCCTACGCCGGGCGGGCCGGGATCGCCCGGCGGGCCGGGATCGCCTTTAGGCCCCTGAATGCCGACGACGCCCCACTCCAATGCGGTTTCGCCCGTCCGGCAAGCGGTCCCCGCGGCGACGATGCGCACGGCGCCGTCGTCCTGGCGAACGCAGGCGTGAATGATGTCGCCGGAGCCGATGAAGATGGACAACAGCAGAATGATGGGCAGAAAGAGCCTGAGCATGGCGCGCTCCCGCTGGGTGGCGTTGGGGATATACCGCCAGTTTACGCCCTGCGGGCGGCGCGGCGCAAACGACAGGCTGTCGCGGCGCTAGGCGCGTCCCAACTCCCCGCCGACTCGCCCTTCGCGCATGCCCGGCGCGCCGTGCAGGAACCCCACAAAAACCAGTTCCTCGTCCAGCGCTCGCACAGTGTGATTCTCGTCGGGGTCGAAAACCATCAGCGAGTTCGGCTCCATCGTCTCAGCGCGCCCGCTGCCGTCCGTGAAAACGCCGCGGCCCTTCAACACAACCACGTAGAACGGAGAATGGGGCACGCTGTGCTCGACGATGCTCTGCTGCGGCTTCAAACAGAAGCGCAGAATTCTGCCGTCCTTGTCGACATAGAGAGGGTCCGCCACCGGATTCTCGTCCTGAAACTTCAGATCGTTCAGCAACTGCATAATTCTCATCTTGCGCTCTCCTTGCTTCAGCCTGTTGCGCCGCCGGCGGACAGAGGCGCGGCCTCTATGCCCGCCAGATGTCCTGACGCCAAGATAGGCCTTGACGCGCCGGCAGGGATAGGACTTTAGTCGCAAAGCGCGCGTTTCGCTGCGCGATTGGCCTAAGGGTCCTACCTGCGGGCGGAGCAATAGCCGGTGTGCGAGGAAAGCCGCGCCGCTAAATCAGTCTGCGGACGCCGGGCGTCGTGATCAGGATCAACGCGGCCAGCAAGAAGCTGATCGAGGCGCTGATCGCCAACGTCGGACTGATGCCAATTGCTTCGGAGAGGCTGCCCACCAGCAGATTGCCGAATGGCGCAAAGCCGAAAAAGGTGAGGGTATAGAGGCTGAGCACGCGCCCGCGCAGTTCGTCGCGCAGGTTGGTCTGCAACAACGTGTTGAGCAGCGTAAAGACCAGCATGAAGGTAACGCCCAGTCCGTAGGCCAGCGTCAGCGAGAGAGCGTAGGGCTTGGTGTGGGCGAATATGACGAGAATGACCGGAAATATGAGGATAGCGCCGGTAAGCACGCGCCCGCGCGGGATCCGTTCGCCAAACTGGGCGATGAGGAAAGCTGCCGTCACCGCGCCTATGCCGGTGATGGCGTTGATCGTGCCGTAGGCGCTAGCGCTCTGCGCCAATACCTTGTCCACGAAAGCCGGCAGAATGGTGGCATACGAAGTGCCGAACGTGCTGAAGACCAGCGCCATCAGCAATAGGGCGCGCAGTTCCGGCTCGTGCTGCACATAGACCAGCCCGCTGGCCAACTGCTGGCGCGCCGACCTCGACTCGCGCTTGCGGTTGGAGACAGGCAAGTTCATGTTGAGCAGGCTGATGATCACCGCCATGATCGACACGCCGTTGAGGAAAAAGCACCAGGCCGCCCCAAGCGTGACGAGCAGCACGCCGCCGATGGCCGGGCCGACGATGCGCCCGCTGTTGAAGGTCATCGAGTTCAGCGCAATAGCGTTGGGCAGATCCTCGTGCCCCACCATCTCCACAACAAACGCCTGGCGCGCGGGGCCGTCGAAGGAACTGACCACGCCCATCGCTACGGCGAGCAACACGATATGCCACACGCGCACCACGTCGGTAAAGACAAGCGCAGACAGGGTAAAGGCCAGGAGCATGGACGACGATTGGGTGATCATCAACAGGTGGCGTTTCGACACGCGGTCGACGATTACGCCGCCCCACGGCGAGATCAACAACACGGGGATGGCCGAGGCCGAACTAACCACGCCCAGAGCGAGTTCCGACCCGCTGATCTCATAGACCAGCCAGCCTTGGGCGATAATCTGCATCCATGTGCCGGCTGTGGCGATGAGCTGCCCAAATATAAAGAGCCGGTAATTGCGGTGGCGCAGCGCCGAAAGCGACCTCGGTATGCGGAACTGCCGCGTGCGCAGCGGGAAGATATGCGGCGGAATGTTCGGGGTTCGGGGCGGCTCAATCCTCGCCATGCGGGTATTCCTGTCTAGGCGGCGCGTTCGGCTGCGGTTCCATCCGCCGCAAGAGGCGTCTGATCTTATGGGGCGGCTTCTCGAATCGCTGGCGCCGTAGCGGGCGAAATGACCATGCGGATGGGATGCGCTCCCCGATTAGTTTGTACTGCTAATTCCAACTATATCGGGGCGACAGGATTTCGCCAAAAATGCAATGTAAAGGAAGGTTTCGAGCCGGAGGGGAAAGAAGGGCTAGTAGGCGCCGCGCCCGCGCAAGACCGCAGGCAACGAACGCAAGAGGATGCTGATATCCAGGGCGATGTTCCAGTTCTCGACGTAGTAGATGTCAAGCAGGACCATCTCGTCAAAGGTCAGATCGCTGCGCCCGCTGACCTGCCACAGGCCGGTGATGCCGGGGCTGACCGCCAATCGTCGCTTGTGCCATTCCTCATATTGCTCGGCTTCTTCCGGCAGGTTGGGTCGCGGGCCGACCAGGCTCATCTCGCCGCGGATGACGTTGATGAGTTGGGGCAGTTCGTCCAGGCTGTAGCGGCGCAGCCAACGCCCCACGGCAGTGCGGCGGGGATCGTTGCGCACCTTGAAAAGGGGACCGGTGGCCTCGTTGATATCGGCCAGTTCGGGACGCATGCTGTCCGCCCCCACGACCATCGAGCGGAATTTGTAGCAGCGGAAGGGGACGCCGTTCTTGCCGATGCGCGTCTGCGAATAGAGCACCGGGCCGGGCGTGTCCAGCTTGATGGCGATGGCGATCAGCAGCGTCAACGGCAAGCTGACGACGGCCGCAACAGAGCCGAACGCCAAGTCCGACGCACGTTTGAGAATCAGATTCCAGCCCTGGATCGACACATCGCGCGTGCTGATCAGCGGGATGCCGTTGAGGTCATCCACGAGGACCTGGTTTTTGGTCAACTGGAAGAGGTCGGGCACGACCTGGGCGCGCACGCCGCGCTGCTCGCAAGTGCGCAGCAGCCGCTGGATCACGCGATGGCTTTGCCAGGGCAGGCAGATGATGATCGAGTCGACCTGCCGGCTGTCCAACACATCCGGCAGGTTGTCTACGGGGCCGAGGCCCTTGAAGGGGCCGATGTCGGTGGCGCCCTTGGCCGGGTTATCGTCGACAAAACCGATCAGTTGGTAGCCGTAATCGGGCCGGGCGGCGACGGTGCGCATGACCATGCGGCCCACATCGCCCGCGCCCACCAACACGAAGCGCTCGACGCCCACCCCATATTGGCGCAGATGCCCGCGCAGCAGTTGGATCACGAAGCGGCTCAGGCCGAGCAGCGTCGTCGCCAAGAAGGCGAAATAGAGGAAGATCAGGCGGCTGTAGAGCAGCGGGCTGAAGAAGAGGCCGGCCGTAATCAGCGCCACCACGCCCACAGTGACGGCCGTAGCAATGGTGTAGGTTTCTTCGATCAGGCTGCGCCCGCGGCGATAGGGATAAACGCCGGAGAATCGGAACGAAATGGGCAATATCACCATCATCGCCAGCGCGAAGGGCGTATAGACCCAGATATCCACCTGAAAGACCGGGTCCACGGCGCGGAACCATTGCAGCTCATAGCGGATGGCATACGCCGCCACAAACGCCGCCAGGATCAACACCGCGTCGCTGAGCACCAGTAGGTATTTCCAGGCGCCCTTGGGCATCCGGCAGGCCAAATCCGCCAGCAAGCTTGTCTTAGCGTCTTGCCGCGAAGACTGCGCGCTGACGCCGGCGTCGGACAGATTCAGTTCGTTCACAGCAGACATAGCGTCATCATCAAAGTCGACCGGCAGGCCGAGTATTACGCCCGCCTAGCCGTCAGTCTACCACAAACCGGAACGGTTTACGCTACGCTCACCTGACAGAATGTAGGCACAAGCGCCTATTACCGCTGTATACAGGGGGGGATTTGTCATAGATCACGGTTTCTTTGCGCGGCAGGCCGCTTTGCGAGACAATAGACGGATTGAGAACGCACCCGCCTGAGGCCATCCGTGACGCCCATTCTCCGCATCGAAAACCTGCACCATACCTACGCCTCGCCCGCCGGCGATGCCATCCACGCCCTGCGCGGCGTCGATCTGACCATCCGCGCCGGGGAATACGTCGCCATTCTCGGGGCCAACGGTTCGGGCAAGTCAACGTTGGCGAAACACCTCAACGCTTTGCTCTTGCCCACCGAGGGCGATGTGTGGGTCAAGACATGGAACACCCGCGATGCAAGCCGCACGCTCGACATCCGCGCCACGGTGGGCATGGTTTTCCAAACGCCCGACAACCAGATCGTCGCCACCATCGTCGAGGAAGACGTCGCCTTCGGGCCGGAAAACCTGGGCATCCCCCGCGACGAGATGGTGCGCCGGGTGAACTGGTCATTGGAGCAGACGGGCATGCTCTCGTTCCGGCAGCGCGCCCCGCACCTTTTGTCCGGCGGGCAAAAACAGCGCATCTGCATTGCCGGCGTGCTGGCCATGCAGCCGCAGGTGTTGGTCTTGGACGAAGCCACCGCCATGCTCGACCCCGTAGGCCGCGACGAGGTGCTGGACGTCGCCCGCCGCCTCAACCGCGAGCAGGGCGTGACCGTGGTCGCCATCACCCACTTCATGCGCGAAGCCATCCACGCCGACCGCGTTATTATCTTATCAGACGGGCGCATTGCTCTGGAAGGTACGCCGCGCGAGCTGTTTCGCCAGGTCGAGCGCCTGCGCAGCCTGCAACTCGACGTGCCGCAGATGACCGAGCTTGCCTGCCGCCTCAACCGCCGCTTCCCCGACTTCCCCGCCGATATCCTGAGCGTGGACGAGATGGCGACCGCGCTGGCGCAGTCCGGGCGGCTGCACCCTTCCATAGACCTCGACCAGACGCCTGCCTCGCAGCCTGCCGTCGTTACACAACAGCGCAGAGCCGCAGAGCCGCCCCTGATCATGGTGCGCAACCTGGTGCACGACTATATGCGCGGCACGCCCCTACAGGTGCGCGCCGTCCACGACGTAAGCCTGGACGTGCATGCCGGCGAGATCGTCGGGCTGATCGGTCACACCGGTTCGGGCAAGTCAACCGTCGTCCAGCACCTCAACGGGCTGCTGCGCGCCGACGGCGGCAGCGTCATCGTGCTGGGCCAGGACCTGAGCAGCCCCAGGGCGGATATGCGCGCCGTGCGCCGCCAGGTGGGGCTGATCTTTCAGTTCCCGGAAGCCCAGTTGTTCGAGCAGTACGTAGGCGATGACGTCGCCTATGGCCCGCGCAACCTCGGCTTGGACCGCGAGGCGGTGCGCGCCCGCGTGCGCCATGCCATGGAGTCCGTGGGGCTGGGCTTCGAGGCCTTCAAGGATCGTCTGACCTTCGGACTTTCCGGCGGGCAGCGGCGCCGCGTGGCGTTGGCGGGCGTGCTGGCGTTGGAGCCGCGCGTGCTGGCGCTGGACGAGCCGACCGCCGGCCTCGACCCGCAGGGCCGCCGCCAACTGCTCGACTTGATCCTGAGCCTGCACCGCACCGGCATCACGCTGGTCATCATCTCGCACAACATGGAAGAACTCGCCGCGATCTGCGACCGGCTTTATGTGATCACGGACGGGCGCACCGCCATGCACGGCAGCCCGTCCGAGATCTTCGGCCACGCGCGAGAACTGCGCCGCATGGGCCTCGACGCGCCCGCGGTCGCCATGCTCATGGATCGGCTGGCCGAGCAAGGGTTGATCCGGCCCGGCCCGGCCGTGTATACCGTCGAACAGGCGGAAGCGTTTCTCGCCGCGTCGCTGGGCGCGCCCCCGGCGTAGGCGCCGGAGCGCTCGACTGTTCGACGATTTCGCTTTTCATTCACTGCTGTTTCATCACAACCAACTCGGAGGCATTCTGATGGCATCCACCTATATCCACAACGGCGTACTGATCGACGGGCGCGGCGGCGCGCCCATCTCCAATGCCGCCGTGCTCGTAGAGGATAACCGCATCCGCGCCGCCGGCGCGGCCGCCGACGTCCCGCGCCCTGCCGGCGACGTCACCCTGCTCGATGCACAGGGCGGCTATATCCTGCCCGGCTTCATCGACACCCATGTTCACGTCATGACGGAAGGCATCAACATCCTCAAGGACATGCAGACGCCTTTCTCCATGCGCTTCTACAACGCTATGAACCATCTGCGCCGCACGCTGGAAGCCGGGCTGACGTCGGTGCGCGATGCAGGCGGAGCCGACGCGGGCGTCAAACAGGCGGTCGAGACCGGCGTCATCGCCGGCCCGCGCCTTCAGATCAGCATCTCCGCCCTCACCATCACCGGCGGCCACGGCGACGGCTGGATGCTCTCCGGCAGCGAGTACGAAATGTTCCCCGCCTACCCCGGCATGCCGGACGGCAAGGCCGACGGCCTGGACGAGGTGCGCAAGAAAGTGCGCGAGATGCTGCGCGCCGGCGCCGACATCATCAAGATCCACGCTACGGGCGGCGTACTCAGCCCCACCGATCACCCTGAGTTCACCCAGTACTCGCCCGAAGAACTGGAAGTGATCGTGCGCGAAGCCGCCTACCGCCGCGGCGTCAAGGTCATGGCCCATGCCCAGGGCGCGGAGGGCGTCAAGAACGCGGTGCGCGCCGGCATCCATTCCATCGAGCACGGCATCTACCTGGACGACGAGGCCATCGAGCTGATGCTGGAACACGGCACGTTCCTCGTGCCGACGCTGCTCGCCCCCTTAGCGGTGGTCGAGGCGGGCGAAGAAGGCGGCATGCCCGATTACGGCCTGCGCAAGGCGCGCGAGGTGATGGAGATCCACAACGACAGCATCGCCCGCGCCCACAAGGCCGGCGTCAAGATCGCCATGGGCACCGATGCGGGCGTGATGCCGCACGGCACGAACCTGCGCGAGATGGGCCTGATGGTCAACATCGGCATGACGCCCATGGAGTCAATTGTCGCCACCACACGCGTGGCCGCCGAATGCCTCGGCTGGCAGGACCGCGTCGGCACGGTGGAGGCGGGCAAGCTGGCCGACATCGTCGTCGCCCGCCAAGACCCGCTGGCGGACATCCGCTCGCTGGAAAAGCTGGAGAACATCGCCGTGGTCATGCAGGACGGCAAGGTGGTCAAAGATAGAAGATAGGGCATGCAGAACTTCGAGCTGCTGCGCAACGTCACCATCGGGCAGTACATTCCCGCCGATTCGGCCGTACACCGGCTGGACCCGCGCGCCAAGATTTTGGCCGCGGGCATGCTGGTATTGGCGGTCTCGTTCAACACATCGATCCTCGCCAACACGGTCTTCCTGGCGCTGGTATTGGCCGTCACGCTCGTCGCCCGCATCCCCGTGCGCTACATGCTGCGCGGGCTGCTGATGGCCGTGCCCGTGCTGGTCTTTATCTTCATCATGCAGGCGCTGTTCCTCGGCTGGAACGAACCGGCGGGCGCGGTCTATGTGCAGTGGGGCTGGATTCGCCTCACGCGCAACAGCGTACACCTGATGGTCATCAGCATGTTGCGCATCGTCGCCTTCATCTTCCTGACCAGCCTGGTGACCATGACCTCCACGACGACGGAACTGACGCACGGCGTAGAGTTGCTGCTGACGCCGCTGCGCCGCGTAGGCGTGCCCGCGCATGAGCTGGCCCTGATCCTGACGATTGCGCTGCGCTTCGTGCCGACGCTAGCCGAAGAGGTCGAGCGCATCATGAAGGCGCAAGCCAGCCGCGGCGGCGAGTTCGGCGTGCAGCGCATCTGGCGGCCCGACAAGCTGGCGAAAGCCTATCTGCCGCTGATCGTGCCGCTTTTCCTGAGCGCGTTCCGCCGCGCCGAGGAACTGGTGTTGGCGATGGAGGCGCGCTGCTATGTGAGCGGCGCGGCGCGCACGCGCTATGTCGTGCTGCGCGCCCGCCCTCTCGACTACGCCGTAGCCGCGGGCGCATTCCTCTTTACGCTGTGGATGATGTTCTACCCGCTGCCCGCGGTGCGCGAACTGCTGGCGTTGTTGGGCATCGAAGGACTGTAAGGCTTGCGGCGCAGGTCCCTATCATCCGAGAAGTCATGAACTTCTTGGATTCTTCCTAAAAAAGACCGGCATCATACCCGTTCAACTAATGCGAACAACAGAAGCGAAAGGAACCCTGCACATGCTAGAACGAGCCAAGGCGCTGCAACCTGAGATGGTGCGCCTGCGCCGCGACATTCACCAGCACCCCGAACTTAGCTTCCAGGAGGTGCGCACGGCACGGCTGGTTGCCGACACCCTGGCTGAGATCGGCTTGTCCGACATTAAGACCGGCGTAGGGCGCACAGGCGTGGTCGCCCAGATCGGGCCGGGAAGCGGCCCCACCATCGGCATCCGCGCCGACATGGACGCCCTGCCCATCCACGAACAGGTCGACGTCCCCTTCAAATCCACCCGCGACGGGGTGATGCACGCCTGCGGACACGATTCGCACACGGCCATGCTATTGGGCGCGGCGCATCTTCTGGCCCAGAGCTACGCCGAAGAAAAAGAGGCGTGGAAAGGCAATGTACGCCTGATCTTCCAGCCTTCGGAAGAGGCGTTCGACGCCGACGGCATCAGCGGCGCCACGGCCATGATTCAGGACGGCGCCCTGGTCGGCGTAGACAAGGTAATCGCCCTGCATGTGATCTCGACCAGCGAGGCCGGCAAGCTCTACTTCCACGACGGCCCCAGCCTGGCCGCGGTCGACAGCTTCGAGGCGTGGGTGCGCGGCGACGGCGGGCACGGCGCCTACCCGCACGAAGGCAGCGATCCGCTCTACATCCTCAGCGCGATCCTGCCGCGCATCTACGGCATCCCCTCGCGCCGCATCGACCCGCTGGAGCCGTGCGTCATCAGCCTGGGCGAGATTCGCGGCGGCTCCGCGCCCAACGTCATCCCCACCGAGGTCTATGTGCAGGGCACGATCCGCAGCATGTCGCCCGCCGTGCGCGAACGGCTGTGGGCCGAGTTGGAAGGCTGCTTCAAGCTGGCCGAGAGTCTGGGGGGGAGTTATGAGTTCCGGCTGCACAAGGGCTATCCGTCGCTCGTCAACGACGCCGCGGTCAACGATTGGATGCGCGCCGTGGCACGCGACCTGGCGGGCGAGGAGGCCATCGTCAACCAGTCGTTCGGCATGGGCGCGGAGGACTTCGCCTACATGACCCAGGCCGCGCCCGGCGCCATGTTCAACCTGGGCGCCAAGATCGAAGGGGGCGGAGGCCATCATACCCCCGGCTTCGCCATCGACGAAGCGGTCATGCCCGTCGGCGCGGCGGTGCTGGCCGAAACGGCGCGGCGCTTCGTAATCGGCGCATTCGATTAGGGGCTAGGGGCGCATCTCAGATTTGGGCTAAATTGCCATGCGAAAAGAAACGGAGCTTCTACGCAGAAACTCCGTTTCTAGCCCGCACTTCAGCGCGTAACGCCTTGCGGGACGCTGCGAGCGCCCTGGAAGATTGGAGCCATGCGCGCGGAGTTGACAAATCCCGCCTTCATCCGAGAACATTGGGAACCATAAGCCCAGAAGCCTATGCTGTCATTGGAATTTTTCGCGAATTTGATAAGGACGTAATGCGATGAACGCCTCTGCTCCAGCCGATCGCGCCGTCGAACTGATCCCGCCCTGCGGCGGCGCTCTGGTCAATCTTCTCATGCCGGAGGATGAACGCGCCGATGCGATGGCTTATGCCGGCCGACTGCCGTCCATCCAGATTTCCGAACGCGCTATCTGCGACCTGGAAATGTTGGCGGTCGGCGCCTTCTCGCCCCTCGACCGCTTCATGGGACGGCGCGACTACCAATCTGTCCTCGATTCCATGCGCCTGGCCAACGGCCATCTCTTCCCTATCCCGGTGACGCTGCCCGTCGACCCCGGCCCGGACATCCATCTGGGCCAGGAGATCGCGCTGCGCGACGCCAAGAACAACGTGCTGGCGCTGATGGTGATCGAAGAGATCTACCCCTGGGACCCCGCCGAAATGGCCGACAAGGTGTTCGGCAGCCGCGACCCGCGCCATCCCATGGTGGCGGAGATGAGCCGCTACGGCCCCACCAACATCTCTGGGCGACTGCGCGTCTTGCAGCTTCCGCCGCACTATGACTTCCGCGAACTGCGTCTGACGCCGGCGGAGACCCGCGCCCGGCTCGCGGCAATGGGGCATCACAACGTCGTCGCCTTCCAAACGCGCAACCCGCTGCACCGCGTGCACGAGGAGCTGACCAAGCGCGCAGTGCAAGAGCTGGACGGCGCGCTGCTGCTGCACCCCGTCGTCGGGCTGACCAAGCCGGGCGACGTAGATCACTATACGCGCGTGCGCACCTATCGCGCTCTGACGGAGAACTACTACGACCCGGACCGCGTGCTGCTGGCGCTGCTGCCGCTGGCGATGCGCCTGGCCGGCCCGCGCGAGGCGGTGTGGCACATGCTGATCCGCCGCAACTATGGGGCGAATCATCTCATCGTCGGTCGCGACCACGCCGGGCCCGGCAACGATTCAGAGGGCAAGCCCTTCTACGGCCC
>CAZYSJ010000094.1:0-18335 GCA_964649875.1 uncultured Caldilineaceae bacterium
GCGCGTAGTTGCCAAGTGCAGGGGGCCGTGGCAAACTCTGCTCAGCCGGTACGCGTTCCCGGCTCGGAGATCCACCCTGTCGGACCCGTCACAAAGACCGGGCCCACCGAACCGGAACCGAGGCTTTACGTGTTCGCTTCCTATCTGAACTCTGTGCGCGGCCTATCGCGCGAGATTCGCCTCTACCTTGTCACGGCCTTTGTGGTCGGCTTCACCGTATTCGGCGGCATGTACACGGTGCTGAACAACCTGTACGTGCTGCGACTGGGCTATGACACGGCCTTCATCGGGCTGATGAGCGCGGGCAACCTTCTGATCATGGGCGTCGTCGGGCTGCCGGCGGGCGCGGCGGGACGGCGTTGGGGCAGTCGCCGCGCCATGATGACCGGGCTGCTGCTGACGATGGCCGGCTATATCCTCTTCGGCCTGAGCGAACTGATCCCGCCGCCTATCCAGGGCCCGTGGCTGCTGGCTGTCTTTACGTTCACCGGGGGAGTCCTCACGCTCTACATCGTCAACTCGGCCCCGCTTGTCATGGTCATCGCCGACGAGACGCGCGACTTTGTCTTCTCATTCCAGACGGCGCTCTTCGCCCTGGCTGCGTTTTTCGGCGGGCTGGTGGGCGGCGCGCTGCCGGGGCTGTTCGCCTCGCTGCTGGGCGTGACCATCGACGCGCCCGCGCCCTATCGCTACGCCATTCTCAGCGGCGTGGTTCTCTTCATACCCGCCATCCTTGCCCTAATCGCCATCGGCCCGGTCGACGACCGCCCCGCGCCGCCGACGGGCGAGGGGCGCGTTCCCCTGCCCATCGGCCTGATCGCGCTGCTGGCCTTCATCAGCCTGCTGCAAGTGGCGGGCGAAGGCCCGGCGCGCGTCTTCTTCAACGTCTACCTTGATACCGAGCTAGGCATGTTGCCGGCGCAGATCGGGCTGCTCATGGGGCTGGGCATGCTGTTGAGCGCGCCCGCCGCTCTGGTCACCCAGGCCATCATGGCGCGCTGGGGCGTGCGCCGCACCTATGTGCGCGCCACCCTGGGCGTCAGCCTCAGCCTGCTGCCCCTGGCTCTGATCCCCATGTGGCAGACGGCTGGCCTCGGCTACATGGCTATACTCAGTTTCGCCGCCATCAGTCGCGCGCCCATCGTCATCTTCCAGATGGAGTCGGTGTCGCCGGAGTGGCGCTCCTATATGTCAGGCGCGGCGTCGATGGCGACCGGCCTAAGCTGGGGCCTGATGGCCGTAGGCGGCGGCTATGCCGTGGATGCCGTGGGCTATCGCGGCCTCTTCCTCGCCGGCGCGCTGATCACCGCCTGCGGCGCGCTGCTCTTCTGGTCGATATTTGTGCGCAACCAACCCGCCCGCGCCATCGCCCGCTAGGCTGCGTTGCGAACTTTCCGGCATAGACTCTCTCCCCACACCCTGGCATCCTGCAGCGCTTTGCCAAGTTCGCGGCTGTGTCCGCCCCGCAGTTGACACAAACTTATTTCTGCCGATCCCCCCGCTTTCCCACGCACCGTTTGCCAATTTTTCTGGCATTCCCAAAACTCACCGCACCTATTTATTGCCTTCCTGCGTCTAACTTAACGATAACGCCCGCCGCGACCGGTGGCATACGTCCAGATAGGTCGCAGCGCCGGTCAGACTCAATCAGACGGCATGGCCGCAACCGCCATGCACTGGGAAGGAGAAGCCGTATCGTGAACGCCGAACTCACCTTCGACCCCGAGGCCTACCGCGACCCGCAACTGGCGGAGTATCTCTTTATGGGGCTGCGCCAGCTTACGCCGCCTCTGCAAGAGGCCCTAAGTTGGGACGAAGACCCGGATGACCCGGACGACGGCGCGCTCGACGCCCTCGACGTGCTGGTCATCGACCTCTGCCTGATCGCCATCCGCTTTGTCAGCGCCGGCGACGCCGCCAGCCTGGCGAGCAACGTTCCCTTCCAGGACATGCGCCGGCTGGTCGCGCCGCATGTCTCGGCCTCTTTCGCCGACCTGTTCCGCTGGGCCGTGCAAGAAGCCGCGGACAAACCCGGCTATGCGCATCGCCCCTTCAGCCTCAACTTGCTTGAGGAGTACGATCGGGCGCACGGCTCCGACTTCGCCCTGCAAGCCGGCGTGTTTTTCTTCCGCTTCGGCGCTGCTGTCCTCAAGCTGCACCGCCACGCCTCTGGCATGGAGGCCCGCGCCCTGCAGCAGTTCCACGAGACGCTCTATACGGGGTTCCGGCGCGCCGGCGGGAACGATTATCACGACGACGATGACTACTACCCGCCGCACAAGCGTCCGCCGCGCGAGCCGGAACGGCCCAAGCAACCCACGCTGGAAGAGTTGTTCGACGAGCTGAACAGTCTGATCGGGCTGGAGAACGTCAAGCACGATCTCGCCGAGATGGTCGATTTCCTGCGCGTGCAGCAGCTTCGCGAGGAGCGCGGCCACAAGACCGTGCCCACATCGCGTCACCTGGTCTTCTATGGCAACCCCGGCACGGGCAAGACCACCGTCGCCCGGCTGCTTGGCGGCATCTACCGCGCCCTCGGCATCCTCTCACGGGGCCACATGGTCGAAACGGACCGCGCCGGCATGGTCGCCGGTTACGTGGGCCAGACCGCCCAGAAGGTGACGCGCGTCGTCAACGAAGCGCTGGGCGGCGTGCTCTTCATCGACGAAGCCTACGCCCTCGCCGCCTATAACCAGAGCTCGAACGACTTCGGGCCGGAAGCGGTGGCGACGCTGCTCAAGCTCATGGAGGACCACCGCGACGATCTCGTCGTCATCGTGGCCGGCTACCCGGAGAAGATGCGCAACTTCCTGCGCTCCAACCCGGGCCTGGAATCGCGCTTCAACAAGTTCATCCAGTTTGACGATTATTCGCCCGAGGAGTTAACCGCCATCCTGGAGCATTTCGCCGGGCAGTATGACTACCGGCTTTCCGAGGCGGCGCGGCGCAAAGCGACGCGCGTCTTCGAAGCGGCCTTCCGCCTGCGCGACGAAGTGTTCGGCAACGCCCGTTTCGCCCGCAACTTGTTCGAGCGGGCGATCAACAAACAGGCCAGCCGCATCGCCCGCATCGAAGAGATCACCGACGAGATGCTCTTTACTCTGGAGCCGGACGACATCCCCGACGCAGGCGAAATGATCTAGACGGCCCAGTCCATAACCAAAAGGGAGACGGCGCGCAACGCCCTCTCCCTCACGATTCTTTCGACATCACCAGGCCCCCGCATGGGGGGAACCGTTCGGCTGAGCCTCACGGCGAAGCCTCCTTGCCAGCGCCCGCCGGGATTCTGCCGCCACCCAGAACCCGGCGGGCGGCGCATTTCAGACCTCATATCCACACGCCGCTGAACGCGGTCGTTGCGGCGTTGCTGCCGGCGGTGCGGACGACGCGCAGGTCGCCGTTGGCGTAGCAGCGGAATTCGACGGTATTGCCGCTGACGGTGACGTTCTGCGCGCTGTAGCTGCTGCCGGGCTTGACGAGCGAAAGCGCGAGCGCGCCGCTTAGCCCTCCTGCGCCGACGAGGGCGGTCCCGGCGACGGCCAGGGTGATGCGCGCGCTGAGCAGGGTTTGTTCCGTGCCGTCGATGGCGGATGCGGCGGCGATGCCGCCTCCGCCGCCCGGTCCGCGCACGTGCAGGGCGATGTCGGGGGAAGCGATGCCGACGCCTAGGCGGGTGAGCGAGCCTTTGCGCCCGATGATGACGCCGCTGTCGGGCGCGTTTTCGGCTTGCAGGACGTAGACGATGTTGCCTTCGGCGTAGACGGCGCCGTTGAGGGGCCAGGCTTCGACGGCGGCGGCGTCGCTGTCGGCGATCTCGACGGTGTAGGAAGTGGGGTTGACGGCAGTAATGCGGCCGGCGCGCGGGGGGCCGGAATAGCCGAGCAGTAGGCGCAGTTCTGAGTCGTTGCCGAGTGTGTAGGCTTGGTTCATGGACGACTTTCCAGGGCGTAGGGGCAGGCTTTCAGGCTGAGCCTTCAGGCGAACGCCTTGTGCCTGCCTGTCTTCTTTTGCCACGAATTTCACGAATTGAACGAATTCCATTCCAACGTCACGAGTCACACGTCACGAGTCACACGTCACGAGTCAGGAATGACGCGCCCAAAGGGCTCCCGCGCCTGACTCGTGACACATTATGATTCGTCTCCGAGCCAGAGGGTGTGGGTGAGCAGGCCGCGGTCCCAGACTTCGCGGATGCGGCGTACGCGCAAGGGGCGGGCAGTCCAGCCGAGCAGGGGTTCGGTGACTTCAATCATGTCGTAGAGTTCGAGGGCCAGGTTCGCCGGCGCTTCGATCATGGCGTCGACGGTGAGCCGTTTCTGGCGATTGGCCTCCGCCGCAGCCGCAGCCAACACGCGGGCGTCCGTGTTATAGCGCGTGTTCGTCAACGAATAAGACAGCGGCCGCGTGTTGGGCAAGACCGGCCCCGCCGCCATGCCCACGTAGCCGCCATCCTCCGGGTCCGTGCTGGCTGTACCCAACACATAGGCGAAAGCCAGCCGCCGGTAATCGCTTATCTCCTGTGCATCGATCAGCTCCCATTCGCCGTCCGGATACGTGTGCGGCGTGTCGTCATGTCCCCCGCTATCCGAGTGGGGCGGGTTGATCATCTCCGCCTGAAACGTGCCGTCGCCGGCAGGGACAAGCCACACATTGCTCTGGCTGGCAACGCGGTAGGCCGCGCCGAGCAGCGACTCCGACGGCGCCAGCGTCATGGGCATGGCTGCGGCGGTTTCGAGGCCGGCGTCGTCACAAACAATGCCCAGGCCGAAGCGCGCCCCAAGCCGGCGCATCACCGTCGCCACGCCGGGCGCAGAGCCGTCGTTGAGCACCGCGGGCCGTCTACA
Source organism: uncultured Caldilineaceae bacterium (assembly GCA_964649875.1). GTDB lineage: Bacteria > Chloroflexota > Anaerolineae > Caldilineales > Caldilineaceae > JASGTU01. Next base: position 4,845 of record CAZYSJ010000094.1, read on the forward strand.
GCGGGCGATGCCAAGAAAACCGACCGCGTCGACAGCCAATACCGTCGTGCGTCGCCGCGAGCGGACCGCCCGCACTACATAGCAGGCCAGGTCAGCGGACCCGCTTACCGCGCCCCAGGATACGGTGCGGCGCACGGTAAGGACCTGCCCTACGCAGGGGGCCTGCACACCCTGTTCAAACTCCAACTCCATCCGCCCGTTGTCATAGTCATAGGCAATCGGGATCAGCGTCTCTGCAGGCGCGTCCTGCGCCTCCCCGCGCCAGACATGGTCTTCCCCGAAGTAATAGTAGTCGCTGCCGCTGCGCACGATGTAGCTGTAGTTCTTGCCGCTCCATGCTTGGATCTCCGGGAAGAGGATCGGCTCGTCGGCCAACAACTCATCATTCCAGAAACCGGACGCCACCCCTTCGTAGTTCTTGCCCATGTAGGCGTTCTCCACCGCGCTGCCGATCAGCAGGTTAGAGTCGGGGATGCCGCAGAACTTGTAGCAGGCCAAGTTGATGCCGAACAGGCCGGCTTGCGTCTGGTCAATGTCCTGTGCATCCGAGAATGCGCTGCCGTCGAATTTGACCACGCGCAGCCGGGCCGAGCCGCTGTCCGTCTGCCGAAAGACCAGGCAATACACGAAGCTCATGTCGTCGGGGCGGCAGAAGACGCCCGCCGCCCGCCAGTAGTCCGCATACTTGACGTTGCTCCCCGCGTTGAAGTAAGCCGCATACACCCCTGTACCGCTGTTATACGTCGAGAAGCCGACGATGCCGCCCGTAAGGGCATGACCGACCGGCGCGCCGTTGATGCACACGTCGGCAGAAGCGTCCCCGCCCGTATAGATAGAGAGCGGCCCAAGCCACGTAGCGCCCTCGTCGTTGGTGCGCAGGAAGTAGACGTTGCCCGCGTCGATGTAATAGAGCCGGGCGCTCAGCGGGCCATGCCGATAGGCGCAAAGCGCCGTTGCGATGGCGCCGTGAATGTTGGCCCAGGGGTTATTGCGCCACTGATCCGCCTGTGCGGGATCGGTTACGGTCTGCTGCCGGATGCCCGCCGCGGTTACTTTGAAGCGCTGGATGGCGCCGCCGAGCGTGTCGAAGCCCGCGGACGGGTAAGCGGGCTTAACGCCGCTTGCATAGGTGAGTTTGCTCCAATGCAGCGCCGGCATGTCCGGGTTCATGCCGCGTGCGGAAAGCGTGCAAGAAACGCTCCATTTCGGACTGCGGACGGCTTGGGCGGCGAGTGCGCCGGCAGTTAGGATTCTCATAAGCCGATGCCGCTCCACGACGGGTTGTCGGTAATGCGGGCAGTGCGCAGGAGGTCTGCAGCCTGGCTGCGATAATGGATGGCGACGGCGCTAAGCGCGGCAAAGGCGTGCTCCGGGATCGCCGGGTTCTCGCTCAGTTGGCGACACCGCAGCGTACACGCGAACGCGGCCGCCAACGTCGCCAGCAGCACCTGATGACTGTCCGGCACGCTCGTCGCAGCGGCCGCGTCTAGGCCTTCAATGACGTGCTGTTTGGTGTAGCGCACACGCATCACCTGCCCCGCCTGGGGCGTAACCGTCTCCACATAGATCGTCTGGTCCGCCGCATAGCGCCAGCGCTGTTGGCAGGCGGCGAAGTCCGCCTCGTCGCTCCAGGGGTAGGCTACAGAGAGGATATCCTTGAGCGCGCTGATGCTTGACAGGTCTTGGTTCGCACCGTCGCTCGTTACGGTGACGCTCGTTTCATACACGAAGTAATCGTCGTACTCCGCCAACGCCTGACGCAGCGCTTGATCCTTGATGGCATCCGTCCACGTCGACGCATCGACGGCGGTCGCCAACAGCGCGTCGACCGCTATGCGATAAGCTGCGAGATCGGCCGTCATCACTTATCTCCTTTCTGTTGTAGGGTCCTCAACGCTGGGCGTCTCCCACGGCTGGCCAACAAGCGCAGATTCGCAACCGCACGCGTGTGCCTCGCACGCGCAGCGGACAGGCTAATGCCCAGGCGGCGGGCGACTTCCCTGTGACGCAGGGGACGTTTTTCGGCATAGCGCACGGCCAGAGCTTGCCTCTGGTTCGCCGGCAGGCCATCCACCAAAGCCGCCAGAGCGTCGCATGGTTCGCCCAGACAGGCCAGATCAAGAGGATCCCGCTGCAGGGGGTCTGCGATCCTCTGCCCGGCAAACTCCAAACTGACAAGGAGCGGCCGGCGCGCGGCGCGGCGATACCAGTCGACTGCCAGGTTGCGCGCGGCGCGCCACAGCCAGCGTTCCGGCGTTCGAATCGACGCCCCCTCGCACAGGGCCTGCAAGTAGTTGACGAAGAGTTCCTGCACTAGGTCGTCGGCCTCCTGTGACAGGCAGGCGTTGGCGAAGTAGGCTGCCAGCGGATCGTGCATTTTGCGATATAGCTCATCCGTCGTCATCGTACCGTGTCCATCTATTTCGCCGCTGCGCCAATTGCGACAGCGTCTTCGGTGAGTCTGCGCCGGAGGGTGAACGCGAGCACGCCTCTCCGGCGCAGACATCAATGCCGATTACTGAACAGCCCCGCTATCCTTCGAGAAAGGTGAACAGAATATCTACGTTCTGGGCGGCAGTGCCCGATGAGCCGTCGTAGTCCAGCAGCCAGGCGAAGACCGTATCGTCCGCCAGGTGCAGCGGGTTGACGCCGTCAGCCAGGTCGCCGTCGAAGTCCTCGGCGACGAAGACCGCGGGCAGGCTGCTGTCGCCGATCGCGGCTGCGGTCATGATGCCGTCGGCATCGGCTGTCGTGCCCAGTTGCAGCGTAGCGCTGTTGCTGTTGCTGCCGCAGGCCGACGCTTCAATCAGCGTGGCTGCGCACGGCAGTTGGATCACGCCCTGCTGGTTCGCCGCCAGCGTCCCGCCCAGATGAACCGCTATCGTAAAGCGTGCGCCTTGCATAAAAGCTCCTTACGTTTTGTTTAGGTAGGCTGTTGTTCGATTCGCCATCCGTCATGCGTCACGGGTCACACGTCATCAATAACTTGTGACGTGTGACCTGTGACCCCTCATGTCACGTTGGCCTTGCCGATGCCCACATACGTGCTCACGCCATAGGTCCACCAGTCGCGCACCTTCACCGGCAGCGTATCGTTCGTGAACATCAGCCCCGCCGTCTCGCTTGTCACCTCGAAGATCTCCGGCAGCGGATGGCTCCCGCCCGCCGGGTTCGACGCGTACGCCATGTGGATCACCGGGTGCAGCCGCGGGTCGACCAGATAGGCCCAATCGTCGGCGTCCGTCCACTCCGGCACAGCCACCGGAATCGGCCGCGGGTCGCCCGGCCGGCTCAGGGCATAGGGGTTGACCTCTTGCGCCGTTCCCGCCGAGTTGGGCTTGCCCGCATCCCCTGCGCCGTAGCCGAAAAGCGTCAGCGCCGTGTCATACAGCTCGATGGGGACGAGGCAGAAAGTCGGCCACAACGCCAGCGGCTTGCCCGTACCCGGAATCGTCTGCTCCCAGATCTTGGCGCGCGCCGCGGCCCAGGCTGTATCGCCCAGCGCCGTCGTACTCAGGTTGCCGTGATCGGCGTGAAACAGCGCTTTGCCGTCATCCGCCAGCACCGGCCCCGTGCCCGCGTTAGCCGTGAACAGGCCGCTGATGGCGGCGGAGCGGGTGCGCAGCGCGGCTTTCACCAGCTCGCGGGGGATGGCCTGGATGCGCTGGATGTCGCTCTTGCGGATCGTCTCCAGCGTAATGCCGACGTAATGCCCGTATTTGGTGAAGCTCATGCTCTCCTTCGAGTCGCCCACCGCGGCTTCCGTATAGGCCGCTCCCTCCGCCACCACGGGCAAGTTCGCCAAGCCGTCCACCATGACCAAGTTCACGTCGTGCGTCGTGCCTGCGTGCGGCGTCACCGCCGCCAGCGGCTCATACCAGCGGTAGGTCGTCATGTTGTCGTAGTGCATGCGCACCACCCGGTTGAGCGCGTCTACTACCATTCCCGCCAGCGTGGTCGAAGTCGCCGCAGCCAGTTGGCTCCATTCCGGGTTGAACACGCCGTACCAGTTGTGGTCGCCGGTAATGGCCTGGTAGATATCGCGGATGCTGCGCAGCGAAGGCGGAGGCGGATCGACGTTGCGCACGCCGAAGAGCCAGTCGACGGCGTGTTGCAGCCGGTCCTGCGGGGTCTGCATATCCCCTGCGGTGATGGGCCTGATGCCCCGCACCAGCGAACGGTCAATCGTCGCGGCCTGGGCTTGGCGCTGCGCCAGGATCAACGCCGCAGCCTCCACCGGAGACCTGCCCGCGCACGCCAGCCGCAAGACCGTCTGCGCCGCTGCCGGCAGACCGGACGCGACGATCATCTCCTCCACGCGCCTGGCATCATGCTGCGCTTCCGATGTACGATCTTCACCAGGCATCTCCCCCAAGCGAGACCCGGTTGCGCCTCCTCCCTCCTGTGCGACCGGGGCGACGGGCTTCATCGTGCCGTCCGGCAGCCAAATCGCGTCAGAAATCGGCTCACTATGTCGGTTACTCATGGGATGATTCTCCTTTAGTTTTGCGAGTTCGCGTAGCACATAGGTGTCCGGCACGGCCGGCGCATTGACGGCGGATGTCTCTTTGCCGCGCGGGTGGATGAAGATCAGTTCACACGTTGCTTGGCGTCCTCCTATCCGATAGGTGCATCCGGGCTGGTGCGGGCATGTCAGCCAGTCTTCGCCGCAAACCGAACACTCGATAGCCTCCCAGTACCAGCCGATGCTGAAGCGGTCGATGATGCCCGTGAGGAAGTCGCGCATGCCGCGCGGCGTGGTGAGGCGGATGGTCTGGCGCATGGCAGCCCCCTCGCCGCCCCCCTGCATAGAGGATGCGATCACCGTGCCGTCGCGGCTGCCGATATCTTCCGTGTCGTGGTTGCGCAGGAAGGGCGCGCCCACAAAGCTTGCCGCAAAGGCGGTCATGTCCTGCTCGCGGAAGCGCACATGATTGGCGTTCCTGCCCTGACGGTAGACCACGGCGTCGAACGTCAGTTCGGCCAGTTCTCCGGCCTCCAGTTTACGCAGCAGCGTACGCCGCCGCTCCGCCGGCCAGGCGGCCAGCGCGCCGCTCCCCGTCGCGGGCGTCGCCAGCCGCATCGGCGCCGACCGCTTCGTCGAATACTTAATGTCGTCCATCTGCCGACCCTTTCTCTTGAAGCGCATTGTCTGATTTGCGTTATTGCAGGTTCTTTAGCATGGCAATCCCGCAACCTTGCTCATTGCGCCGTCTCACCCTCCTGCAATATCTGTTCGATCTCCTGCTCGGGCAGCGTTTCGCCGGCGAACTTGGCAAACATGCGCAGCGCCGCCCTGCGCAGCGCCGGGCCGTTGCCCGTGATCTGCGCCAATTGCGCCAGCCCCGCGCTGAGTTGTTGCGCGGCGGCGGCCAGGTCCCGGTTATCCTCCGGGCTAATATCGGGCGTGATAGCCTGGATGTCCACAGCGGCGCTTCGCCGTGATGCTTCAGCAGAACCGGTCGCCCGGTACGGACGCCCCTGCCGCACGCTCCGGCTTCGCTCCCATGCCTCCAGCGTGATCTGCGTCAGCATATGAGCCAGGTACGCCTGCCGCCGCCGCAGAAAACGTCGCCGCTGCTCCGCCATCACCTTGCCTGTCGCCAGGTTGCTGTCCTCGCCCTCGCCAATATCCAGCAGCGCCGTCCCCGGCCCGCCCGCCACGATCATCCAGCGAATGGCGCGTCCATCCTGCTCGGCGTCGGCGGCGTGCAGCGTAGGCGTCACCGCCTGCCACGTCTCCGCGTCCTGCTCGGCGATGATCACGCTGCCGGGGTCCGGCGGCGTGCGGTAACGCTCTTGCAGCTCGGCGCGCAGCCGCTGCGGCGCGTGCACGATCCACAGAAAGGAGCGCACAGATGCGTTCAGGCGTACGCGATCCTCCAGCCAGCGGTTGTAGCGGCGCAGCCAGGGCAAGATCGGCGCCAGGTCGGATTCGCCGCGCACCGCGCCGATGGGCCGGTTCACGGCGAAGTGCAACATCACCGGCGTCGGGGCGGCCCCCGCGGGCGCCTCGGCATCAGGATGATTCGGCGCAATCCACCACTTTTCCGGCATCCCAACCGGTGCGGTCTCGCGATAACGCAGTTCCGTCTCATAGTCCTCCGGGTCGACCTCGACCGACTCAATGCGGCAGGCCGGCACGGTGCGCACCGTGCTCATGCCGGAGATCGGGTTGGTGAATAACACCGGGAATAATTCGCCGGAGCGGGCGAGCTCGTCGCTCCACTCGCCAATGCGCTGCTCCATGCGGTTATGCTGCCAGAATTCGTCGATGAATTGCTGCAGGGGCCTGTAGGGGGACCGCAGGGTGATGCCGTGCCCTACCGTGTACGAAGTGGTCAGACCGACTATGCGTCGCGCCAGCGGGTTCTGCTGCCAGGCCGTGCGCGCATCGGTCAACTCCTGGAGCAGATCGCCCCAATTCTTGTCGATCGGCGTGCCCGACGGCCGCGCCACGAGGCCGTCGCCCGCCGCCCCAACCGGTACGGCGCTTACCGCGGCCAGCCCGCTTCTGCGCAGCGACCGCACATCCAGCCAAGCAACCGCCCGCCGGATCAGATTGTGGTTATCCATTGCCTTCCTCACGATTGCCCGTACCTTCCTCTGAGGTTGCGCCGTCATGACTAGCGGCAGTTCTATTCAAATCAAAAAGAAGCCGAATCGATCCCGGCCAACGGATCGGCTGCGGGCACGATATGCGCCGGTACAACCGGGTTGCCTTGGTTCGCCGCCACAATCGCCAGCGCGAAGCTGTCCGCCCGGTCGTCATGCAACCCCTGCGGCGCACGCAGCGTCGACGCCTCGATGCTCGCAATTTGGCCAGCCGTTTCCGCCGTGTGGATGACGCACGCACTGTCGCGCACCGCATCCGCCAGGGCGTTGTAGAGCAGCGTCTTGCCCTTGGCGTTTGACAGCCAGCCGGGCTTGCCGTCATGCCCGCACAACAAACGCGCCTCGCCTGTCGCGGCCAGCGCCGCCAACACCGTATGGCCGTGGTTGTTGCGCTCGGGCAGGATGGCGGCGTCGTGATACCAGCGCGCTAGTTGCGCCAGATAGCCGGCGAAAACCGTCGGCTCAATCCGTCCGGCCAACGCGGCGACCTCTTCGCCCGTCGTCGCGTCGAGCGCCGTCGCCGCCGATTCGTCCGAGTTCGGGTTCCCTTCCGCCGGGTCGGCGCCGATGACGTAGGCGCGGCCGGGTTGCGGCGCGACGTACACGGCGAGGCCCGGCAGCAAAGGCGCCTTGCCGTCTGTCGGATGCCCCGCGGCGGGTTGCGACTCGGAAGCGCGTGGAATGAAGACGGATTCGATCCATTTGTACGGAATGCGCCGGTCGAATTGCAGGGGCGCCAGCGCTTCTTCGGGCGTGGCGGGATACTCGGCATAGAAGTCGTCGTCCGTGCCGCGCTGGGCGAACATCTCCGCCTTGGTGCGCGCATACCAGGCTGCGTCCCGGTCCGGGCGCGCTTGCCAGGGCAGGAATATCGCCTCGTACGCGCCCGCCCCGCCTGCGGTCGAGGCGTCGTTTGCCGCGCGGAATAGATTCTTGAAGGGCGACACGGGCCGCCGCTTATCGCTGGTGCTGATCAGGAAGAGCTGCCCGCCCCCGTCGACGGTGGGCTTCACGGCGTTGAGGAACTGCCCCAAATCGGGGATGAAGTCGGCCTCGTCCACGATCGCCAGCGAACCGGTGTAACTGCGCCCGCCCTTCGTGCTGAAGGCCAACGCCCGCGAGCCAGTCGATAGCTCAAAACGCGTGCCGCTGTCCTGCACGGTCACGCGCGCCCGCAGCCAATACGGCAGCCGCGCATACATGCCCTTTAACCGGCCCAGCAACTCGACCGCCTCCGCTTCTTTCAGGCTGAAGAGCAGCACCGTCGACGGCGCTCGAAAGGTCATCAGCCACAGCGCATAGGCCAGGGCCAGCCACGACAGGCCAAGCTGCCGCGCTTTGAGGATGACCAAGCGCGAGGCGCAGGCCATCCGCCGCAGGGTGCGAATTTGGGAAGACCACAGATCAAAAGGCGCCCACGCCGGCAGATCATCGGCGCCGGAACATGAGGCGCGATAGATCCACACATAGCGGGTCGTGAAGTAGGCGGGACTTGCCGCGCACTTCAGCCATTCGGCGGGTATCTGCGCACTAAAGACCGGACGCTTAGACTGCATGGGCGTTGCCGTTCGTGATCCTAGAGAATTGTTCACTATGCGATACTCACTCGTTCCAGCGTTCCAACTCGCGCTGAGCGGCCATCAGATCGTCTGCGGTGAAGCGCACCGTCTCCGCGCCCGCGTCTTGCCCCGCGACCGGCAGCCCCAACTCCGCACGCTGTGCGCCGATCAGATCCTTGAAGAGCAGGCGCAGCGTGGGCAGGCGCGTGCGCGCCTCCTCCGAATCCAGTTTGTCCATCTCTGCGCGTAGCAGTACGTCGAATACCGTTTCCAGCAGCCGGTCGATCATCAACAGACGACGTTCGCGCGCGTCGAAACGCCGGTCCTCCTCGCCGGCGCGCAGCCTTTCGCGCTGCGCCTGATCCCAAGCCTCGGCGCGCGCTGTCCAGTCCCAGCGCCGCGCGGCCTCGCTCCAGCTCTGACCGGCCCGCTTGCCGCGCAGCCCCTCCAGCCGGGCGGCCATGCGGTACGCCTGGTTGAGCGTTCGCTTCGGCCCCAGCAGCCGGTAGATCTCAAAACGCGCATACCAGTTGCCCGGCTCATTCGGCAGACGATCCCACATCGGAACCGCTTCTTCTGACATTGCTCCCACCGCTTCCAGTTTGGCGCAGGCCGGTCACCTGACGCAGCACCCCGTACACTGCGCACAGAATAGAACATATGTTCTATTTGCGTCAAGAACTTCTTTCCGGAACAAATTCGCACAGGGGATAACTGGCGGACAACGGGGAAAACCGCGTATTATGTGGATAACTCTGTGGATAATTTCCGGCGTCTGGGCATAAGTCGCGCCGAAATTCGTGTAGGAAGCGATCTGCGGGCTATGCAGGGGGTGTGCGACAACTGTGGATCAGCGCCTTTTTTCCGGCGCTCCAGCGTGTATTTCGCGCCCGTTATGTTTGTTGGGTGACCAAACAAAATGGGCGCGATGCCGGATTCGGCGCCCGCAGAGCACAAGCGCTCACCCTGGACGCGGGCCGGCGGTGCGGCTATGCGTATGCTCTACGCGCTCGCTGCGACCCGGAAGGGAAGAGCGCGATTCTTTTCCTATACGAAAATTGCCCGCCGGCAGTCTTGATCCGGCAGGCGACATGTACCCGGATGAGAAATCTACGCCGCTCAGACAGGGACCGCCCCGGCTTCTATGCCGCAGCCGCAAGCCGTAACAAACGACGCCCTGCTTGTCGCAGCGGCGTCAGGCAGGCGCGCTCACGCTATACGAAGACGGCCCTGTAAATTGCCGAACGGCGAACCAATCGCCCGCAGCGCATAGCCGGCGCACAATTCCATACTTCTTCCTGCGTCTTTGTGCTTGCGCGACACCGGCATCTTGTGAACATCGCCGCTTGTCCGCGCCGCCACACGCGCACACCCCCCTCGCACACGCGCCGCGCCCAGGCGGTCGAAGATGGCGAAGAGCTAATCCGCACCCGCGCTTTCGCTCCCCGCGCGCCGCGCACAAATCTGTGCGTCTTCACGATCTAGCCCTCACGATCTAGCTAGTCTTCACGATCTATATGCCGTCTTCCGCCTTCGAGCGGTTTGTTGGGGATCGCAACAAACCGGCGCGGCGCTACACGCAAACAGCAGCGGATTCTTCAGCCCGCCGAACCTGCGCTCGCTTTGTTTGGTTTCCCAACAAAATCGCACCCATGAACCAACGCGTCTTCCCGATAGGGCGGTCCCTAAGCCGCGCTCGCCGTCTTCATCCGCCGCGCCGCAACCGCCGCGAGCAGCCACAAGCCGGCCGCAAAGACTGCATACCACAGAATGTTCTGCGCCGTCGACGCTGCCGCCGGGCTAAGCAGAAACTGGCTGCCCGTAAAGCTTGCATGCATGAGTTGCCCGACGAGCAGGCTGGCGGTGCGGCTGTATACCCATCCCATCAACACGCGGTACGCCGTCAGCGCCGCCAGCCAAAGCAGAAAGTGCGGCGCATACCACATCCCGTACGTCTCCACGCTGCCCCACAGGTCAGCTAGCCCATGCCACAACATCCACGCCGCCCCCAGGATCAGCCCGCCGGTCAGTACGCCAAAGCGGCGTTGCATGCGCGGCGTCGCAAACCCCGTCCATCCTACTTCCTCGAATAAACCTGCCAGCAGGCCCCCCGCCAAGCTCATGCCGATCAGACCGGCCTTGTCGCTCACCGTCAGGATGGCCGGTCGAAAGGCGGGCGAGAACAACGAGAGCGCCGTCATGATCACAGCCAGCAACAACGGAGCGGTCAACAGCTCCACGCCGTACCATCGCAGCGGCACGCGCCAACGGAGTAAACGCGCCGCCAAGTCGCGCAGGCCCTCGCGCCCATCCGCCAGCGCGGTCATCACCACGCCGGCTGTGCTTGGCCCGACCAACATCGCCAGAAACACCCACATAAAGCCGCGATCGATCTGCTCTCCGGCGCCCGGAATATTGCCTGGGCCGACGGCAATCAGGATGCCGCCCCACGCGATGGCGTAGGCCAGCACGAAATAGAGCGCCAACGCATGCCGCTTGACGAAGCTTGTCCCGCCCATCTTCCCCTCCGTGTTTGGCCGCAAGACTCGCGGCTGTCGATCCCGCCTATGATTCCGGCTCACGTCGCCCGGTTCGTTTCATTATACTCGCCGTCCAGCGCAAGCTTCATTAGGCAGCGACCTCACTTTGTTGCAACCCCCAACAAACTCTAGCGACTCATTATACCGCCCTTTGCGCCGCGCCTGCACTCCGATCAATTTGTTGTGCTTCCCGACAAATTGATCGACAAGACATTGCGCCGCATGCACGCACTGCCCTGGCCGCGCGCGGCCTTTCATCCGGTCGTGCTACAATAGGGGCGTGCAGTCACCAACCCGCCCGCCCAAATGAGAGAGAGTACGATGGCCGAATTCGCCTCGAACCCCCAAATCGCCAACCCGGTGGCGGCAGAACGCATCCGCACGCTCGAAACCATCGAGAAGCGTCTGCTCTGGCTGTCCACCCTCATCATCCACCACGCCAACAACATCCGCCCCAACCCCGCCAAAGCCAAGATCGGCGGACACCAAGCCTCCAGCGCCTCGGTCGTCTCGATCATGACCGCGCTTTATTTCCATTTTCTGCAGCCGGGCGACCGCGTCGCCATCAAGCCGCACGCCTCGCCGGTCTATCACGCCGTCCAATACTTACTGGGGCGCCTTCCCCAGGAATACCTGACTCAACTGCGCAGCTATGGCGGCCTGCAAGCCTATCCCAGCCGCACCAAAGACCCCGACCACGTCGACTTCTCGACCGGTTCGGTCGGCCTCGGCGCCGTGGCTCCGGCCTTCGCCGCCCTGGCCCATACCTATGCCGACTGCCATTTTGAGGAAGTCGCGCCGCACCGCTTCATCACCCTGGTCGGCGACGCCGAGCTGGACGAGGGCAACGTCTGGGAAGCCATCCTCGACACGAACATCGCCGCGGCGCGCAACCTCCTCTGGATCGTCGATCTCAACCGCCAGAGCCTCGACCGCGTGGTGCCCGGCATCCGCGCCGCTCAACTAAAACGCCTTTTTGCCGAATGCGGCTGGCGCGTGCTCGAAGTCAAATACGGCCACCTGCTGCAAGAGCAGTTCCAACGCCCTGGCGGCGAAGACTTGCGTCGTTGCATCGACGACATGAATAACGAGGATTACCAGGCGCTGATCGCCCTGCCCGGCCCCGAAGGACGGCGGCGCCTCGGCGAGTTGGCCAGTCCCCGCCGCGCCGCCGTCCTCGCCGCGGTCGATAATATTGCCGACGAGAACCTGCCGGCGGTCCTCAGCAACCTGGGCGGCCACGACCTGCACGCCCTCATCCAGACATTCGACCTGGCCCAGGAAGACCTTTCCCGCCCCACCGTCATCTTCGCTTACACCATCAAGGGCTGGGGCCTGCCCATCGCCGGCGACCCGCTCAACCACTCCAAGCTGCTCACCGCCGAGCAAGTCGACAATCTCCAGCGCGCCCTCTCGATTGCGCCCGGCCAAGAATGGCAGTCCTTTCCGCCATCCTCGCCGGCGGGTGCGCTCTGCCGCGCCACAGCGCGCCGCCTCTACCCGGACACGCCGCGCCCCAGCGTGCAAACAGACCTGCGCCCGTCCGATATTCCCGACTCGCTCTCCGTGCGCTCACAAGGGCTGTTGAGCACGCAGCAAGCGTTCGGCCAACTGCTCATGAGCATCAGCCGCGTCCCCGGCCTCAGCGAGCGCGTCGTCACCATCTCGCCCGACGTCTCCACTTCCACCAACTTATCCGGTTGGATCATCAAGAATGGCGTGTTTAAGCCGGAAGTGACGGCCCGCCTCAACGCGGACGAACAACAGACCTTCGCCTGGCGCGAAGGCCCAAACGGCCGGCACATCGAACTGGGCATCTCCGAGATGAACCTCTTCATGGCCCTGGGCATGTTCGGCCTGACCCACGAACTGAGCGGCCGGCGCCTCATCCCCATCGGCGCCGTCTATGACCCCTTCATCTGTCGCGGGCTGGACTCGCTGATCTACGCGCTCTATTCGGGCGCCAAATTCATCTTCGCCGGCACGCCCTCCGGCATCAGCCTCTCGCCTGAAGGCGGCGCGCACCAATCCACCGTGACGCCGTCCCTGGGCATCGAGTTGCCAGGGCTCATCGCGTTTGAACCGGCCTTCGCCAAAGAGATGGAATGGATGATGATCGAGGCGTTGCGCCAGTGCTGCACAGACGCAGACGGCCGCGCCGTCTATTTCCGGTTGACGACAAAACAAGTGGATCAGGGTCTGATGGCGGAAGCCCAGGCGCGTCTGGGCGAGGAGACGTTGCGCCGCCAGGTCTTGGCCGGCGGCTATCGCATCGTAGACTGGCGCACCGCCGCCCCCTCCTTGCCGCGCTCGCGCCTGGTGCACCTGGCATCAGCCGGGGCGATGATGCCGGATGCCATCGACGCCGCCGCGCAACTGAGCGAACAGGGCATCCCGGCCAACGTGCTCAACCTGACCAGCGCCCAACTCCTCTACGAGGCGTGGCGCGAGGGCGGCGGCAGCGCCCGCCAGGACGACTCGCCCTTTGCCTGGCTCATCCCGCCCGACGAACGCCACGCCCCCATCATCACCGTGCTGGACGGCGCATCGCACGCCCTGGCCTGGCTGGGCGGCATTTACGGCATGCGCACCTACCCGCTCGGCGTAGACGCCTTCGGCCAATCCGGCGCGCGCGCCGACCTCTATCGCCACTACGGCATCGACGCAGCCGGCATCGTAGACGCGGCGCGCCGCGCCCTCATCCGCAGCGGCATCGCCCTATAGTTTCTCTCCATAGAGCATCGGGCCGCTCCTCCTGGAAGTTGCAACTTCCAGGA
>CAZYSJ010000095.1:0-18129 GCA_964649875.1 uncultured Caldilineaceae bacterium
CCGTGCTTCACGCCCTTGCGCAGCACGTCGATCACCCCGCGCTTGGCGATCTCGCCCTGCAAGCGCGCCAGGAACTGCGTGCGGCGGATGCCCTCGACGCCCAGCGCCAACTGCTCCGCCGTCTTGGGCTGCGTCGCCTGCAGGAAGGCCAGCAGCTTGGCCAGGTCGACGGCATGGTCGCGGTCATAGTCGTGCGGGTCGCCCTGCACATAGCCGGCGGCATAGGCCGCGGGCCGCTCGTGCACGCCGCGCGGCGCCGGGGCGTGTTCCCGCTCGCCGGTCAGGTCGGCGACGATCAGGGCCTCCAGGCCTTTTTCGGAAGTGTCGGTCGTAGTCATGGGGTTCGCTCTCGATAGGCATCCCGTTCGGGCGACCATTCACCTTTGGACAAGATGCGCTATGTAAATATTCGGCGACAAACCTACACAAGAAATCCGCAATGTAGGCGGACTTATATATGGACGAGCCAATCACTGCAGGACGGCAAGGATTTCGCCCGCCGTGAGGCTATACATAGATCGCTATTGGAAGGATTTCTATCGCTGGCCCTTCGATGCGCCTCGCGATCTGTGGCATGTTGAGTCCTGCGGCGCCCGACAGACCTTCAAACATGGGCGCTAGCGACGCCTCGGGAAAGGCCCTCAACGCCGATCCTCGCAGCAGATCGACGTGTTCATTACTGTCTGCTTCTATTTTCCGAACTACTTTGCCCAGCAGGTAATACTGCTTGTCTCTGACTTCGTACAAGGTCTTGTCACGAAAATAGTCAAGGAACAGAACAGCAACGGCTCTCAAGTTATCCTCTACCGACGGAGATTCGTCAACATCGATCACGAACGCTCTTGTCTGTCCGCGTTCAATGTCGTTCAGCATTTCCTGGGCAAACTCCCGAAATAGATCTATCTGTGTAGGCTGGCTGTTTCTGTTGCTTTTCGGCGATTGATGACCACCCCGTGAGCTAGTTTTTTGCCCGCTGAGTTGGCCAAGAGGGTCGAATCGCTCGACGTATCTCGATAATCCCATCATGGTTTCCAGCGAATCTACAAGTGGATTGAGGCGTAGAGTTCCATGGACCTCCACAAAGTCGGAAAGGTTGATGTCCGCCCACCGTGCGTCTGGCTTGCCTAGGCACTTGAGTGATTCGTTCTCCAGGAGGTATCGGCGAAGTCGATAGAAGAGCGAGCCATACGTGTAGTACTTCTCTTTCTCGCTCACCGCCCGGTCTTCTGACGACTCTTCCTTCTTGCCAGACGCTCCGATGCCGATGTTGAGCTTCAGCATATTCAGGATATTGGGAATTCCGAATTCTGTTCCCACACTAGCACTGGCCTCTTTGGTCGCTGAGGTAGCCGATGTGTTCTGGCTGGTAACCTTCTCGACTACTGAGAATCCGCCCTCTATCGAGGCCAGGAGATCCAACAAAGCGTTGGTATCCAAGTAAACCGGAATGATCAGTTGGGGGTTCACTTTGATTCTCCTTTGTAGATCCACTTGTTGGCGGCAGCGCGTCTGTCCACGCGTCGCCCCATTACCTCACATATGATTTCTAGCTTCGCTCTAGTTCCCTGTCAACCGCATCAAGTTCGCCATCATCGTCGGGCAGGTCTTCTCCACTGTTTTCGTTATCTAGTTCGTCTTCAAGCAGGTCTTCCTCGCTTGCTTCCGGCAGCCGCGCCGCAACCTCGCGCACGTCCAGCTTGCCCGTCACCACGTCCGCGATCAGCCGCGTGCGGTATTCGCGCAAAATGGTTGTTAACTGTGCAACCGACTGTCTTAGGCGTGATTCCAGATGTATTAACCTGGTGATCTGCTTCTGTGCCGAAAGCGGTGGAACAGGTATCTTCTCCTTCATCAAACGTTCTATGTTCAGTGGTCTGTTGCGACCTGCAGCGCCTCGAGAGTAATGATCCAGAAGAAGTTGGCCCCATCCTGTCTTGAAGAACGACAATAGATAGGCAGATTCGGCAACATCTGGCTTGCCCCGTAACACTGGATATCGATGGCTGGCAATGCAGCCTTCGTCTGCCGGCCCAGCGAGTGCAATTGCCCCTTCCCATGCGAATTGCCCGCTAATGACGAAATCGCCCTCTGAGATCCAAGAAAAGGTTGAATCTCCTAGATCCATGCCCTTCGTCGATGGTTTGTGGAAGATGCCTCTTCCTCGGTTGTAAAGACCAATTGGAATATAGACTTGGTCCGGTTGTCTGCAGATTAGCTGTGTTACTTTATCTGCGACAACACCAAGTCGGAGACTTCGAGTACCGGTCATATTCGCAGCGGTCTGCGTGAGTACTTGCGCTTGCTCCGTCAGCAGCTCGATCAGCCGCCGCTTGGCGCGCACATAGCGCCGGATGCGCGCATCCACATAGTCCAGATAGCGCACAATCGCCGCCTGCTCGGAGGGGGGCGGGAGGGGAACTGCGCGTTCATAGGCATCATTCCTATCAAGACCGGGAACTGCAGAATCCTTACTGGCCGTGTCCAGCTTCGCCCAAGTGAGAAGGTAATACAGCCATCGGATGGAATGATCTGTCAATCGTCCGTCAACATAGAACGTGGTATCTATCGCAAAGACAGGTCTGGACGAGAAGGCTACTTTTCCATAGGAACCTTTGCGCCCAACAATTATGACAGGAGCTAGTGTGTTCGCCGTGTTATTCCAGCCAACTTTACCATTGGACCCGTACACCGGCACAGGACCATCTGAGCGTCTCTCGGCTGGCATAGAATCACCATAGGCCAGTCGGCACGCCCATTTAAGCCGAGACACCTCCCAATGCGCGGGCACGTCTCCCAGCCACGGTACGCCGGAATCCTTGTATGCGGGGTAAGGACCTAATCTATCCACTATCGTGCTTCCCCTAGAATACGGTATCAAACTTAACGCCAGACTGCCTGATTAGGTCAAACACGTCCATATAGGCTATTCCGAAAGCACGGCAGACGTTGGGTATCTTTACCCGCCGCCTGCAATCTAACTGAAGTGTCTCATGGGTAACGATAGTTGCGTCGAGGGTCAGAGCTTTGGCAATGAGCCAGGAATCCCCAATATCGAGAAAATCCGCAATCGCACGAGGATAATACGGTTCATTGATCACCCAGTTTGCTATTTGGGTGAAACATAGCTGAGTAGGTTCGTCCCAGACCGGCAGAAACCAACCCGCTTCCTTCCGCACCGTTGCCCAATCAGCCAGTTCATCTTTGCCTTTCAGAAGCTCATCACGAATCGGCTCAATTGAAGCCAATTGGCCATTCTGCTGCTCCAAATCCAGCCATTTCCAGAATGCAGGAACAGTATCAAAGCCATAGTAGGTGTTCTTGGCCTCAATGAATATGTTGGCGTCCAGCAAGTAGATGCAGCTCATAATATGCCGATCTCGCGTGCCAGACGGTCAATCTTGGCAGGGTTGACATCGAGAAGCCTTCCTGCGTCACGGAGCAAGATTTTACGTTCAAGAGCATCGTGCACAACGGTTTCTGTGAATGACTTCCCATTTCGCACCGGCTGCGTGCGATAGTAACTCCCTCCTGAAGCAGAGGACTCCTTAATTGCATCCCACTGGATCGACTGCTCCTGATAAAAGTGTGAATATGCGGACCACTCGATATAACCTAAGTCCAGAGCACGACGCGCAATAACTACAGAACTTACACGGAATATCCTCGCAAGACGGTCGGCATTCTCAGGTAGGGATTCATCTGCCGCCCATAATTCGCAGAACCTCCGACGCGGCACGAGCACCTCCGCAGCCACGGCATTACATAAGGCTTCAGTCTGTTCATAACCAGCTTCATGCTGCTGAGTCAATGACACATTGGATATTCCAGTCTGACCTATCCATATATGTGCCAGTTCGTGCACCAACGTGAATATCTGCGCTGCTCTGGCGTCTTGCCCGTTGACAAACACAAGCGGCGCAATATCGTCGCTAATCGCAAACCCCCTGAATTCTGACACGTTCAAGGGTCGGCGTGTGTTGGTGCCGACAATCCCACTGCGCATTACCCATATGCGCGCATCTTCTGCTCGCTCCATCAGCATATTGAGAAAGGACTCCCAGTTACCGGCCGATTGCCGATCAGAATCGGCAATGCCAAGAGTCTTCACCATGTCAGTGGCGATCTCAAGTGGATCGTCAGAGGTAGTAAACCGCCCTACGAAAGGTATTGATTCGGCCCCCAATTCGACCATACGCTCTTTGTACCAGTCGTGGCGTCTTAATACACTGGACAGTAAGTCGATTAGGTCAATGCTCAAGGCGCTGTTGGCCTTACTTCCAAGAGTACGGAGATCAGGTATCAACACTACGTCAAGCGGTGGTTCATCAAGATATAGGTAGCCAAAGGGAATCCTCAAAACCCTTGCTAGAGTCTGTGCTTGTCTGAATGTAGGTCTAGCTTCGCCCTGTTCCCACAGCGAGATACGTTCGCTCGCAACATTCAGCTTCTGTGCCAGAATATCTGGACTGAGTTGAAACCGTTCACGTGCCCAACGTAACATACTAGGGTTCACCAGAGCTTCTGTCATAGCATTTCCCCCGTCAATATCTCCTCCAGCAGCCCCTCCGTCTCCTGCTCCAGCGCCAGGATGTCCGCCCGGATCTCCTCCAGGCTGCGCAGGGGCTGCGGCTTGTAGAAGTAGCGCGTGAACGATATCTCATAACCGATCTGCGTCTTGCTCTCGTCGATCCACGCGTCCGGCGCATAGGGCAACACCTCGCGCCGGATGAAGGCGTCGACGCCCCCCTCCTCCAGCAGCGGGATCTGCTCCGTGTCGCGCAGCGCCGGGTCCGGCTCATACTCCGCCACCGCAGGCTTGCCGTGGATCGTCGCGGCAACCAGCCCGCGCAGCGGGTCCGCAGCCGCCTTGCCGGGCCGGTGCGCCTTCTTGACCACCGGCTCGGCGGCCTCGTCCGTCTCCGTCAGCGCGGCCTGCAAGAGCTTGGCGCGCTTGGTCGTCAGCCTCAGGCCGAGCGGATGCGCCTCCACCGCGGCCAGGAAGGCGTTGTAATCGCGGTGCGGCCCCTCGCCCAACTCGGCGGCGACCTCGTCGACCACATCCGCCAGCGCGCCCTCGCTCGCCTCCGCGCAAGCGCGGCGCAGCCGCTTCAGCGCCGCGGCGGACAGGTCCACTGCCAGGCGCAGCGGACGCTCCACGGTCGCCTTCCAGTAGCCGAAGGCCGCGTTAGGGAAGATCTTCGACTGCTCGCTCTCCTCAAAGTCGAGGAACAGCTTCAGCACGCGCGCCATGTCCTCGGCGGACAGCTCGCAGTTCTTCTTGCCCAGGTTCTTGCGCAGCGGCTTGTACCACTGCGTGGCGTCGATGAGCTGCACCTTGCCGCGGCGCGCGGCCGGCTTGCGGTTGCTCAGCACCCAGATGTACGTGGCGATGCCCGTGTTGTAGAACATGTTGAGCGGCAGCGCGATGATGGCCTCCAGCCAGTCGTTCTCGATGATCCAGCGGCGGATGTTGCTCTCGCCCTGCCCGGCGTCGCCGGTGAAGAGCGACGAGCCGTTGTGCACCTCGGCGATGCGGCTGCCCAGAGCCGTGTTGTGCTTCATCTTGGCCAGCTTGTTGACCAGAAACATGAGCTGACCGTCGCTGGAGCGGGTGATCAGGCTGTACTCGGGATCGCCGCCGTGCTCGATCATGAAACGGTGGTCCCGCATCTCCTTCTTGCCCCCCATGCGCTCCAAGTCCGTCTTCCAGCTCTTGCCGTAGGGCGGGTTGGAGAGCATGAAGTCGAACTCGCGCGTGGGAAAGGCGTCCTGAGAGAGCGTCGACCCCAGATGGAAGTTCTCCGCCTCGTCGCCTTCCCCCTTGAGCAGCAGGTCGGCCTTGGTGATGGCGTAGGTCTCCGGGTTGACCTCCTGGCCGTAGAGGTGGATGGAGACTTCCCGGCCGTGTTCCTTAGCCAGTTCCGCCAAACGCTCCTCGGCCACTGTGAGCATGCCGCCCGTTCCGCAGGCCCCGTCGTAGACCAAATAGGTTCCCGACTCGATCCGGCCGGCGATGGGCAGGAAGATGAGGTCGGCCATCAGCCGCACCACGTCGCGCGGCGTAAAGTGCTCGCCAGCCTCCTCGTTGTTCTCCTCGTTGAAGCGGCGGATCAGTTCCTCGAAGATCGTGCCCATGGCGTGGTTGTCGAGGCCGGGCAGCCGCACGCTGCCGTCCTGGTTATACACAGGGTTCGGGCTGAGGTTGATCGACCGCTCCAGGAACTTCTCGATCAGGCTGCCGAGAATGTCGGCGTCGACCAGCGTGGGGATCTGGTTGCGGAACTTGAACTTGTCCAGGATCTCCTGCACATTGGGCGAGAAGCCATCCAGGTAGGTCTCGAAGTCGGCCCGCAGTTGCTGCGCCTTGGCCCTAGAGCGTAGGTCGCGCAGGGTGAAGGGAGAGGCGTTGTAGAACGCCTGGCCCGCGGCGTTGCGCAGGGCTGCGTCCTGATTGGCGACGCCCGCCTCGTCCAAATTCTTCTTCATGGCGAGGACAGCCTGCTTACTGGGTTCCAGCACGGCGTCCAAGCGGCGGATCACCGTCATCGGCAGGATCACATCGCGGTACTTGCCGCGCACGTAGACATCGCGCAGCACGTCGTCGGCAATACCCCAGATGAAGTTGACGATCCAGTTCGGTGGAGTGGAGCTCATTCGATTCTCCCTAGCGGATGCAACACGCGGATAACTCCCTGCCTCAAGGCCGTAGAGCAACAGGCGCAGGCCTCTTCTTGCCTTCACAGAAGTACAATGCCTTGAACCGTTCCATCTGCTTGATTTTGTCGATTAGCATCCGTTCCTGGTCGGAACTGGCAACGTTGCGCACCAACGCCTTGGCATCCGCCTCGTTCAGTCTGAGCACAAGGTAGTTCGCGATGGCCGAGAACAGCGAGATGTTGAAGTCCCTTGCCTCCTGCGAGGCCAGAACTAGAGAGATGCCGTACTTTCGGCATTCCTTCGCCATCGTGGGGATCAGACGCAGCCTGGCCGCGCGGTGCGCCTCATCGAACACAACCGCGTGGGTGATGCGCTCCTGGATGCCCCGGCGGAACATGTCCTTGTACAGTCCGTAGAACACCAGAGACGCAAACGCCCGCTGCAGATTGTCGTTGGTTGTCGAGTGAATGCGAATGATGGTTGGCCCGTCGCTTTCCCATAGGCTCTGCTGATTCTCGGCGAGGTTAAAGAAGCCATAGTCGTCGAGTTCATTCAGCCGTCCCAATAGCGTCTGCAGTCCGCGGTCCGGTTTAGGATCATCGCGAAGAATCTCCACGAAGCGCCTAAATGCGGGTTCGGGCAGCCCTGAGAAGTCGGCATGCGGATCGTTCCATCCCAGTTCCATGAAGCTGTCCTTGATCGCCTGGCGGATGCGCTCACCCTGAACATCGCCCAGTTCAGGAAAGATGGCGACGAAGATGTCGCGCAGGGCTCCGGCTACATCAAGGTGCCCCATCCTCGATTGCCTGTCAAGGACCTGCAGCGGATTGAACCCTAGCCCGTAGGCATCAATATGGCGTACGCCTGCAACCAACGCATCAAGCCGTTCGTCAATGTCTTCGTGATACGAAAACACAATTGGCCGCACGCCTGCGTCGAGCATCTGCTTACACAAGTTCAACAGACAAGTGGTCTTGCCCATTCCTGGCAGACCGGCAATCAGGAGGTGTGGATTGCCCTTGATCCATAGGGGCCAGTTCACCTCTGCACCAGTGAGTATATTTGTGCCCAGACCGATCGATGGTTCGGCGCTAGCGTCCTCTGCCTCCGCATGGGGTGACCGGACTGGCTCTCCCGGTATTGCGCCATCAGTCTGTTGCGTCGCGCCGTCAGGCGCGACAGAGGTGACCGGCTCTGGAGCGTGCGGCGCTAGAGTGGCGCTGCCGTCCTTTCGTTCTATTACTTCAGGCGCAACGTACGTGTCGTGGTGAAAGCCTGAATCAGGCAGTTGTGCCGGCCCGAACAGGAAGATTCGCGTCTCCCAGCCGCTAGGCATCACCTCCAACGGCTTCGCTCCAGCATATTCCGGACAGAACACCCAGCCTCGATCTGCCATATCACCCGTAGCAAACGAGTACTCGCCGCCTCGCTCGATCATTCGGTCGATCTCGGCGCCAATGCCGCCATAGGAGCCTTCGTCAAGAGAGTGCCGATAGGCCTTGTCGGCGTAGAAACGCAGGACGCGCGCCAGCTTTGCGCGTCGCACCGCCCGCAGCGAGGCGGGTACATCGTCCGCCGAATACCATGCATCCCATCGCTTACGTAAGGATTGAACCTGGCGGTGGATGCCGTTCAGCAGCTCGGGACTGCGCGTCGCTCGCAAGTGCCGGCGGTATTTCACTTCGATGAATTGAAAGGACAGCCCCTTTCGTGGAATGTCGGATACGTAGATCAGATCCGGGCGTGCTCCTCCCGCCCCCAAATTCCCCTCCGAGTCGTGTTCGTCCCTCTCCGCGGATGCCAGTGGCGGAATCAGGTCCAGTACGTCGTCGACCGGAATCAGAAAACCCGTTTTCAGCGATAACCAGCACGGAGTGTCGCTCTCGCCGAGTAGGCGGCAATTGGCCTGGCTGAGGGCCAATGCAATCAGCTCTGAATTGGGCGTCTTTTGCCCGGTCAGACGGATCGCCAGGCGACCGCTAAGCGCCTTCAGGTTGTCCAGCAAGAACTCGGCGTTGCGGCGGCTATGACTTAGCCCCATTTGGTCGAGCGCGCCGTCCAGCAGATTGCGCACCTCTTCAAGGTTGCTGGTGGAGGTGATCAACTGCAGACATCCCAAATCCTCGCGTTCCGGCACGGCGTCGATTACGTAGGCGTCATAGATTTCCCGACTGTCCCGAGGTGAATCGAAATACTCGATCCCGGCGTTGCGGTCAAGCGTGATCACCCAATCGCATAACCGGTGCAGCTCTCGCAAACTATGCGCCTTCTCCGGCGAAATCTCCGTGCGCAAGATCGGCAACCGGTTGTCAGTCCCAAGGCTGCGTGCAACACATCGCCCGATAGCATCTTGCAGCCGCACGAGCCTATCCGTGTGGAATCGATCCGACGGGTGTTTCTCGCCGCTTTCAGCCGTGCCAATGCTGCTTAACCACTGTGGTGATGGGATGCTTGTGTAGGCGCGTTCAAAAAAGGAGAGCAGTCCGTAAGCGTACAGCGGTCGTCTCGGAAGATCCGTTTGCCCGGGAACAACGTGCGACTCGAACGTGTCAAACGCCACAGCAAGGTGTGCGGCAGCCTTGGGGTCTTGCTCGCTCTTGCGCGCCCAGCGCAGCTTCGGCAGGTTCATCCCTCCCGGCAAGCTCAATGACTCAAGCATCCAGCGGTCTTGCGCAGACAACACGCCTGCCCCGCTTCGCCGCTTTTCTCGCGCCTCGGCAATGAAGCGGCCCGCCACACCGCGCTGCTCGTAGGACGGATACAGCTCCAAGACGAAGGACGGCGCACTGGCATGGTCGCTTTCCTCCAGTTCATCCTCAGAGGGCGTTTGTCGACAGCGCTCATGAACCTGCCCTAGCGAGCGCGCCACCGTCAGCCCGTCGCCCGGACGCAGGGCGTGGACATGGAGTAGATTGCTGACGTTGTGGCATTCGATGTACTTGTATATCTCGTTGCCGAGAATTTGCGCACTTTGCCGGCCTACTGTCGGCGCTGCGTCCGCCGTTTCGCTCTCGCCCAGGGCGCGGGCGAGGATGGCCACCGCCGCCTTCGGTTCCTTGTCATGATCCGGCGCCATGCCCACTGCATGAAACCCCAGCATGTCGGCAAAGACGAAGGTGCTCCCCTCCTCCAGGCCGGGAAGGAAGGCCGGGAACATGGCCCCATCCAAGACCATGAACTCCTTGCGGATATCCTTCGGCGCCACATTCTGCTCATACGCCGCGTGCAGCACGAGATTGTCATAGGCGACATGCCACGCCATGCGCAGGGGATGGCTGGGCAACACGATCAGCCCAATGGTTCTGCCTGACAGGTTCTGAACTTCGACGGTTTGCGCTAGCGACAGGACTGGATCCCCGGCTTCTAGCAAAGCCGCCCAGGCCAACAGATAAGGCTTGACCACATTGTCAAAGGATCTCGACTGCTCGTCGTAGACCTGCCCTACGCCGCCGCGAAATGCCTCAAACCTTTCGGCCATCCGTCGGCTGGCGGTCGCGACCCTTTCCCAAAGCGGCTGTTGCGGCGAGCCCAAGACGGCCGCCGGATCGATCAAGGGCACAAACTCCGGCGCGCTCGCCCGTGCGCCGGACGCGCGCACTTTCACGCGCCAGCGTCCGATAGCTCCTGCCCGCTCAATCCATTGCTGCTCCACCTCACGCATCAACCGCGGGCGATAGACGCGATAGCTCTTCTTTCGTTGAGGCGTGCGTAACAGCACGAAGTCCTTCGCATCCTCCGGCAAGACGGTATTGGATGAGGCGATGGACGATACAACCTCTCGGTCGTTCAGTTCTATCAGTCCTTCACTGAACGTCCGTACCTTTTTGCCCACGCCTGCCGGTTCGTGTTCCGGCGGCGCCCCAAAACGGATGGTGAATTCCTCGCTTCTATCCGATTCGACCTGATCATTGCCGATCACCGATACGACGACTATGGCGCTGATCAGCGCGTCCTCGTTGAGCATCGAGAAATCGTCGTTGGTGAACCGGGATTTCTCCTCTTTCTTGCCGGAATGGGGCGCCTCGCGCGCCGCGAGTTCCTCCTCCATGTCGGTCAGGATAGCGACGCGATACTCCACTGCGCCTTTGGCCAGATTGTCCGGCCGCGCCTTCCACCGCACTTCGAGTTTGGAATAGTCGCCGCTCATCTGGGCGTCGGGGTTGAGCACGAGGACGGGCGGAGAGTTGGCGTCTTCGCCTTCAATTAGGCCGGACCATTTGGCCACACGGCCGGCGTTGGTTCGCCATGAGATCAATTCAATGCTCTGAACGGTTTTGGCCGCGCTTTCCATGCGCAGCTCGTTGACCCACAGATGCGGCTTGTCCGCCAGTTGCGCCAGCGCCGGCAGCAGAGGCTGCGTCGCACTGGACCGTACAAATCGCTCCAGTTCAGAAAGCTGGTCCTCTGACGGATCGAGCAGCTTCAGGGCATCAATCCGCTGCGCCGGGGTCAGGCCGGATGCGGCTGTTCCCACCAGGCGATCGACGAAGAGGCGTGACACCGTCAACGCTTCGTCCATGGCAATGTCGCCGTCCGATTTCACGGGCCACAGGCCGAGCAGGTAGAGGAGTTCGCCGGGAGCGCGCTCCTCTGCGACGACGCGGACCAAGTAGTCGAATTCGGTCCACGGCGAGAGGCTGAAGCGCCGGCCGTGGCCTCGTGCGACCTTGACGGCCAACTCGGCGTCGCGTCGCACCCCGCGCGAGAAGCGCTTGGTGATTTCGGCGCCCGCTAGGCGAAGAGCCTGGCCGAAAAGGCTAGCCTCATCTATCTCCTGTGCCGCGCTGTAGATGCCGTCCATGCCGGCCCCCGCCCGGGCGGTATCGACCAACAGCAGCGTAGCCGTTCCCTTGGCTTCCCGCAGTTCGACAGCCTGGTCGGCGGTAATCGTCCGGCTCTGCGGGTCCTCGTCATCGGCAACGCGCCTGACCTTCCAGGCTCCAGGCTCGAAGGTTCGGTCGGCGGCCAAAGCTTCTACCACATCCGGTGTAAGGCAACGCACGAAGGCCATGGCCCCACTTGCGGGGTGTCCTAACGTTTTGTCAAAGGCTTGCGCCATCAACAGCGCATGCAGCTCAGTCCACGTCATGGTCAAGCTCCTCTGCCCGCTCGAAGCGAGGCCTCAATTGCTTCATCGCCTCGGCGTCGTTGACGCCCATGAGTAAGCCTAGATCCCGCAGCCGTCGCTCCAGAACGCCGCGGTTGCGCTGCAACAGCTCGTTGGAAATGGTCGCCCCGGGCGGCGCCTCGTCGACGTAGAAACCGTAACGCTCGCGCAGGATCCGAACGAAATCCCGGAACGAGAGCAGGTGGTATCCGTTCTTGTTGCCGCTGCGCAAGACATGCAGATGCACCAGGTAGTCGAGCGCCGAGTCGGAGAGCGCCGGCGAGCGGACGTCACGTCTCTTTGGCGTCTCGCCTGGAACTGCTCTGCGCATCACGCTGCGCTTCAGGGCAAGCCCATTGGGCTGGGTCACGAGCAGCACTGAGTCGATCAGAGTGAATAGGTGAACCTGGGTGTTCGCCCGTCCTTGCAGCGAGGTGAGCGCCTCTGCCAGACGCCAGACCGGGCTGGGCTGGGCTAGGTCGTTCTCCAGTATATCCGCCGCCTCGGGGTATTCCTCGCGCAGGCGATCCGCCAGTCTAGCAGCCGTGCGTTCCATGTCGTACAGGATCGCCTGCGCTTCCGGGCGACGTTCGTACAGCAAGTCGCCGAGCAAGTTCAGCCATTCTGTCGCGTAGGGCGTCGTCTGGATAGCCAATCTCTTGAGTTTGGGGTCATAGCTTGCCGCATAGTCCAGCAGGCGCAGCGTCATGAGCACTACTGGGAAATACTCGCTGCGCCGCATGAAGTCGTCCATGGACTGCTCCGCCGGCGACCGCAAGGTCCGGTCGACGCCGTTTGAGCAATCCACGAAGAAGGCCGCCGGCCGCTGGTCGTTGCGCTTGCAGATTTCTCCGCTGTTGGCCCACCCAAACAGGATTTCGATCACGCCGGTGACGATGGTCGTCAACCCAACCGCCATGCAGGACTCCAGCAGCTCCACGAACGCATGGCGGGGAATCACGCTTGAATAGGAGCGCACAAACCGCCGGATGTCGTCCGAGAAAGCGTGGGCCGCTCCTTCGGCGATGGGGCGCTGATTCGAAATCTGATCGCCCTCGCTGCCGCGCAGTTTTTCCGGCGCATTTCCTAGCTGTTGGGCCAGCCGGATCATCAGAAGCTGATCCAAGCCGACCTCCGTATCCTCGAGGAAGCGGTCAGAGGCCCGATCGCCTAACGGCCCTTCACGGACCAACCCCTGGTGAAAGGCCTTGAGCAGCACGTTGTCCTCGAAGCCGCGGCCGACCGCAAACCAGGTCTGGTCGTCTTCGTGGTTCTGCTGGACGAATGCTTCCTTCTGGTCCGCCAGCATGGCCACGATCATCTCGGGGATATAGCGCAGGTCCGCCACCCTATCCGGCAGATCGATCCACCCCGCCATGTAGTGCGCCGGGGCGACGCGCTGGATCTGTTCCTGTCGTCCCAACGCGCGCTTGCTGTTCTCCAGGCAGTAGGTCAGCAGGAGGTCGCCGAGGATGGCCTGTTCCGCCTCGCCGTGAAAGCCCTCGAACGATGGCGCGGCAGCCAGCTTGGCCGCCACGCGCTCGATGGTGGCCGATCTGCGGCGCTCTCTGGTCGTCCCGGCGCCGGCGCCATAGACATCGATAAAACGGCCTTTGCCGCGCCGATGTCCAAAGCGGAACATGTAGAAAACCGCGGGCAGCACCGCGGAGAGATCGAAATCCAGAACCGATAACGGCAGCGCTTTCGCATAATTCCCTGACCAAATCGAACGGGTCATGGCCGGGCCGAGCACGTCCGTGACGATCCCGCGGGCAGTTGTCGCGCTCATTGCTCACCTCCTAGGGCCGTAATCACCATGCGCTGCTGCATCCCGTTGCCGCCGGCGCGCAGCACGGCCGAAACTTTGTAGATTGCTTGCTCCTGCATAGGGTTCCAGGCCAGTAGTTCCCGTTCGTCCTCACGGACAAGGCGCTGCACGAAGATCGAAAGATGGGCGAAGGTGTCGTCCGTCGAGACATCGCCCAACTGATAGCCGTCAGCCAGTTCCAGAAGCAGATGGAACAGCTCCGCGCCTAGGCGCAGACGCTCTTCGTTGCGGCCGTCGCGGTAGCGATAAATCAGCGAGGCCTGCCGGTGCAGACGCTCAATCCCTTCTGACACGGGCGGCAGGTCGGCTTCGAGCCGGAAGGCGTCGAGCGGCTTCTCGACCCAGAATGCGGTTTCTGTGGGGGTGCGCGGCGTAATGCGCAGCGGGACGACTCCAGTCCGCTCTAGGGCTTTGGGCGGCAAATCCTCCAGCCGCGAGATACCCTTGCACAGTTGATCACACACAGCGCGTAACGTATGTTCGTCGTCCAGCGGCAGGTCCTGGAAAATGCGCAGGTGCTGGCCCCGTGCTAAGTCCAGGGCGCTGCGCGGATGCTGACCCCGTGTCAAGTCTAGTGCGCTGCGGTCGTAGGCGACTTGGTCGATGTCGGCCTCTGTCCATTCAAAGAAAGCCCGCCGTCGTGCGGACGGCAGGTGCAGTTCGGCATAATGCGGCGCCGATTTGGAGCCGTCAGCGACAGGCTGGCTCTGCAGATGCCGGTCGATCTGGGGGTGCGCCTCCAGCGCCGGGTCGAACCGTACGAGTTCGGCGAGCACCTCACCCTGACGAGCCGGGGACTTGGCGGCGAAGGCGCGGTCCCAGTAGGGAATCGCATCCCCGGCTCTATCCTCGTGGTAGTCATTGCAGTGATGGATGCCAAATAGAATATAGACCAGGGCGGCGCGTAGTTCACGCATGGTGATGTGCGCTTCACCGCGTAGATGAACGGCCTGGAGCGCCTGGTACAGCCTCTCATGCGCCCGCGCTCTCACTTCTGGCGGCGCCAGAGACGGAAGGGTGTCCGGCCCGAGGATGCGCGAGGTCTGAAACGCCTCACAGCGATCCTGCGCCAAACAGGAAAGGCAGGGGGCCCAGATTTCTCGAGCGTTTACGCCACCGTAAAGCTGATCAATGAGACGGCGCAGGAAATCCGTGTCAATACGCGTGCGGTCCGGCGTAATGCCGCCGACCAGCGAACGCTGGTTGAGGTTGATGAAGCGGATGAACGATTCCTTTGTGGCCGCCTCCTGCTGAAGCATGCGGTAAAGCAACGTGGTCAGATGGGTCTCGACGCCGCCCAAGCTGTCCTCCGTCCATTCAATCCATTCGAGGAGACGCCCGTCGTTGATGGCTAGGAGATGAACGATGTCCTCTTCTGGCGGCCCATGCAGGAACGGTTCCATGAAGTCGGCCAGAATCTCGTCGGCGGATCGACCCTTCCATGCAGCGGAGCCGTCGAGGTTCATGCGCACAAACGGTCCATCTGCCGCCTGGCCTTGCAGAATGCGCTCGGATGACTGATGGCGTCCCAGGTTAAGCCGCGCCGCCAAGTGCTGAAGAAGCGCAGTCTTGCCGTCGCCGGCGTTGCCGCAGAGAATCACCAGGCGAACGCGCCGTTCGCGGATATCTTGCAGTAGCGTCTCTTCAAGCGCAGTCTCCACATAGGTCTGCGCGGCAAATTCGGAGTCCAACCCGCGCGTTTCGCTGTTGCCCAATCGAGAGCCAGGATAGGACTGCAGGATAGAGAGCAGCCAATCTACCCTTTGCTCGCTCAATGGCGCAGGCTCTTCTACTCGTGTGCCATCATGCGCGGGGGAGGTCGGTCTAGGCTGTGCGGTTTCGCCTGTTTCCACTGGAGGCGTTGGCTCAACTTGTTGCCGCGACTCCAGTGCGGCAAGGGCTTCGGTCACATTGGCAAATCGAGATTCGGGCGACGGGTGAGTGGCGCGGTCCAGGAAGGCAGCCAGGATCGGATATTCGTCACGGGGTATCCCTTCCCAATTCAAGCCGCGGCTTTTGTCGAGTGCGCCGTTATAGCTGAATGGTTCCTTTTCGTAGAGGATGTGGAAGAAGCTCGCAGCCAACGCGTAGAAATCGTCAGCAGGCGATGCGGGCCGTTGATCCTGATACGAGGGGGAGCAATAGAGCATGGTCGTCGGGGCAATGAGCGGCTCACCGATCTTGTGCACGAAGTCGTAGTCGGTGAGTACGAGGCTGCTCCCTTCGACAATGAGATTGCGTGGACTGATGTCGCCATGAATTAGGCCGTTGCGATGCAGTACGTGCAACGCCTCGCAGACATCGTGCAGCCAGCGCAGCGCCAAAGCCTCGCTGGAGGTTTCCTGCAGGTCTTCTGCCAGCAGCGGAAAGACTCCCGCATAATCCGCCAGCGGTGTGCCGGAGATCCAGGTCATCAGCGCAACGAACTCATTCTCTCGCCATTCGCTGGCAATTTCGTGGATGACGGACAAAGCCTCATGCCGAAGGTGGGCTTTGACTCGGCTGTACGCTCCCAGCACACGTTGGCCCATATCGGCGTTATGGACGACTTTCGCCACGTACGTCCCCAGGTCCTCTTTGGTGGACCTGTCCACCTCAACTACCTTAAACGTCGTCCCGATTCCGCCCGACCCTAAGCGCGACACAATGCGGTAGTCGTGATCGTGGAAACGAATCACCTGGTCCTCAGTCCAGAAGCGGGCGGGCGGTGGGGACGGCGGCGTAACCGATTCGCCAAGTAGTTCGGAGAGGGCCGCTTCCAGATGCTGTAGAGCTGCTCGCTGCCCCGGCTCTTCGGCAAGACCTAGCTTGAGGACCTCCAGGGCATGTGAACTCAGGTCATCGCCCCGGCCCTCAAACAGATTGCCCAGACAGGCGCAAAGCGAGTACACATCGGACCGATGATCGGCTACAGCAAGGCCCGCCTGGCGAACCTCGGGCGCCATCGTCGCAAGATAGGGTCCGGTAGGCAGGCTAGTCGTGGCGACGCTGACTTCGGACGGAATCCGGGTGTGCTCAAACCCGGTGAGGATGGGCGAATTGTCGTGTCTTACTAAGATCGTTTCCGGCGTGAGATTGCGATGTATGATCGGCGCGTCCGGCGCTCCAGCATCATGCAATTGGGCCAAAGCCCGCACTGTCTCACGGGCAAATGCGAGTCGGTCGGCCTCCTTCCAGGTGTTGTCTGTACTTCGCTCCTCAATGCAGGGCGCAGCCTGATCGACGACGGTGAAGAAGAACATCTCCCCTGCGTAGCCGGGTGCATCCTGAAAGGAATCCAACAACCGTGGCGCCCAGGGATGAAGTTGCAGGCGATGCAGCGCCTCAAACTCCCGCTTCGCCTTCTCTTCGGCCCTTTTGTCATCCCCGCTCGATAGGTCGTAGAGATGCAGAATCACGCGATCACGCCGGGCGGGATGGCTCCCCTTGTACACGCGATGAAAACGTTGCTCCCTCGGAGTCTGCAGTTCCAGGTTCACATACCCGGCCAGCCTTCTGAGCGACCCATCAATCGCAACTGCGCTGCGCGGCTGGAGTATTCCCGCTAGCAGCCTGACCTGCTGAACAGACAGCACCCGGGGTTCGTCAAAACCTATGGCGGATTTCCAATCGTTTAGCGTGTATATTTTTGCGCCGCGCACTTCCTGCCCGGCGAAGCGTTTGACCTTGGACGGCTCCTGAGTAAGCAGAATCGCGCCGGCCACGTAACTCAAATCTGCAACAGAGCGCCGCAGAGTCGTCCCAATTTTGCGGGCTTTGCTAGTTACCCGCTCGGCCTCATCCGCCATCTCGCCGCTATGTGAGTCAATCCACTGCGAGGTCCAGTGCTTTACCTCGATCACGCGGACTCCGGTCGGGCCGATGGCGACAATGTCAATCTCGTCGGATTGAAGCTGGTGCGTGACAGAGAAGGCCAGATTCGTGAGCAGCACCCACTCTTCGTCCCCTGCCTCTGCCAGGAGCCGGCTCTTTAAATACTCGAAGGCCATCAGTTCGCTTTCGTTTGCTGCAGGCCCACAAGGAAAGAGCGTTACTCTCATCTTCTTGCCTCCAAATTATGGCTATAGCAATCCTTGCGTCTCCCTTCATCGAAGCCGGCAAGAGCGACAGCCCCACTTTGAGGAAGCCATCGTTGGAGGGCTGCCCGGTTTGGCTTTGGGGAGCAGATAGCAACCTGGGATATTGCCGGGAGGACGCGCCCTAACAGCTCGTTGCCGGAGCCGGCGAGTCGGTGATTGGGAGGCTCTAGGTTCTGCGGTGAGCGCTTCGTTTCTCGGAGTCGCCGGCGGTCCGCGCGTGGATTATGGAGTGGGTTCGGGGGTTCCACAGCAACAACCTCTCTTGTCTGTCTTGTCTTACGGTTCTCTCACGTTTCGCGTACACTCCCATCCGGCCCCACGTACCGGTACAGCGTCGACTTCGACACGCCCAGCGCCGCGCAGATCTCCTTGACCGGCGTCTCGGCGTCCTTCATCAGGCGCGCGGCCATCTCCACCTTCTCCGGCGTCATGCGCTTGGGCCGGCCGCCCAGACGCCC
>CAZYSJ010000096.1:0-18092 GCA_964649875.1 uncultured Caldilineaceae bacterium
CTAGACTGGCGGCGAGGATCGCCCCTGGTCAGATGACCAGTTAGCGGGCGATCCTCGCTTAGATATTACGCACCATGCTTGATGGCAGCCTGGGCTGCGGCCAAGCGGGCGATGGGAACGCGGAAGGGGCTGCAGCTGACGTAGTTCAGGTTGGACAAATGGCAGAACTCGATGCTGCTCGGGTCGCCGCCATGCTCGCCGCAGATGCCGACCTCGAGTTCGGGGCGCGTCTCGCGGCCCATCTTAACGGCCATCTCAACCAGCTTGCCGACGCCGTCCCGGTCCAACTGCTGGAACGGGTTCTGCGGCAGGATACCCTGCTCGACGAACTGGATGAGGAACTTGGCCTCGGCGTCGTCACGGCTGATGCCGAAGGTCGTCTGCGTCAGGTCGTTGGTGCCGAAGCTGAAGAACTGGGCTTCGCCTGCCATCTCGTCGGCGGTGAGCGCCGCGCGCGGCACCTCGATCATCGTGCCGAACTTGTAGTCGACCGTCGTGCCGGTCTCTTCGAAGACCTCGGCGGCAATGCGCTCCGTGATCTCCTTCATGAACTTCAACTCGTTGGCGTGGCCGGCCAGCGGGATCATGATCTCCGGATGGACGTCGACGCCTTCGCGCTTGACGCGGACGGCCGCTTCGAGAATCGCGCGGACCTGCATTTCGGAGATCTCAGGCATGATGATGCCGAGACGGTCGCCGCGCAGGCCGAGCATGGGGTTCGCTTCGCTCAGGGCTTCGACGCGTTCGAGCATGTCTTCCTTGACGCGGATCTGGGCCAGAATGTTGTCGATCTCGCTGATGGTTTGGCAATGCTGCAGCCGCACCTTGAGATCGGCCAGGTCGTCGACCAGGTCGTGGTGGGAAGGCAGGAACTCATGCAGAGGCGGATCGAGCAGGCGAATGATGACGGGATAGCCGTCCATCGCCCGGAAGATGCCTTCGAAGTCGCTGCGCTGCATGGGCAGCAAGGCCTCAAGCGCGGTGACGCGGCGCGCCTTCGTGCCGGCGGTGATCATGTCCTGCACGATGGGCAGGCGCTCTTCGGCGAAGAACATGTGCTCGGTGCGGCACAGGCCGATGCCCGTGGCGCCGTAGCGGCGAGCGCGTTCGGCGTCCGCCGGATAGTCGGCATTGGCCCACACGCCCAGGCGGCGAATCTCGTCGGCCCAGGAGAGCAGGGTGACCAACTCGACTTCGCTCTCGAAGTCGGGGTCCTGGGTCTCGAGCTGGCCTACGAAGACCTGGCCGGCGCCGCCGTCGATGCTGATCCAGTCGCCTTCGTGAACGGTGACTGCGCCGCTGTCCATCTGGACGGTGAAGAGACGCTGTTCCAGGTTGATGTTCATTGCTTCGGCGCCGCAGACAGCCGGCGTGCCGAACTGGCGGGCGACCACAGCGGCATGGCTGGTGGCGCCGCCGCGGCTGGTGAGAATGCCCTTAGATGCGATCATGCCGTGCACGTCGTCCGGCTTGGTTTCGGGCCGCACCATGATGACGGGCTTGCCCTCGTGCGCCCACTTCTCGGCGGTGTCCGCGTCGAAGACGGCGACGCCGACGGCTGCGCCGGGGCTGGCGTTGACGGCTTTCTGGACCAACATCGTGCCGCTGCTGGCTGCAGCCTGCTTGACCTCGTCGCTGAACTGCGGGTGCAGGAGCATGTCTACCTGCTCCGGCGTCACGCGCGTGACCGCCTTGGCCTTGTCGATCAGGCCTTCGTTCGCCATATCGACTGCAATCTTGATGGCGGCGCGGGCGGTGCGCTTGCCGTTGCGGGTCTGGAGCATCCACAGCTTGCCGCGCTCGATGGTGAACTCCACGTCCTGCATGTCGCGGTAGTGGTCTTCCAGCTTGTCGCAGATGCCGATGAACTCGTCATAGATTTCGGGCATGTCGCTCTTGAGCTGGCTGATGGGCAGCGTGTTGCGGATGCCGGCGACGACGTCTTCGCCCTGGGCGTTGATCAGGTAGTCGCCGTACAGTTCCTTTTCGCCGTTCACCGGGTTGCGGGTGAAGGCCACGCCGGTGCCGCTCTCGTCGCCCATGTTGCCGAAGACGACCATCTGGATGTTGACCGCGGTGCCGAGGTCGTGGCTGATATTGGTGGCGTTGCGGTAGTCGACGGCGCGCTTGCCGAACCAGCTATTGAAGACGGCGCGGGTCGCCAGCTCGAGTTGCTCGTAGGGGTCCTGCGGGAAGTCGCGGCCGGTGTAGGATTTGACCAGGTCCTTGAAGCGACCGGTGATCTCTTTCCATTCCTCGGCGTTCAACTCGACGTCGTTCTTGACGCCGCGCACTTCCTTGACCTCTGCGATGACTTCCTCGAACGGCTCATCGGGCACGCCCATCACCACGGCGCCGAACATCTGGACAAGGCGGCGGTAGGAGTCGTACACGAAGCGCGGGTCGTCGGTCAGCTTGACCATGCCCTCGGCGGTCTCGTCGTTCAGGCCGATGTTGAGGACGGTGTCCATCATACCCGGCATGGAGAACTTGGCGCCGGAGCGGCAGGAGACGAAGAGCGGGTTGTCCGGGTTGCCGAACTGCTTGCCGGTTCGCTTCTCCAGCTCTTTCATGGCGGCCTGTTCCTGCTCCCACATGTTGGGCGGGAACTGGCGGTCGTACTTCAGATAGGCGTTGCACGCTTCCGTGGTGACGGTGAAGCCGGGAGGCACGGGCACGCCGATGCGCGTCATTTCGGCCAGGTTGGCGCCCTTGCCGCCGAGCAGCGCCTTCATGTCATCCCAAGATTTCGGATTTACGTATTTTTCTGCTTCGTCCAGCTCGCTGAACAAGTAGACCCATTTTTTCGAAGAATCTGAACCTGCTGTCGCCATTTGTTTTACTCCCCTTGGCATTGAAATCAATGAAACCTGCATTGTCGCGCCATAGCAACGCACCCAGGCGCTGCGCGACCTCGGTCAGGAGACAAAATTCATCTCCTAAGTGTAGCGATAAAGCCTTCCGACTGCGCCATGCACCTGGTGAGCCTGATGGCTAGTCGAGTGTCGGGTTTTCAACCTGGTCACGTGACCAGGTTGATTCAGGTTGATCATCGTCATCTTACCACACTCTTGGCGCAAACGGAATCCACTGCATGTCTCGCACGAGTTGATAAAGGATCGGCCCATAGCTGAGCAGGATCAAGGCGATGGCGCCAGCCAGCCAGGGGGTCCATGTATCGAGCCATTTGGGCGTCGGGCCGGGGTGCAGCGGTTCGGCTACGGGCATTTCCACCGGCTGCGTCAGGCGGCGGCTGCGCGGCGAGAGAACCGTGCCAAAGACGACCAGGAAGAAGAGCGTGGCGCTGATAAACAGGAACGTCACGCCGATCACGGTCTCGATCAGGTAGGGCGTCCATTCGACGGCGCGGTAGGGCGCTTCGCCGAGCATGGAGCGGCGCGGCGCGCCGTAGTGCAGGCCGAGCAGGTGGTAGCCGTTGGAGAAGAGCAACATGCCCAGGAACCAGGTCCAAGCCTGCGCCAGCGCCAGCGTCTTGGTGAAGAGCTTTTTGCCGGACAGCTTGGGCAGCAGCCAGTAGAGGATGCCGAAGAAGGTGAGCGTGGTGGCGGAGCCGACGGTCAGATGAAAATGGCCGGGCAGCCATGTGGTGTTGTGCACCACCATGTTCATGTTATAGGAGGCATTGGTAATGCCGCTGATGCCGCCGAAGGCGAAGAGGATCATGGCGAAATTCTGCGCGGCGTAAGACGGGTCGCCCCAGTTCAGCTTGAAGATCCAGCGCAGATAGCCTTTGCCGCCGCGGGCGCGCGCGCCAAGTTCCAGCGAAGCGACCACGGTAAAGGCGGTGAGCAGGCTGGGGAAGGCGAGGCTCATCGTCCAGGTCGTGTGCAGGATCTTCCACGCCTGCGGGATGCCGGGGTCGGCGAATTGGTGGTGAAAGCCGACCGGCACGGAGAGCAGCAGGAAGAGCCAGAAGACAAGGCGCGCCAGGTTCTCGCTGAACATCTTGCCGCCCGTCTGCGCGGGCATCATGCCATACCAACTCAGATAGGCGGGCAGCAGCCAGAAGTAGACCAGCGGGTGGCCGAAGAACCAGAAGAGCGAGCGCGCCAGCAGCGGGTCGGAGCCGGTGTTCCAGTTTGCGATCGCGGGGAAGAGGCCGACCAGGAAGGCGCTGTTCGCCATAGCGGACGGCAGGATGAGGAACAGGATTTCGGCGGCGACGCCCAGCGTGGCGATCTGCCACATGACCATGGTGATGAGCGCGCCCAGGGCCAGGAAGGGCGTCGTCGCACCGGGGTTCTCTTTGCGCCAGGCGCCGTAGGTGAAGTACATGCCATAGCCCGACACCCACGAACCGACGACAAGCAAGACCAGGCCGAGGTAGAAAGTCCAGTCAGCCAGCATGGGCGGGTAGAAGGTGTAGAGCACAGTGGCGAGGTTGGCGAAGAGCGGGTAGGCCGCCAGCAGCAGCCCCACGGACATCAGCGCGAAGGCCAGCATGTTGATCCACGGGTAGCGCAGCGGTCGCTTGAGGCTGTTGACAACCACGTAGGTGAAGAAGCCGCAGATGAAGAAGGTGGTCCACGTCAGCGCGTTGAGCACGCCGTGGATGGTCAGCCCCTGATAATAGGTCTTGATGCCCGGCGCCAGATAGCTATACCAGTTGAGTCCGGCGTGTTCCAGGCCCTGGAGCACGCCCAGCCACAGGCCGATGGTGAGGGCGCCGATGCCGACGCCGATGTTTAGGCCGGTAAGGCGGTTAGCTATCTTGCGACTGGAATCGGTGAGCAGTACAGGTCGCGACCCTTCCGCTAGGCCGGCGGACGGCAAGGTTTGGACAGACATGCGTTCGGTTTCTCCTTCACTGGGCTGCAACTTGTTCCGCTTCGACGATCAATTGGCCGTACATGGTGTGGTGAAGCTGACCGCAGTATTCGTGGCAGACGAAATCGTACGTGCCGGGCGTGTCGAACTTGGCTTTTAAGGTCGAAACTTGGCCGGGCAGGATCATCATGTTGATGTTCGTGTCCTGAATCTTGATGCCGTGCTGTACATCCTGGCTGGTCGCGTAGAAGGTGACTTCGGATCCGGCCGGAATGCGGATTTCGTTGGGCGTGAAGCTCCAGATCTGGGCGCGGATGTAGGCTTCGTATTTGCCTGGGGCGAGTTCGCGCAAGCCCGGCTCGGCAAATGGGCTGCCCGGCTCGTAGAGTTTGGTCGGGTCGATGCGTTGATAGACGCCCGGCACTTGGAAGCCGGACGCGAAGGCGGACACCAGGATGGAAATGAAGAAGATGGCGAGCACGGCGACCGCGATCCGCATCCACGCGCCCTCGAAGCGGTCGACGTGGAGGGTCTCTTGCGGCGGCGCATCATTTGCCGGCGGCGCGTCGCCGCCTGGTTCGTGGCGGGATTCGGGCGCAGGTTCGTGGCGCGGTTCGTTCATTGCGTCACCCCTCTCGACAGCATGGTGAAATAGACGTTGCTCCATAGGAAGATGATGATCAGCGCATAGACCAGCAACAGGGCAATCGTACCGTGGGGCGTATCCGGCTCTTTTTTCACACCAACTCTCCTCGCATACTTATCGGGCGTCAACCGTTGAACAAACTGCTTGCCGACAACAGAATCGCGGCTGCGGGTTATCTCATCAGGTATGTCAGATCGGCGGCCATGTCCTCGCCGGACGTGCCGTAGGGAAAGACCATGCGCACGTAGCCTTCGTCATCGACCAGGGTGACGACGGCGGTGTGGTCGACCAGGTAACCGGCTGCGGACGTGCCTTCGTGCCGCTCGAAGAAGATGCCGAAGCGACTGGCGACCGGCTGGATTTCTTCGACTGTGCCGGTCATGCCCAGGAAGTTCGGATGGAAGTAGGGCAGGTAGCTGGCGAGCTGCTCCACCGTGTCGCGTTCCGGATCGACCGAGACCATGATGACCTGGACGTCTTCCGCCCGTTTGGGGCCGAGGATTTCCATCATTCTCTTCAGGTCGTTGAGCGTCGTGGGGCAGACATCCGGGCAGAAGGTGTAGCCGAAATAGAGCAGCACGTGTGTGCCGCGGAAGTCGCTGAGGCTCATCGGTTCGCCGGTCGAGGTCATGAGAGTGAAGTCTGCCGCCTGTTGCGGCGACTGGATCAGCACGCCGTGCAACTCCGGCGGGCGCAGACGCCAGGCGAGCAGCGCGGCCAGCGCAAGGACGAGTACGACGCCTATGCTCACCCAGAGGATGCGCGAGTAGACGGAGGTCGGGCCGGCGGTCGCGGGCGTGTCAGAGACGGTCGGTTCGGCAGGCGTGTTGGAGGCGGTCATGGCTCAGTCCGGGTAGCAGAGGAACAGGTGGGCCGCCTCGTAGGCGAGACGATTCAGCCCCTCGCTGTTCTCCAGTTCTTTGATGATGAAGTTGATGTCGCGCACGATGCGCGCCGGGTCCGGCATGGGCGTGCGGTAGAAGGCGCGCTGAATGCCCCAGCCGTCGACGAGGACGTACATGGGGTCGAAGCGGAAAGCGCCGTCGTCGGTTTGGTCATAGTAGGCGCCGAATCCCGCGCCGATCACGTTCTTGAGTTGGGCGGGGTCGCCGGTGACGAGATGCCAGCGTTCGCCGTCAAGGCCTTGCTCGGCCGCGAACTGATGCAGCCGTTCAGGCGTGTCGCGCTGCGGGTCGAATGAGATGGCGACGAATTCGACGGGGACGCCGGCGCCGGCTTCGTCGACGGCCTGCCGGATGGCTTTGAGGCCTTGCACGGTCTGCGCGCAGTCGGCTTCGCAGCCGGTATACATGAAAGTATAGTAGACGAGCTTGCCGCGCAGGTCGTCGCTGGTGAGCCGTGCGCCGTGCTGATCGGTGAAGGCGAAGCCGGGTGAAAGCGCAATGCGCGGCAGCACCTGGATCGGTTGGAAGATGGCGAATGCGAGTGCGGCGAGAACGGGCAGCGCCAGGAGCAGCAGCCAATACTTCGACAGCGGGAGTCCGCTGCCGATCCGGGTTGGTTTTTGCGCATGCGTCGACAGGCCCACGTTATCCCTCAAGCGACGATGTGATCGTTGTTCGGCAAAAGCGGGCAGTAGTGTACATGACAACGCATGCCGGTGCAACTGCCATCCCTGTTGAGGAGCAATTAGCCGCAATGTGCGACGGGCGAACGCTTGACGTTCTCGTCCGTTGCCTATTGACGCCTATCGAGATGAGGAGAGCGTGGGTTTTGTATTGGCGCTGCGCCTAGAAGGGGAGATCGGCGGGCGAGAAGGCGACGAGCAGCGCTTCCGTTTGTTCGCTTAGGCCTTCGCCGTGGTCGAAGTCGTAGCCGGGGATGGTGAGGAGCCACGCCGCGCCCTCGAAACCGTAGAGGCTGCGAGCGTAGAGCATGAGCAGGGCGGGCGAGAAGTGATGGCCGAGGCTGGGCGAATGCTCATCGGCGACAACGGGGGAGAGTGAAATTTTGTGCGGGCCGTCTGCTGTCGTCGCCGCCGTATCGACGAAGAGGACAATGCCGGCGCCGGCCTCGGCGATCTCCTCGGCCATTTCCGGTTCCAGCTGGTGGGACGTGAGGAGCGTGACCGCGCGGCCTTCTTGTTGCCAGACTGCGGCGATTTTTTCGGCCAAGAACAAGCCTGCGCCGTCATCACGGCGCAGGCTGTTGCCATATCCGATGACGAGAACCGCCTCGTCAGTCGCGGATGATCTCATCCACGACTTCCCCGTTGGCTGCGACCACTTCCACGTGCATCGGCATCTTGCCGACGGCATGGGTGGAGCAGCTCAGGCACGGATCGTAGAGGCGGATGCCGTGCTCCATGCGGTTGAGCACGCCCTCTGTCAGCTTGCCGCCGTTGCCGTTGATGTGGTGGCGGGCGATCTGCTGGACTGTGCGGTTCATGGCCAGGTTATTCTGGCCGGTGGCGATGATTAGGTTGACCTTCTGCAGAACGCCTTCCTCGTTGACGTGGTACTCGTGGAAGAGCGTGCCGCGCGGGGCCTCGCTGACGCCCACGCCGACGAGCTGGTTGACATCGGCGCGGCTGCGCACGCGCTCGTCGAGGATGTGCGGGTCTTCGACCGTCTCGGCGATCTTCTCCAGGCAGAAGAGAATCTCGATCAAACGGGCATAGTGATAGTGGAAAGCGGTATTGACCGCTCTGCCTTGCGGCGCGAGCTGGCGGAAAGCGCGCAGCTCTTCGTCAGCCTTGGGCGTGCCGGCGAATTCGCAGACGTTGAGGCGCGCCAGCGGGCCGACGCGATACATGCCCATCTTATAGTAGCTGGGGCCGCTGTAGGCGTAGGGTTTGTAATAGGGGAACTTGAGGTAGGTCCACGGCTCGACCGCTTCGCCGATGATCTCGCTGTAGCGGGCGGGTTCGAGGCCCGACTCCAAGATTTTGCCGCCGCTGTCTACGACGCGCAGCAGCCCGTCGTAGTGCTCCAGCCCGCCTTCCGGCGTGACCAAGCCCATGTAGAGGCTGGGGAAGTTGCCGTAGTGGGCGGCCTCGTCCTCATAGCCGGCGCTGGCGTCTTTGAGCAGCGTCAGCGCCATGTCGATGGTGTCGAAAGCCTCGGGCAGCATGTCCTTGATCTGGTCGCGGCGTTCGGCATCCAACGGTTCGCGCACGCCGCCTGGCACAGTCCAGGCCGGGTGAACGCTGCGACCGGCCAGGATACGGATGGTGTCCTGGCCGAACTTGCGCAGGCGGATGCCCCGGCGGGCGATGTCGGGGTGCTTCTGGATCAGTCCGACCACGTTGCGCAAAGCCGGGTCGCTGTCCATGCCCAGCAGCAAGTCCGGGCTGCTGAGGTGGAAGAAGCTGAGGGCGTGGCTTTGCACGATCTGCGCCCAGTTGAGCATGCGGCGCAGCTTGGCCGCGGTGGGCGGGATGCGCACGCCCAAGATGGCGTCGCCGGTCTTGGCGGAAGCCAAGAGGTGGCTGATCGGGCAGATGCCGCAGATGCGTGCGGTGATGCCGGGCATCTCCCAGAAGCTGCGGCCTTCGCAGAACTTCTCGAAGCCGCGGAACTCGGTGACGTGGAAGCGTGCGTCCTCGACCTGGCCGCTCTCATCCAGCATCAGCGTTATTTTTGCATGACCTTCGATACGGGTAACGGGATCGATGGTGATCGTCCTCGTCATAGTCGCCTCCTGAAAGAAAGAGTGTGTCGATGTCGGCGGCATGCGCCGGAACGGAATGTGCGAGCAATTACCCGAACAGACGCATTTCCGGCTCAAGCTCTACCGATTGGCCGGCGAGCAGCGCGCTGACCGCCGCCCAGATGCGATCCGTGTCCGGCGGGCAGCCGGGGATGAATGCGTCAACCTTGATCAGTTGATGCAAGGGAATCACACGGGGGAGCAGGGCCGGCATGATGTCGTCGTCGTCGCCGTGCGGCGCGCTGCCCGGCCCTTCATGGTAGACCTTGGTCAGCAGATCATCGACTTGGAGCTTATTGCGCAGGCTAGTCACGTTGCCGGTGACGGCGCAGTCTCCGAAGCTGACGACGATTTTGCTGCGCTCGCGGATTTCCTTGGCCAGCTTCACATGGTCGACATTGGCGATAGCGCCTTCGACCAGTGTGACGTCGACGTTCTCCGGGAATTCTTTCAGGTCGGCGATGGGGCTGTATACCAGGTCGGCTTGAGCAAAAAGATCCAGGAGCTTTTCATCCAGGTCCAAGAAACTCATATGACAACCGGAGCAACCGCCCATCCAGACCGTCGCCAAGCGGATTTTGCCGTTGCTGGGCGGGGCGGCAGGGGCTGCATCTTCACGCGGGTTGGTTTGTTTGGGTGCCATGGATAGATTCTTCGCCTCTATGTGTTAGGAGTAATCCCACTGCTTCTTTTCACGTCCGGTCAGGATCCACTTGAGGAAATCGTGCTGCTTCTCCATTTCCGCAACGGTGGAGCCGCGCAGGGTGAGCGCACCCGTCGGGCAGACTTGTACGCACTTGCCGCACTTGGTGCAGCTGTCGCTGTCGCCCCACGGCTGGTTGAGACCGGCGATGACGCGCGAGTTGACGCCGCGCCCCATCAGGTCCCATACATGGGCGCCTTCGATCTCGTCGCAGACGCGTACGCAACGGGTGCAGAGGATGCAGCGGTTATGGTCCAGCACATAGCGTTCATGGCTGGCATCCATCGGCAGGTCTGGGACCAGATAGTCGTAGCGAACGTTATCCATGCCGTTCTTGGCGGCCTGAGTCTGCAATTCGCAGTGGCCGTTCTGCACGCAGACGGCGCAGACATGGTTGCGTTCGGCGAACAGGAGTTCCAGGATCATGCGCCGGTATTTGATCAGGCGTTCGGTGTGCGTATAGACGACCATGCCTTCTTGCACGGGCGTTACACAGGCGGCGAACAGGCGTTTGCTGCCCTGAAGTTCGACCATGCAGAGGCGGCAGCCGCCGCGGTCGCTTAACCCTTCGAGGTGGCAGAGCGTGGGCATATCGATGCCGAGCTCCTTCAGCAAGGAGAGCAGCGATTGGCCGGATTGCCCGCTCACCAGTTCATCATTGACAGTCAGTGTCACAACAGGCATCTTATCTGACTCCTCACTGCTAGGCTTGGGCCGGTTCGGCTTGGGCGCCGTTTTGCGAATAGACGGCGCTGTTCGTGCTCAGTTCCTGCGCCGGGATCCGATTCATCTCGCATGCTCCGGCCGGGCAGCGCCGCTCTATGATATGCGCCTCGTATTCCTCGCGGAAGTAGCGCAGGGTGCTGATGACGGGATTGGGCGCATTCTGGCCCAGGCCGCAGAGACTGGTGTCGCGCACCAGGATGCAGAGTTCCTCCAGCGTTTCCAGGTCTTCGAGGGTGGCGCTGCCGTTGGTGATGCGCTCGAGCAGGCGATGCATCTGGACGGTGCCGACGCGACAGGGTACGCACTTGCCGCAGCTCTCGTCCATGCAGAACTCGATGAAGTACTTGGCGACGTCCGCCATGCAGCTTCGCTCATCCATGACGACGAGGCCGCCCGAACCCATGATGGAGCCGAGCGCGCCCAGGCTCTCGTAGTCCACCGGGGTGTCGAGGAATTGCGCGGGGATGCAGCCGCCGCTGGGGCCGCCGGTCTGGGCCGCCTTGAAGGCGTAGCCGTCCGGGATGCCGTTGGCGATGTCGAAGACGATCTCGCGCAGGGTGATGCCCATCGGCACCTCGATTAGGCCGGTTGTGTCGATGTTGCCGGCCAGCGCGAAGATCTTGGTCCCCTTGCTCTTTTCAGTGCCGATGTCTGAGAACCATTCGGGGCCGTTGAGGATGATGGGGGCGATGCTGCCGAAGGTTTCCACGTTGTTGATCAGCGTAGGCTTGCCCCACAGACCGCGCTCGGACGGGTAGGGGGGGCGCGGCACAGGCTGGCCGCGGCGGCCCATGATTGAGGCCATGAGCGCAGTCTCTTCGCCGCAGACAAAGGCGCCGGCGCCGATGCGCACGTCGATGCGGAAGTTAAAGTTGCTTTCCAAGACGCGACTGCCCAGAAGCCCGCGTCGTTCCGCCGCGCGGATGGCGCGCTGCAAGCGTTGGGCGGCGATGGGATACTCGCCGCGCACGTAGAGATAGCCCTGGTCTGCGCCGACGGCATAACCGGCGATTGCCATGCCTTCCAAAAGGCGATGGGGGTCGGACTCCATCAGCGTGCGGTCCATATAGGCGCCGGGGTCGCCCTCGTCGCCGTTGGCAACGACGTATTTCTTGTCGCCTTCGGACTTGCGCACCAGGTCCCACTTAATGCCTGTGGGGTAGCCGGCGCCGCCGCGCCCGCGCAGGCCGCTCTTGGTGAGGGTTGCGCAGACTTCTTCCGGGGACATCTCGCGCAGGGCGTGGGCGAGAGCCGAATAGCCGCCGCGAGCCACGTAGTCTTCGAGGCGTTCCGGGTCGATCTGGCCGCTGTTGGCGAGGACGATTTTCTTCTGCTTGACGAAGAAGGGCATGTCGGCGGGCAGCACATTTTCCTTGACCGGCTTGCTCTGCGTGACATGCTTGGCGACGATATCTTTCGCCACTTCGGGGGTGACTTTTTCGTAAACGACGTCTTCCTGTCCAGGCGTTTTGACGGTGACGAGCGGGCCGCGGCTGCAAGGACCCATGCAGCCGGTGGCGACGACCTCGACCTCGGCGTCGAGATTGCCTTCGGCCAGGGCTTGCTTCATGGCTTCGCTCACAGCGGTGCTGCCGGAAGACAGGCAGGGCGTGCTGGCGCAACAAAGCAGACGGCAGCGGAATGCGCTCTGCCGTTCTGTCTCCGCTTGCGCCATGTTCTGAAGTTCAACTCGGTTCATAGAGCAATTGCCTCACGTTGAGAGTGATTAGGCCGGGACAGATTGTGGTTTCTTGGAGGCGAGCCGATCCTTCACCTGATCCAGCACCTCGTCAGGGGAGAGGCGACCCATCACTTCGCCGTCCAGAACGATCACCGGAGCCAAGCCGCAACTGCCAAGACAGCGGGCGGCTGACACGCTGAATTTGCCGTCCGGGGTCGTCTCGCCCGGTTCGATGCCGTATTCGTCCTGAAGCTTGGCGACGATCTCGGCGGCGCGCTTGACGTAGCAGGCTGTGCCCATGCAGACGGTGCAGGAGTGTTCGCCTTGCGGTTCGAGGGTGAAGAAGTGGTAGAAGGTCGCCACGCCATACACCCAGCTCATAGGCAGTTTGAGCTGTTGCGCCACGTAGATCATGATGTCTTCGCTGAGGTAGCCGAAGGATTCCTGGGCCGTATGCAGAACCTCGATCAGCGCATCCTGCTGATATTGGAAGCGCTTCAGGGTTCGGTCGATCATTTTGAAGCGCGCGTCACCGCTGGGGTGTTCGGCGCTGGCGCCGTCCGCCGATCGCCTGGCGGCAGCAGGTCTGGCAGCCATAGTGCTCCTTTCAAAAGCGACTGTGAACAAGAGTAAGGCACGGCACGGCTAAAAGATCCGATAACTGCTGGGAAACGCAAGAGGGGCTTTGCTCGTTCGGCAGCGAGCGGCTGTCCGACGATGTCGCCTGCTCACGTGCGTAATCCCTATACTGCTCGGTTGGCCGCGCGAATGATGCAAACGCGCGGGAAAACGCATACGCATACCTTATCGTGAAAATCGTCACAATGCCTCATGCATGTGGCGAGACCGCGCCCTAAACCAGTGGTGAGGATTTAACCTGGTCAGTTGGCTAGGTTCGCGGCGTTTCAGGCGGGAATCGACCTTGCCGAAGCCTTCCTGAACGTCTCAGACATAGCGTAGCACAACGCGGGGCCGCGCGCTTTAACCTGCAGCAAGTTCATGCTATGATGCATCCATCAAGTTGAACATCGCGCAGATACGGTGCGGCGAGAGAGAGCCTGGGCAAACCAGGCCGCCGAAGGTGC
This sequence comes from uncultured Caldilineaceae bacterium, assembly GCA_964649875.1. Lineage (GTDB taxonomy): Bacteria > Chloroflexota > Anaerolineae > Caldilineales > Caldilineaceae > JASGTU01. The sequence continues at coordinate 13,302 of CAZYSJ010000096.1, forward strand.
AAGCCTGTGCATGCCGCCTGGGTGCATGGGTGACACTCTCAGGCAGAAGGATCGTTGCGCCATTGCGGCTCTGGAAAGATCTCCGGCTTTTTCGGGGGCGCCGAAGGGGCAACCTCTGCCAAGGCGGCAGGGGCAATCTCTCAGGTTGGCGACAGGGCGAACGGGCAGCGTTTTGGGTTGCCCGTTTTTTGTTGCCCGCCGTCGCGCGATCGGGCTGCGCAGCGGCTCGATGCCATTACCGCAAGAGGAGAATTGACGTGAGCGAATATCAAGCCAAGTTGTATAGCGGAGGCGCCGGCCGCGCGTCCAATGGGGCCGGTCTGCCGGGTTCTACGCCTGAGATAAACTTGGCTACGGACCTGGATTCGTTTGCGCGCCGGCACATTGGGCCGAGCGCCGCAGACGCCGCGGCCATGCTGGCGGCTATCGGCGTTTCTTCCCTCGATGAACTGATCAATAAGACCGTCCCCGCCAACATCCGGCTAGACGGGTCATTGAACCTGCCTGCTGCGCAAGGCGAAGCGCAGGCGCTGGCCGACCTGCGCAACATGGCCGAAAAGAACCAGGTATGGCGGTCATATATCGGCATGGGTTACTATGATTGCGTTACGCCGCCCGTGATCTTGCGCAACATTCTGGAAAACCCCGGCTGGTATACGGCTTACACGCCTTATCAGCCGGAAATCGCGCAGGGACGGCTCGAAGCGCTGCTTAACTTTCAGACGATGGTAGCGGACCTGACCGGGCTGGCGTTCGCCAACGCCTCGCTCCTGGATGAAGGGACAGCCGCGGCAGAGGCCATGACCATGTGCAAGCGCGGCCACAGGGAAGCGGCGGCCAATGTCTTTTTCGTGTCGGACAAATGTCACCCGCAGACCATCGCCGTGGTACAGACGCGGGCCGAGCCGTTGGGCTACGAAGTCGTGGTCGGCGACCACGCGAGCTATGACTTCAGCCGGCCCACGTTCGGCGCACTGGTGCAATACCCGGACACGGACGGCAACGTCGAGGACTACGCTGCGTTCACCGAACGCGCTCATACCGCCGGCGCGCTGGTTGTGGTCGCGACCGATCTGCTGGCGCTGACGCTGCTGCGACCGCCCGGCGAGTTCGGCGCGGACATCGCCGTGGGCAGCAGCCAGCGTTTTGGCGTGCCCATGGGCTATGGCGGGCCGCACGCCGCCTTCCTGGCGACGCGCGACGAGTACAAGCGCATCATGCCGGGACGTCTGGTGGGCGTGTCGGTCGACAGCGCGGGGCAGCCGGCGCTGCGCCTGGCCTTGCAAACGCGTGAGCAACACATCCGCCGCGACAAGGCCACCAGCAATATCTGCACGGCGCAGGTGCTGCTGGCGGTGATGGCCGCGATGTACGCGGTCTATCATGGCCCCGCAGGGCTGACGCGCATCGCTCGCCGCGTGCGGCTGCAAACGCAGGTCTTGGCCGAGGTGTTGGCGGGGTTGGGCTATCACGTCAACCGCGCTCCGGTGTTCGATACGCTGCGCGTGGAGGGCGGGCCTTTCTCGCAGGATGAACTGATCGAGCGCGCCGCGGCGGAGCGCGTCAACTTGCGGCGCTATGCGGACGGCGCTATAGGCGTGTCGCTGGATGAAACCGTCAGCGCGGCGGACTTGCAAACGCTTTTGCGCATCTTTGGGCAGGAAGCGCCGGTCGATCTGGTCGAGGCGGCGGCAAGGGCGACAACGTCCTATCCGGCGCCCCTGGCGCGCACCAGCGAGTTCCTGACGCACCCCGTCTTCAACTCCTATCACACCGAAACGGAGATGATGCGCTACGTCTTCCGCCTGCAGCAGAAGGACTTGTCGCTGGCGCATTCCATGATCCCGTTGGGGTCGTGTACGATGAAGCTCAACGCGGCCAGCGAAATGCTGCCGATCACATGGCCGGAGTTCGGACGGCTGCACCCCTTCGCCCCACTGGAGCAGGCCGCAGGCTATCAAGAATTGTTCGCCCGGCTATCGCGCGACCTGGCGGAAATCACCGGTTTCGACGCGATGTCGTTGCAGCCCAACGCCGGCTCGCAGGGGGAATATACCGGCTTGCTGACCATCCGCGCCTATCATCTGGCGCGCGGCGAAGGTCATCGCCGCATCTGTCTGATCCCGTCCTCGGCGCACGGCACAAACCCGGCCAGCGCGGTAATGGCGGGCATGGAGGTCGTGGTCGTGCAGTGTGATGACGAGGGCAATGTCGACCTGGATGACCTGCGCGCCAAGGCGGCGCAGCACAGCGATAACCTCGCCGCCATCATGGTCACCTATCCGTCGACGCACGGCGTGTTCGAGGAAGGCGTCGTGGAGCTATGCCGCATCGTCCACGAGCACGGCGGGCAGGTCTACATGGACGGGGCGAACATGAACGCGCAGGTCGGCCTGTGCCGTCCGGGCGACATCGGCGCGGACGTGTGTCACCTCAACTTGCACAAGACCTTCGCCATTCCGCACGGCGGCGGCGGGCCTGGCATGGGGCCAATCGGCGTAGCCGCGCATTTGGTCCCCTTCCTGCCGGGCAGTCCGGTCGTGCCGGGCGTCGGCGGAGAGCAGTCGGTGGGCGCGGTTTCGTCCGCGCCGTGGGGCAGCCCCTCGATCCTGCCGATCTCCTATCTGTACATTGCCATGATGGGGGCGGGCGGCTTGACCGAGGCGACCAAGTATGCCATTCTCAACGCCAACTACGTGGCGGCCCGCCTACAGCCGCACTATCCCGTGCTCTATCGCGGGGCCAACGGAACGGTGGCGCACGAATGCATCATCGACGTGCGCCCTCTGAAGGAGGCGGGCATCGAGGTCGACGACATCGCCAAGCGGCTGATGGATTACGGCTTCCACGCCCCGACGATGTCCTTCCCGGTGGCGGGCACGCTGATGATCGAGCCGACGGAGAGCGAATCGAAGGCCGAACTGGACCGTTTCTGCGAAGCCATGATTGCGATTCGCGAGGAGATCCGCTCGGTGGAGCAAGGTGAGAGCGACCCGCACGATAACCCGCTGAAGGGTGCGCCGCACACCGCGCAGGCGGTGTCAAGCGACGAGTGGGATCGGGGCTATACGCGCGAGCAAGCCGCTTACCCTGCGCCGTGGGTGAAGGAGTTCAAGTTTTGGCCGGCGGCCGGGCGCATCGATAATGTGTACGGCGACCGTCACATCGTGTGCACATGCGCGCCGATAGAGGCGTATGCGTGAGGCGTTAGGCGTCAGACGTCACGAGTCATCCGTCATTCTTGACCCGTGACTCGTGACGAATGACGCATGACGCCCGGCTACCCAGATGCTAGAATCTCTTCACGCCGGCGGCGCGAGAGGCCGGCCAAGACCAGGTCGTAGGACTCCTGGATCATGGCGTCTACGACCGGCGGCGGCACGCTGCCGTCGAGCGTGACGGTGTTCCAGTGGCGCTTGTTGAAGTGGTAGCCGGGTCGGACCGCGGGAAACTCGTCGCGCAGGGCGAGGGCGTGCAGCGGGTCGCACTTGAGGGAGACGGTCAACGGCTTGGCTTCCCAGGCGACCAGGGCGAACATTTTGCCGCCCACTTTGTAGACGAGGGCGTCGGGGCCAAACGGCGTCTCTTCGCTTGCGCCGGGCATGGCGAGCAACTGGGCGCGCAGGCTGTCTAGGTTCATGGCGGGTATTGTATCACGAACTGCTAGCAATTCGCAGCCCTCGACGCATAGCCGATAAATTAGCGGGAACAAATGCATAGCCGCGTCCCGTCATGTGTATGAAACGTCTAGAACGGACGTTGCTGTTACACAAAATATGGCGAAAACAAGCCAAATGTGACGATCGGATTTCGCCAAGCCCAAATGCACAAGGAAGAGAGAATCATGCCAAGAGTAATGTCTATCCGGGCGTGGCTGGCTGTCGCCGCGCTCTTGTTGGTGTTGGGCGCAACCGGCTGTGGCGCACAAATGTCCGCGCCTGCGGAGATGGCGCCTGTGCCTGCGGAGATGGCTGACGTGAGGCAGGAGTACGCCATGGAAGCGCCTGCCGCAGGCGGCGAGTATGCCGTCGTGGCGCCGGCGTTTGATTCGACGCGCAAGGTGATCGCCAACGCCCGCATCGAGCTGGTTGTCGCCGATACGGAAGCGGTCGTACGCCGCATCGAAGGGCTGATGGACGAGTTGGGCGGCTATGTGTCCAACGCCAACTTGTATAAAGGCTCCTACGGAGGGGCGGACCTGCTGCGCGGCACGCTGACGCTGCGCGTCCCGGCGGAGTCGCTGGAGACGGCGATGGATGCGCTGGAGGAGATGGCGCTGGACACGCGCTCCCGCTCCGTCGACCGGCAGGATGTGACCGACCAATACAGCGACGTCGAGGCTCAATTGCGCAATCTGGAAGCCACCGAAAACGAGTTGCGCGAACTGCTGGCGGAGGTGCGCGCCCGGCCCAATGCCACGCCGGAGGACATTCTGGCGGTGCATCGCAGCCTGACCGAGGTGCGCGGTCAGATCGAGCAGTTGCAGGGGCGCAAGAACGTGATGGACAATCAGATTGCGCTCTCAACGATTGAAGTCACGCTGACGCCGGACGCGGCCACCCGTCCTGTGGTAGAGGAGGAGTGGCGGCCGGTAGCGGCGCTGCGCGATGCGTCGCGGGCGTTGGTGTCGGCGCTGCAGTTCCTCGGCGATCTCGCCATTTGGGTGTTGGTGTTCGTCGTGCCCATCATGCTGGTGTTTCTGATCCCGCTGGTTATTCTGATCTGGGTGGTGCGGGCGCTGGTCCGTCGCCGCCGGCGCAAGCGGGCGAACCAGCCAACGTGACATAACGT